>NZ_CAJQZB010000019.1:0-112222 GCF_907164545.1 Paraburkholderia gardini | reverse complement strand
CCCCTGGCTCGCGCCGGGGGGGCTGGGGTCTGTTTTGCCACCCGAAGCCGCTTCTGCCAGTCAATCAGCGCCTGGCAGCGTGCCAGCGAAACCGCTCTTCGGCTTCTTCAGGCAATCCACCCACCATCGACCGTCAGACTCTCACCGGTTGTGTAGCCTGCTTCGGGGCTCGCCAGATACGCTACCGCCGCGGCGATTTCTTCAGGTTTGCCAAAGCGGCCCACGCTGGCAAGCCTGGTCATCGTGGCGTGGTCTTCCGTCCCGGGCTGGGGCGCCAGTTCGGTGTCGATCGGGCCGGGCTGAACAGCATTGACGGTCACGCCGTACTTCCCGAGCTCGCGCGAAAGACCACGTGTGAAACCCCGAATGGCGAATTTCGAAGCGATGTACAGGGTTACGCCAGGCAGCGGCGCTGCTTCGCCGAAAGCGGAGCCGACATTGATGATGCGTCCCCAGCTCGCCTTGATCATGCGCTGTGCCGCGTCCTTCGCCAGTTCGACCGGCGCCCGTACATTCAGGTTGAAATGCGTGTCGTACGACGTCTCCGACGACTCGAGGAACGGTCCGTATTCGACGGTACCCGCGTTGTTGACGAGGATGTCGAGCCGGCCTTCGAACTTGCCGCCGAAGACACCGTTCAATGAATCGATCAGCGCCGTCACACCCTCGGCCTTCGACAGATCGGCACCGACTGCTTCAGCCTCGCCGCCCGCATCGCGGATTGCCTTGATCACGGCCTCCGCGCGTGCCCGATTCGACGCATAGTGGACGATGACCGATGCGCCGTCCCGCGCGAGACGGGTTGCAATGGAAGCGCCGATACCACGAGAAGCGCCGGTTACGAGCGCGAGTTTGCCTTTCAGGGCTTGAGTCACGATTACCTCGATGATGAGTTTTGAAGGGTCCGCTCACAGCCCGAGTGCAGGGATTAGCGAACTGCTGCATGTGCGCCAATGCGTTCATGCACTGGTTGATGCGTATCGTCCGCTGGTGTTTGCATGCGCGGTAGTAACCGGCGAGGAATAGGTTCTATTCCTTCGCAGTGCGCTTTTCCGAACCGGGGTGTCCGTACCGCGATATTGAACTTCAGGCGCTTAACGAAGTGCGGCCGCCCTGCCCATCAAACAGGTGCTCGACGAAAGCGACGAAGGCGCGCGCCTTCGTCGTCGCCATGCGGCCGGACGGGAAGACTGCCCAGACGTCGATGGGCGGCAGCGTCCACTCGGTGAGAACGGCTTGCACGGTGCCGTCGGCGAGTTCGGGGGAGAACATCCATTCCGACGCCACGGCGAGACCCATATGCCCGAGCACCGCCGTGCGCATGCCCTCGGCGGCGCTGACGCTTACCCGGCCCGACACGGCCACGGCGACCTCGACGCCATCGTTGCGGCTGAATGACCACGACTCACCGCCGCCTCGCCGCGAGTAAACGATCGCCTGGTGCCGGCTCAGCTCGGCCGGTGTCGCCGGAATGCCAGCTTCCTCGAAATAGCGCGGCGTTCCGACAACCAGACGCCGTCCTCGCAGGATGCGTCGCGCGGTCATCGTCGAGTCGTCGAGCGTGCCCATGCGGAGCGCCACGTCGACGCCCTGTTCCAGCAGATCAATGGAGCGGTCGTCGAGGATAATGTCGATACTCAGATTCGGATGCTGGTCGAGGAAGGTCTTGAGCGCGGGCAAAACATGCAGCCGCGCGAATGTGACTGCCGCACTGATCCGCAATCGTCCCGAGAGCCCGTCCGACGATTCGCGTACCACCTGTTCGGCCTGATCCGCCTCATCGATCGCACGGCGGGCGTGCTCGTAGAATCGCTGACCCGCATCTGTCGGCGTCAGGCCTCGCGTTGAGCGGAGCAGGAGCCGCGCGCCGAGATGCGCTTCCAGTTGCGCAATCGACTTGGAGATCGCCGGCTGGCCCAACTTCAACTGGCGAGCGGCGGCGGAAAAGGAACCCGCGTCCACCACCGTAACGAACGTTTCCATCGCCGTCATGCGGTCCATGCGTTCCTCTCCCGCGAACTGTTCAGAATGAGATAGCACATCTTCGGTGTCGGGATCACAGCGCGCCGCCTCATCTACGCTCCTGGCCGGAAAGCACTAGCGAGGGTTCGAGACAATGCGCTCGCCTCCTGGGTAGACGTGATATTGGTGAATCCAATCAACAGTCCTCGTCTTGATGTTGCTTCGGCGTACCAGGTCGACAACGCCTGTATCGACAGTCCAAGGCTTCGCGCACGCATCGCAATCGCACCATCATCCGAGCCGTTTTCGAGCATCGCAAGAAGATGCATGCCACCGGCTTGCAGATGAAGTTGCACGCGCGGTTCCAAGGCGGCGGACAGCGCATCCGCGAGCGCCGCGCGACGCTCCGCGTAGATGCTCCGCATTTTGCGGATATGCCTCGCAAAATAGCCCTCTTCGATGAACCTGGCCAGGGTTGCCTGTAGCAAACGCGGACACTGATTCTGCATTCGACCGGCGGTTTCGGCGAATCGGACGACCTGCTCTTGTGGCACGACCAGATACGATAGACGCAGCCCCGGCGCGAGCACCTTGCTAAAGGTGCCCGTGTACAGCACGCTTCCTGACCCGGCGGTATCAAGACTTTTTAAAGCGGGCAGGGGTCGCCCGCGATACCGGAATTCACCGTCGTAATCGTCTTCAATAATCCAGCGGTCGCCGGCTCTCGCCCAGTCCAGCAACGCGTGTCTGCGTGGAAGGGATAACGACACGCCCAACGGACTTTGGTGACTGGGGGTGACCACTGCAAAACGTGCATTCGCGGCCATTTTTATACCGGCCTCGACATCCAGACCGTCCTGATCGACTGGAACCGGCTGCAATTTCATCCCCGCCTGGTTCAGGAAGCGCCGCGCGATGAGATAGCCGGGATCTTCAAACCAGCATGTGTCTCCATGGCGCAGCACGCTATGGCAGATCAGACCCAGACTGGCGCGATATCCGGCACAAATAAAAACCTGATCCGGTGAGCAGGCAACGCCACGCGAAACGCCTAAATACCCGGCAATGGCCGCGCGTAGCGGCGGATAACCCTGGGGATCGGGATAAATCAGATCGTACAGACCGCTTTGGCGCATCTCACTCGCTGCCAGGCGGTTCCAGACCTTGCCTGGAAAAACATCCAGCGCGGGAAGGCCCATCTCCAGCGGCAACGGCATCAAGCCGGTATGCGTTAGCGACGGCACGGTTTCTGGCACCACGATGGCCTGCCCGGCCGGCTCAGGCAACCTGATCTGCGGTGACACCACCGTACCCGCTGGCCCGCGTGCAATCAGATAGCCCTCGTCGATCAAGAGCTGATAAGCCGATTCGACAGTACCGCGTGCCAGATTCAATTCTGATGCCAGTCCCCGCACCGACGGCACGCGGTCTCCCGGCCGCAACACCCCATCCGCAATGGATTGGCGAATGCGCAGATAGATCTGGCGATACAGCGGACTGTCGGTAGCGGCATTGATGGGGCTAAATGGCAGAGTCATGTCCCACTCGAATTTACATTTCTTGGCTCTGTAGTGTATGACATCGATCGCTTAAAGTACGTCGACGATAACGAATGAAGAGGTATAGCGATGGCACCGGCCACGGAACTTCGGGAACTGGACAACCCTGTGCTGCAGCGGGAAGGCTTCGCGCTGATGCGCGAGCTACGCCCTCATTTGACCGACCCGATAGCGTTTAGCGAACAGCTCGCGCGTCAGC
This sequence comes from Paraburkholderia gardini, assembly GCF_907164545.1. Lineage (NCBI taxonomy): Bacteria > Pseudomonadati > Pseudomonadota > Betaproteobacteria > Burkholderiales > Burkholderiaceae > Paraburkholderia > Paraburkholderia gardini. Next base: position 108,502 of record NZ_CAJQZB010000019.1, on the reverse strand, counting down.
ACATGCACGGATATCGGCTGCTCGGTGCATATATGGGCGCGCGAATTGTGGGGCTGGCCGGTTATCGCGCGATGGAAAACCTGCTATATGGCCGCTTTGTCTATGTCGACGATCTGGTAATCGACGCAGGTGAACGTCAACACGGTCTCGGTGCAACCCTGATCGCAGCGGTGCGCAACGAAGCGATTCGCCTGGGATGTCAGCATCTCGTCCTCGATACCGGCCTCCATATGGCATTGGCACAGCGCTTCTACTTCCGTCAAGGCTTGCTGGCGCGCGGCATGCATTTTGTCCAGGCGTTGGACGCAACTGCAGGAGGGACAGCATGAATGATTTTTTATTTTTAAGTGCGAGTCCGAATCAACGCACTTCTATCGCGTACCGTTTTGCCGACGCGCTGCTCGAAAGCTTTAGCAAAAAGCATCCGGCGGCTAGCGTGAATCGACGTGACCTCGCGGCAAACCCGCTGCCGCCGCTAAGTGCTGCATACGGGGCGGCGCTCACAAAACACACTCCGCTCGATGATCCCGCTTTCCGGCAATCGGAACACTTGATTGCCGAGCTGGAGCGCAGCAGCCACCTGCTGATCGCAACGCCGATGCATAACTTCACGCTGCCGGCAACGCTCAAGTTGTGGATCGATCACGTGCTCCGGATTGGACGCTCTTTTTCCCCAGGGCCCGACGGAAAAGTCGGCCTGCTAGCCGATCGTCCCACTTACATCATCGTCAGTTCAGGCGGATTTCACCGTGGACCGCAGGCGCGACAACCTGATTGCCTGTCCGATTACCTGAGACTTGCATTGCGGACAATCGGCATCAGTGACTGCCACTTCATTTATCTGCAGGGGTTGGTCGGAGGCGAAGGAGCGGTGGCAGCAGCATTTGCCAGCGCGCACGAGCAGTTATCACAAACGCCACTCTTTGCCGGTATCGAGCCAATGTCGAGCGCGCTGGTTTCGTCGGTGTAAGTTTCTTCCTTTACCTCTGTTCCACTTTTTCCACGATTTCAGAGTCTGATCATGAGCCAACTTCGCCTTCCGTTTACCACGCTATCTCCGGCCGCTTATCAAGGTCTTCTGGCGACAAGCAAAGCGCTTTCCGACAGTAGCCTCGGTCTGCCAATGGTCGAATTGATCTATCTGCGCATCTCGCAGATCAATGGTTGCGCATTCTGTCTGGGCAAACATTCGTCGACGCTCCGTGATTCCGGTGTCACGCAACGCAAGCTCGACCAGCTCGCGGGCTGGCGTGTCAGCGAACTGTTCGACGCTCGGGAACGCGCCGCGCTCGCATGGGCAGAAACGTTGACGCACGTCTCCGGACAAGGGGCTCCCGACGAATGCTATGCCCCGCTTAAGGCACTCTTCTCCGATGCGGAAATCTCGGATCTGACATTGGCCATCGCGCTGATGAATGCTTTCAATCGTCTCGCTATTGGCATGCTGCTGTAGGAAGCAGGTGCATCGATCCGGCGCCGGGCAGCGCGTCGGACCATAAGCCATCAGACAAATATTTCCGTTATATGGCCCGTCACCAGGGAACGGTCCTCCCGAGATAGTCAAGGTAATGCAAGCCGGAGCGCCCTTCATAAGCCTCGATCGTATTGACCAGGCTCGGAATGCTTTCCTCGATCGTCAGGCGCGCCGCGGGACCACCCATGTCTGTCTGGACCCATCCAGGCGCCATGATCAGAAGGCTCCGCGGATACCCGGCGCTGCGTGCCGCGAAGGTGCGCATAAACATATTGAGTGCGGCCTTGCTCCCTCTGTAGACTTCATAATTCGCGTTAGTGGCATTGGTGATACTGCCCTGCCCCGAAGACATCACACCGATCGTTCCAGTCGGCGGGACAAGGTCTTGAAACGCCTCAATGACTCTCATCGGACTCAGCGAGTTCGTTACCATCACCCGTACAAATTCCCCGGTCGAGACGTCCGCTATCGTTTCGCGATCGTCGTTCACGACCCCTGCGTTCACAAAAAGCACATCGATACGTCGATCTGCAAGACGGGTGCGCAGAGCTGCGATCTGCTCTGGAATCGTGATATCGACAGTTTCGACTTCGAGCGCGCCAGCGGAGGCTTCTGCAACATGCTGAAGCTTTTCCGTAGAGGCAGCGCGCCCGGTGGCGATGACCTGGTAGCCGCGCTTCAGATACTCCTCAACCATCGCAAATCCAAGGCCACGAGAGGCGCCGACAAGGAGAACGGTTTTCCGCGAAAGTGTGCTTTGCATGGGCATCCCCGGTAGATGAAGCCGCTTCCGAACCTGAAAGTAACGGGAGCGATCCTCTTAAGTAAATCGTGCAAGCCAATATAGCGGTATGCAAGGGATGGCGGAAGCGGCGCTGAATGCAACTAATATATGCATCAGACGCCATATCCCGCCTCCACTTACTGCGATCAGGAAATGCCTGAACCGGACCTCAATCTTCTTTTCGCGCTCGATGCATTGCTCACCGAGAAAAACGTGACGCGCGCTGCCCGGTCGTTGCATTTAAGTGCCTCGGCAATGAGTCGCACGCTTGCCCGCCTTCGTGCTGTAACCGGCGATCCATTATTGGTCCGGGCCGGGCGCCATATGGTGCTGACGCCGTATGCCGATGAGATTCGTGAGCGAACACAAAATATTGTTCACGACGCGCGTTCCCTGCTCCGTCCGTCGATGGCGGTGCCAGATTTTTCAACGCTGCGGAGAACGCTTAAGATTCGTGCCAATGAAGCTTTCGTGGAAGCCTTCGGTGCACCACTGATTGCTGAAGTGACTGCACTTGCGCCGCTTGTGCGTTTGCACTTCTCGTCCAAACCGGAGAAGAATCCGGAGTATCTGCGAAACGGTTCCGCCGATCTTGAGATTGGTGTGCTGGAGGAAATGGGACCTGAAATACGCGTCCAGGCATTGTTTCGAGACCGCTACCTGGGCGTTGTCAGAAAGGGGCATCCCCTCGAAATGACACAGGAAGTGACGATCGGGCAATACGCAGCGTCTGGTCATGTCGCCACTCCGCACGGTCGCCAGATAATCGATTCTCTTGACGCTGCGATTGCTCTGGAAGGGTTGGAACGAACGACCGTAGCGATCGTGCCAGGTTTTCCGGCCGCGTTGGCGGTGGCTCGAGCGTCCGATCTGGTGGCGCTCCTGCCTGCATCTTTTATGAACACCCAGCACGCCGCATCCGTTTACTCTTTTGAGCTTCCTGTGGCGACTGATGGTTTTACGGTTTCACAAATGTGGCATCCTCGTTTAGAGAATGACCCTGTTCATCGCTGGTTTCGGCAGCTGGTTCTCAAAATATGTCGTCAGCGGGTGCCATTCTGAACCCAGCCGGGCGCGATCCGCGTTGCGCGGCTGCCTTTTCGGTAATCACCGGGCCGGGCGCCTGCAGTTGCGTGCCCAGTTATCCGCTGTCGTCGAGCAATTGCGCCGGGCGACAGGTGATCCGGCCCGGCGCCTGCGTTCAGGCAAACGGTGCTTCGTCCGTCGACTGTTGCCCGGTCTTCGCGTGGCTCTTTTTAACCATCGCCGGGTCGCGCACGATCGTGACGGGACACGGTGCATAGGCGAGAACCTGGCGGGCGACTGAACCGATCAGCCAGCGATCGAACGGCGTATGACCGCGATGCCCGACGACAAGATGATCGATATCGTGACGCTCCGCGTACAGCACGATCTCTTTCGCGGGCTGCCCGACTATGAGATCAAACTCGGGATGTTCGCCATCAGAGGCGAGCTTCGCCTTGATGTCGTCGAGAACCTCGCCGGCATGGCGCAACTCAAAATCGATCATTGCCTTTTTTTCCAGCTCTATCGCGCCCCAATCCGGCGCGCGCGCCACGACGAGGACATGCAGATGTGCGTCAAAGCGCTTCGCGAGATCGACCGCAAAAGTAACAGCATGTCGCGCGGATGGCGACCCGTCATAACCTGCCAGCACGTTCTGCATGATCTGCTCCCGTCCGGTTCGAACCGGAACATGCTTCGATTGACCTGCGACCGTTCCTCGACATCGCGGCGTCGGCGGAAAAGCGCGTGTAATCATCTTCCGGGCATGTCGCGTGAATCAATGCGGACGACGTCCGTGACGTTAAATCAGTTATCGTCGCTCCGGACTGGAAGATGCTCGTGAGGGACCGGCTCTGCCGCGTCGGCGTCGGGAAGATCGTCTTTCGCGGGATTTGACGATCCCGGTGAGCCGGTCTTGCGGGTCGTCCCGGATGAGGGTTGCGTGGGGTCGAGAGGCTTGTCAGTCGACTCAGCGGACGGATCGGAGGACATGGTTTGCTCCTGCGCTGATGAATGCTGCTTCTACCATGATAGACCGCATTGAGTTCGGGGTTGTGCGAAAGCCGTGCCGGCGGCTACGTTTTGCGGCAATGCACAACCAGGGCAACGCAACGTTCGCCCGGCCTGGTTGTGTTTGCAGGCGTCGCCATCCGGCGCGATCGTTGAATTGACTTCCCTGCGAAGGCTGCAACCGGCGCCAGGGCTGACTGGACGATTCAATGCGTACGAGGCCGGATAATGGCGTCTTTCGGAGGCACCCGCTCTGCACGTGCCTCGTCGGCAAACTCCAGCGCGTCAATGCTCGTGTCGATACGGTCGAGCATTGCGCGGGCCTTGCTCATGTCGATCGCGCCCTCCCATCGCGCTACCACAATGGTTGCCACGCCGTTGCCGATCAGGTTCGTGACTGCACGGGCCTCGTTAAGGAACCGGTCAACGCCGAGCAGCAGCACCAGTCCCGAAACAGGGATTTTGTGCATCGAGGCCAGCGTGGCAGCCAGCGCCACGAAGCCGGCCCCGGCCACACCCGCGGACCCTTTGGATGTCAGCAGGAGCACGCTGAGAAGCAGCAACTGGTCCCAGATCGTCAGGTGAATATTCATCGCTTGCGCAATGAACATGGAGGCCATGGTCAGGTAGATCGCCGTACCATCGGCATTGAAGGTATAGCCCGTCGGCAACACCATCCCGACTACGGGCCGTGAACACCCCAGCTTCTCCATCTTGATCAGCATCTGTGGGAGCACCGCTTCAGTCGAAGCCGTACCGAGGGTAATGAAGATTTCATCCTTGATGTAACGGAGATACTTCCACAGCGACAGTCCGCTCATCCGCAGCACCAGGCCAAGCACGACGACCACGAAGAAAATCGAGGTCAGGTAAAGACACACCATCAATTCGCCGAACGACGCCAACGTGCCAATTCCGTACTTCGCGATGGTGAACGCCATGCCGCCAAAGGCACCGATCGGCGCGACATACATCACGATCCGCACCACGCCAAACATGCCCTGAAGGAACATGTCGAGCATGTCGACGAAAGGCGCAGTGCGGGGCCCCAGCTTCGCAAGCGAGATTGCGAGCAGAACCGAAAAGAAGATGATGGGCAGGATATTTCCATTCGCAAACGCTCCGACAATGCTGTTCGGAACGATACTCATGAAGAACTCAAGCATGCCGTGCTGCTGTGCCGCGTGGGTGTAGCTGGAAATGGACGAACTGTCGATTTGTGCGGGATCGACGTTCATGCCACTGCCTGGCTTGATGACATTCACGATGACAAGGCCGGCGGCGAGCGCAATCGTTGATGCAATTTCGAAGTAAACGATCGCCTTGACGCCAACGCGACCGGCCTCATGAAGATCGTTCATGCGGGCAATACCGACGACAACGGATGCGAAAATGATCGGGGCAAGCAGCATCCGGATCAGTTTGATGAACAGGTCGCCGAGTGGCTTAAGTTGAGAACCGATGTCAGGGTAGAAATGGCCGACGAGAATGCCGGCAACAATACCAATCAGAACCTGTACATAGAGTCTGGAAAGAGATTTTCTGATCTTTGAAACCCGCATGACTGTCTCCTATGCGTGGCATCTTTTTATGAAAATCAGGTCGGGCAACCGCAACGTGATCTACCGCTGCGGTGAGCACGGACCGATTTCGCCTGCGTTCCTTTTGTCTGTTTTATGAACGCTACGCCGACGCTTTTTGTCGGCGGTTTTGCCGGTCGACGGCTTATGCGGACAGCTTTTGCATCTCGGCGAAAAGATCGGCCTTTCCTTCGAAGCCGATGCCGGGAAGATCGGGCATGGTGATGAAGCCGTTTTCCACCTTCACACCGTCGGGGAAGCCGCCATAAGGCTGGAACAGATCCGGATAGGATTCGTTGCCGCCCAGGCCAAGGCCGGCCGCGATGTTCAACGACATCTGGTGTCCGCCGTGCGGAATGCAGCGGCTCGGCGACCAGCCGTGCTGATGCAGCATGTCGAGCGTGCGCAGATACTCAACGAGGCCATAGCTCAGTGCACAGTCGAATTGCAGCCAGTCGCGATCCGGACGCATGCCGCCATAGCGAATCAGGTTGCGGGCATCCTGCATCGAGAACAGGTCCTCGCCGGTCGCCATCGGCTTGTCGTAGTAGTTGCGCAGCGTCGCCTGCAGTTCGAAGTCGAGTGGATCGCCCGGCTCTTCGTACCAGAACAGGTCGTATTGCGAGAGTGCCTTCGCGTACTGGATCGCCGTGTCGAGATCGAAGCGACCGTTGGCATCGACAGCAAGTTTTTGCCCGTCGCCGAGCACGCTCAGGATCGAGTCGATACGGCGCAGATCTTCGTCGAGCGAAGCACCGCCGATCTTCTTCTTCACGACCGTGTAGCCGCGGTCGATATAGCTGCGCATCTCGTCCTTGAGCTTGCCGTGATCCTGGCCGGGGTAGTAGTAGCCGCCCGCCGCGTACACGAAAATCCTGCGGTCGGGCTGACCATTGCCATAGCGATCCGCGAGCAGCTGGAACAGCGGCTTGCCTTCGATCTTTGCCACCGCATCCCAGATCGCCATGTCGATCGTACCGATCGCTACCGAACGCTCGCCGTGGCCGCCTGGCTTCTCGTTCGTGAACATGGTCGCCCAGATTTTGTGCGGATCGAGGTTGTCGCCGGCATCGTTGACGAGCGTGGTGGGGTCGGCTTCGAGGATGCGCGGAATAAAACGCTCACGCATCAGCTTGCCCTGGCCGTAGCGGCCGTTAGAGTTGAAGCCATAACCCACAACCGGCTTTCCATCCCGGATGACATCCGTCACCACGGCGACGAGGCTCAGCGTCATCTTGCTGAAGTCAATGTAAGCATTCCGGATCGGGGAACTGATTGGAACGGTTTTTTCGCGGATTTCAACGATTCTCACAGCGGTGTCTCCTGAATTTTTTGCACGTATTGCATGCGTCGAGTTGCAATGGAAACTAGCTTATCCGCGAAGCAAAGGATTAAAATTCACCTGAATTCATTTCATTTTTTACTTTAGGTGAACAACTGAGGTGACAACCGGCTCAGCTTCCGATTTCGAATTTTTCATCCTCCTTGCGAGGCTTAAAAGCTTGTCGGGAGCGGCACGGGCACTCGATCTCACGCCACCGGCGGCGACAAAACGCCTCGGTCTGATGGAACAAAAGCTGGGGGCCCGGCTCGTTAACAGGACGACGCGGAGTGTCAGCCTGACTCCAGAAGGCGAGACCTACTTGCGCTACGCGATGCAGATCGTCGGGCAAGTCCGGCAGATGGAAGATGAGATCTCCGGGGCCACGTCCGATCCCCACGGCCTGTTACGCGTCAATGCGACCCTCGGCTTTGGGCGCACCACCATCGCACCGCTAGTGTCTGAATTCGCGAAGCGCTTTCCTAATGTCGAGATCCAGTTTGAAGTAACGGACCGGCCCATCGATCTGGTTGAGGAAGGGTTCGATATGGCGATCCGTTTTGGGACGCTTCCCGACAGCCGGCTTAGTGCCAGGCGCATCATGAGCAATCGCCGTTTTCTTTGCGCCTCCCCGAAATACCTCGAGCGATCTGGGACACCGGAGCGGATAGAAGATCTCGTTCGACACCGGTGCATCATTCATCGACAAAACGATGACGCCTATGGCGTGTGGAAGTACATGCAGGGGGATCACACCGAAGCGTTGAAAGTTAAGGGCGCGCTCTCAAGCAATGATGGCGATATCGTGCTGCGGTGGGCGCTCGACGGGCATGGGATATTGATCCGCTCCGAATGGGATCTGGCGAAATACGTCCAGAGTGGGCGGCTCAAACTGGTTTTGCCGGATACAGTACTGCCGTCGGCCGACCTGTTTGTCTACTATCCCAGCCAGCGAAACCAGACAGCACGCGCCCGGGCATTCATCGACTTTCTGACCGGCCATTTTCACGCGCCGTTCATCCCGGTCGAAACTGGAGCTTTGATCTACGATCAAAAAAAGAGAGCCGGTCGCAAATCATAGGTTTTCCACCCTGGTAAGTCGTTGCCCAGCTTGCGACCGGAACCCCTTGCAGTGCGAACGGTTCGGGCAGTACACAGCCGATGACGCGACGCGCACCGCCTGCAACCTGGCCGTCTCCCCGGCTGCATTCCACCCAGGGATTTACCCGCGTCAGCCTCTTTTAATATTGCATCGCACAAGTCACTTCAGGCCTTGCTGCTTATGCACAGCACCACCTGTACGTACGCCAGTCTTGTGCGCACGCTCACGACAATCTTCATTGACACTTCACCACCCACCTGCTGTACTAAATAAAGGCAATTGATTTAGTCTCTCCGTGCGGCTACGCAAAGGCGAGACAGCGAATCACCAGCAAGGAGACGCGCACAGCGTCCCGCATGTCATTGAATCGACCTTGAAGTCGAAACGTCGTTGCCAATAACCCGGAGGAGCGATCCATGAATTCCAGCAAGCATCCCGTCGTGAAGCGTGTCGTATCGATGTGCGTCGCTGCCAGCGCCATATGGTGCGCAGGCGTGGCCCACGCTGCCGACCAGCCTGTTATCGGGCTGATCACCAAAACCGACACCAACCCCTTCTTCGTGAAGATGCGCGAGGGCGCCGAAGCCCAGGCGCAGAAAGACGGGGCGAAACTGCTTACGGCCGCGGGCAAGTTCGACGGCGATAACGCAAGCCAGGTGACCGCGATCGAAAACATGCTGACGGCGGGTGCCAAGGCGATTCTGATCACGCCAAGCGACACGAAGGCGATTGTGCCGAGCATCAGGAAGGCACGGGCGGCCGGCGCACTCGTGATTGCGCTCGACACACCGACCGAGCCGCAGAGTGCAACGGACGCCCTCTTCGCCACCGACAACTTCAAGGCGGGTGTGCTTATCGGCGAGTACGCCAAAGCTGCGCTTGCCGGCAAGCCCGCGAAGATCGCGACGCTCGACCTGGCGCCTGGCGTGTCGGTCGGTGTTCTTCGCCATAACGGCTTTATTCAGGGCATGGGCATCAAGGAAGGCGACCCTTCCATCGTCTGCAGCCAGGACACGCGCGGGGATCAGGCCAAGGGCCAGACGGCGATGGAAAACTGCCTGCAGAAAGCGCCTGACATCAACGTGGTCTACACGATCAACGAACCGGCCGCGGCTGGCGCATATCGCGCGCTCAAGGCAGCAGGCAAGGAAAAGGGCGTGATGATCGTCTCGATCGACGGCGGCTGTGAAGGCGTGCGTAACGTGAAAGACGGCGCGATCGCCGCGACCTCCCAGCAGTATCCGCTCAAGATGGCCGCGCTTGGCGTGAGCGCGGGCGTCGACTATGTGAAGACGGGCAAGAAGGCCACCGGTTATCACGACACCGGCGTCACGCTCATCACCGACAAGGCGATGCCTGGCGTCGAAAGCAAGGACTCGAAGTTCGGTCTTGAGAATTGCTGGGGCAAGTAACACGCCCTGACGCCACGTAGCAGGCGAACGCAACGTTCATGCATTGGTGGGACCCGCGCCCGCGGGTCCCGGCGAAGTCGCGCGTGCCACCCATCACGCGATCGCATCGAGGAACACATCATGTCTACTCCGTCGGCCTCCGGCGCCCGCCGTTTCGGCGATCATCTGCCGTCTCTCGCTGAAATCGGCCCATTGCTGGCACTGCTGCTCGCATGCGCTTTCTTCATCTCGCAGAGCAACCGTTTCCTGTCGTTCCAGAACCTCTCGCTGATTCTTCAGCAGACGATGGTCGTCGCCGTCATCGCGATCGGCCAGACGTTGATCGTGCTCACCAGCGGCATCGACCTGTCGTGCGGGATGGTGATGGCGTTCGGCTCGATCGTGATGACCAAATTCGCCGTCGTGCTCGGCGTACCACCGGTCCTTGCGATTATCTGCGGCATTGGCGCAAGCGCGCTGTTCGGCCTGCTCAACGGCCTGTTGATCACGCGTATCAAACTGCCCGCCTTCATCGTGACACTCGGCACGCTGAACATCGCATTCGCCCTGACGCAACTTTATTCGAACGCGGAGAGCGTCACGAATCTGCCCAACGCGATCATGTTCTTCGGTAACACGTTCCGTATCGGACCAGCAGAAGTCACCTACGGCACCGTGCTGACCTTGCTGATGTATCTGGCGACGTGGTTCGTGCTTCGCGATACGGTGCCGGGACGGCATCTCTATGCGCTCGGCAATAACGCGGAAGCCGCGCGCCTGATGGGCCTGAAGTCGCAACGCATCCTGATCACGGTGTATACGATCGCAGGTGTGTTTTACGGCATCGCCGCGCTGCTTTCGGTATCGCGTACCGGTGTGGGCGATCCGCAAGCCGGGCAGACAGAAAACCTCGACAGCATCACGGCGGTCGTGCTCGGCGGAACGAGTCTGTTCGGGGGGCGCGGGTCCGTGGTCGGAACGCTGCTGGGCGCGCTGATTGTCGGCGTGTTTCGCAACGGCCTCACGCTGATCGGCGTCTCGTCGGTGTATCAGGTGCTGATAACGGGGATTCTCGTCATTCTCGCCGTTGCTGCCGACAAACTGTCACATCGCCGCTAACGCGATCAGGAGCCTGCCATGTCGACACCCCAAACTGCTGCTTCCGTCACACCGGTTCTGGAGGCGCGCGGACTGATCAAGCGCTACGGCTCGGTGACCGCGCTCGACGGTTGCGATTTCGAAGTGCTGCCCGGCGAGATTCTCGCTGTCATCGGCGATAACGGCGCCGGAAAGTCATCGCTGATCAAGGCGCTTTCCGGCGCTACCGTGCCCGACGAAGGCGAATTGTTCCTCGATGGTGCGCCTGTCAAATTTCGCAGCCCGCTCGACGCACGTGCGCACGGCATCGAAACGGTCTACCAGGACCTGGCCGTCGCCCCGGCGATGAGCATTGCCGAAAATCTTTTCCTCGCACGCGAACTCGTCAAACCCGGCTGGCGTGGGTCGATCCTCAAGATGATCGACAAGCGCCGCATGCTGGAAGAAGCGACCGCTCATATGAAAGGATTGCAGATCGGCATTCGTTCGATGCGTCAGGCCGTTGAAACATTGTCCGGTGGGCAGCGTCAGGGCGTAGCCGTGGCGCGCAGCGCGGCGTTTGCGCGACACGTCGTGATTCTCGATGAACCGACCGCGGCACTCGGCGTCAAGGAGGGCAACATGGTGCTCGAACTGATCCGGCGCGTGCGCGATCGCGGCCTGCCTGTCATTCTGATCAGCCACAACATGCCGCACGTGTTCGAAGTCGCGGACCGCATCCATATCCAGCGGCTTGGACGACGCGCCGCACTCGTGAATCGCGCGGACATTCATATGTCGGAAGCCGTTGCGATCATGACAGGAGCAAAGGAAGCTGACGTCAAGGCTATCGCATGATAGTGACTCTTACCGCCGGCGCGTGATGATGGATAACGCCCCGCATTCGCCACTCAGGCACCCGGTCGGTTCGAACCAGGTCGGCATGCGGCAGTTCAACGAACGGATCGTGCTGCAGGCGATACGGCTGCACGGTCCGTTGCCGAAAGCCGACGTGGGACGGCTCACGCGTCTGTCGATGCAGACGGTATCGATGATCGTCGACCGTCTGATCGACGACGGCCTGCTCGCGAGGCAGCCGCGCGTACGCGGCCGCATCGGGCAACCGTCGGTGCCGATCGCGTTGCGCGCGGACGGCGCGTTCACGATCGGCATCAAGGTCGGCCGGCGCAGCCTCGATGTGCTGGCGATGGATTTCGTGGGCAACGTCTGTAGCCGCGATGTGTTCGAGTACACCTACCCCGATCCCGCGATGCTGTTTCCCGCGCTCGAAGCGAGACTCGCGCGTACCAACGCGGTGCTCGGCGCACGCGCGAAAAAGGTCGTGGGTGTAGGGGTTGCAGCGCCGTTGTGGCTCGGCGGCTGGCGCGATTTTCTGGGTGCGCCGCCCGAGGCGCTCGAAGCATGGAACGAGATCGACATCCGTGCGCGTATCGAGACGATGACCGGATTGCCGGTCGAGTTCGCCAAGGACACGACCGCTGCGTGCGCGGCGGAACTCGTGATGGGCCAGGGGCGCGGCATTCACAATTTCCTGTATCTGTTCGTCGGCACGTTTATTGGCGGCGGCCTCGTGATCGACGGACGACTGCATGGCGGCCCACACGGCAACGCAGGTGCGGTCGGCTCGATTCCGCTTGCGCGCAGCGGCACAAAACCCGCGCGACAGCTTTTGCACGCGGCATCGGGCTTCGTGCTTGAACGGATTTTCGCGGACGCTGGCGCGCCGCCCGCGGCCGCGCACGATCATCGCGCGTTGGGCCCCGAACTGTGGCGTTTGACCGAACAGTGGCTCGATACCGCGTGCCCCGCCATCGCCACTGCGCTCACGAATGCTTCGGCGTTGCTCGATCTCGAAGCAGTAGTGATCGATGGTGAACTCGACCGGCAACTGCTGCGCGAGATCATCCGCCGCACCGAGCGCGTGCTCGATCGTTTCGAGTGGGAAGGCATGGTGCGCCCACAACTGCTGGAAGGCGCGATCGGTGCCGACGCGCGCGCGATGGGCGGCGCCATTCTGCCGCTGTACGCGCATTTCGCGCCGGTGCATGAACTGTTTCTCAAGCCGGCGGTGGAAGCCGCCCTTTAGCCGGCTTCCTTGCGCGGCTTTAGCAGGCCGGTATCAACCCTTGGTCGCGCCAAACGTCAGTCCGGCGACGAACTGCCGTTGCATTGCAAAGAACATCGCCACCGAAGGCAGCGCCGCCAGGATCGAGCCGGCCGACACGAGATTCCACGCGGTCGTCCACTGCCCCTTGAGCGCGGCGACGCCGACGGTGATCGGTGCAGCCTCGTCGCCTTGCGTCAGGCACAGTGCCCAGAAATAGTCGTTCCAGACGAACGTGAAAACGAGGATGCCAAGCGCCGCAAGCGCCGGACGGATCAGCGGCAGCACGATGCGAAAGAATACCGTCCACTCGCCGGCCCCTTCGATCCGCGCTGCTTCCACGAGTTCGAACGGCAACTGCTTGATGAAGTTACGCAGAAACAGTGCGCAAAATCCGGTCTGAAACGCGATGTGAAAGAGGATCAGTGCGCTGACCGTATTGAAGAGACCCAGTTGCAACGACAGATCGCGCACCGGAATCATCAGGATCTGGATCGGCACGAAATTGCCTGCCACGAACGTGCCGAACAGCAGCATGTTGCCGCGAAAACGGTACACGGCAAGCGCGAATCCGGCCATCGCGGCCAGCGTGATCGAGCCCACCACCGAGGGCACGGTAATCAGCACGCTGTTCCAGAAGTAATGCAGCATCGGCGAGGCCGTCAACGCCTCGCGATAGTTCGCGATCAGCGTGATGTGTTCGGGCCAGCCCCAGTAGTTGCCGCGCGAAAGTTCGTCGGTCGAGCGCACCGACGTGACGAGTACCGCGATCATCGGCAGCAGCCAGATGATGAGCGCGAGCGGCAGCGACATCTTGTACAGCACCCGGTTGGCCGGTTTCCATTTTTCGACGGGAAGCGGATACATGGCGATCTCCTTTACTGCTCTTCGCGCACCATGCGGCGCAACTGGAAGACGATATAGACGAGCACGATCGCGAACAGCACCACCGCGATTGCCGCTGAATAACCGAGGCGGTAATACTTGATCGCCTGGTCATACATGTAATAGGCGAGCACCGTCGAGCTTTCGAACGGGCCGCCGCCGCTCATCACCGCGATCAGGTCGAAACTGCGCAGCGCGCCGATCACGGTCACCACGATCGCCATGAATGTCGTGGGCCGCAGCTGCGGCAGCACGACGTGCCACAGCATCGCCCAGCCTTTCGCCCCTTCCATCCGCGCGGCTTCGAGCTGCTCGGCGTTAAGCGACGTGAGGCCCGTGAGATAAAGAATCATGCAGTACGCTGTTTGAGGCCACAGCGCGGCGAAGATAATGCCGAACGTCACGTAGCGCGGATCGCCCAGCACGGGCACGCCGTGCCCGACGATCACTTTCAGCAAGCCGAACGTCGGGTCGTAAAACCAGCTGAAAATCAGGCCCACGACGACGCCCGAAAGCACGAACGGCGCGAAAAACAGCGATTTCACGAAGCGGATGCCGCGCACCGCCTGATTCAGATACAGCGCGATCGCAAGCCCCATCGGCGGCGACAGCATGAAGAGAACGAGCCACAGCACGTTGTTCCTGAGCGCCGTATAGAACGTCGGCGTATGGAACAGTTCGACGTAGTTCGCGAGACCGACAAACGTCTTCTCCGTCATGCCGTCCCAGTTGTAGAAACTCAGCGACAGCGACGAAATGATCGGCCACACGACATAAATCGCCACCATGATGCAGGCAGGCGCGAGAAACAGAAACGCTGCGCGCCGCTGCTGCCTTGCGCTTGGCGATGCCCGGCGCGATTTCGCGCGACGCGGCGGCGCAGCCTGCGGCACATCGACGGCCACGCGATGGGTCGGGACAGTTTTCATGACGGATTACCTCTACGGCGTCTTCGATTCCGCGGTGCCGGCCTGCGGGGGACCGCGGCCCGCCTGCCGGCGCCGTTCGATGCCCAGCTTACTTCTTGTAGATCCGCTTGCGGGTCTGTTCGAGCTGCGCGAGGATTTCGTCGAGCTTCGTCGGATCCGACACGAACTGCTGCATGCCCTTCATGCCTTCGTCGGCCATTTCCTTCGTCATGTCGCGATCGTAGAACTGCGCAATGCCGCCCTTCGTATTCGACAGGATCTGGAAACCGATCCTGGAAATCGGATCTTCCGGTTCCGGCGACTTGCTGTTAGCCGGCAACGATCCCAACCCCTGCGCCAGCTTCGAGCTGATATCCGGCGTTTCCATGAAGGCGAGGAACGTGTGCGCATCCGTCTTGTTCTTCGCTTTCGACGGAATATGCAGCGATTCGACGGGACCGTCCTCGGCGGTCGGCACCTTCGCGTCGATGATCGGGAACTGGAAGTAGCCCATCTTCGACTTCACGTCCGGCGGAAAGCCGCCGGTAATGAACGTGCCCATCAGCATCATCGCGGCCTTGCCCTGGAACAGGAACGGCTGCACGGCGTCCAGATCGTATGAGAGCGAGTTGTCGATAAAGTCCTTGTCGTCGAGCAGTTGCTTCCACGCCGTGTACACTTTCTTCACGCGCGGGTCGGTGTACGGCACTTCGCCCGCCATCAGCTTCTGGTGGAACGCGTTGCCGTTGATGCGCAGATCGAGATAGTCGAACCAGCCTGCCAGCGTCCACGCATCGCGCCCGGCCACGGCAATCGGTGTGATGCCGGCAGCCTTCAGCTTCTTGCAGGCGTCGAGAAATTCATCCCACGTCTTCGGCTCGCCAGCGATGCCGGCCTTCTCGAACAGGTCCTTGCGGTAGAACATACCCCATGAGTAATACACGGTCGGCGCGGCGTACTGCTTGCCGTTATACGACGAAGCTTCCTTCGTCGATGCGTACATGCTGTTCCAGTTGTTTTTGTTCCAGTCGTTAGTGAGATCTTCCAGGAGACCGCGACGGGCGTAATACGCCATCCGTTCGCCGTCATGCCAGTTCACCACATCGGGGGCGACCGTCGAGAGCCAGCCTGGCAACTGCACCTTGTACGCTTCTTCGTCGATGAACGACACCTTCACGTCGACGTCCGGATGTGCCTTCTTGAAGTCGTCGATGGCCGATTGCCAGACCGCGCGCTGGCTTGCGCCCTTGAATGCGATGTTGACCGCGAGCGTGCCGGCCTGCGCGATATTGCCGACGACGCTTGTCAAACCGGCTGCCGCCAGCGCGATGCCGATCAGCCCCTTACGTACCGCACTTCTCGTGCTTGTCATACCTGTCTCCTGATGGATGATGGAATGTTATGCGGCGCGATAAACCGCCACGCCCTGCGGTTCGACCGACGACGACCCGATCACGAAAGCATCCGCACGGACGTTGTCGATCGTGTAAGCGGTATCGCCGTAGTTGAAAACGTACTTGAGCGCGCCACGCTGGCTGACGCGAATCGTGTCGGCGAGCGGTACCGCATCAAGTCTTGCTGCCGCTGCAACCTGCGCGAAAATGCGTTGCGTGAGCGTGTCGTCAAAGAGGCTTGCGCAGTAATGCAGCGCGCCATGTCGCACAAGAGCCGGATGACCGTCATCGAAACGCGCGAGCACGTCCATGTTCGCCGGCACGTCGAGCAGATCGCGCCAGTGACGCGACTCGCCCTGCAGCGTCGAACTATCGCTCGTGACCGGCACGTTGACGTTCGGGCGTATCGAATCGACACGCCAGACGCGCAACGGCAACACATCGGCGAGCGCGCCCGGCGGCAGGTTAGTCGGAATCTGCAGATCGCGCGTCTTGGAACCCGTGCGCGGTCCGAGCACAACCTGCGCGCCACTTGCCGCGAGCCTGGCGCCGAAGTCATTCGCCACCACCGGCAACGGCGGCACGACGATCATGCTGTAGCCGTCAAACGATGCATCCGCCGGAATCACGTCGACATCGAGACCCAGCGAGCGAAGCGCCGAGTAATACTCGAACGCGAAACGCGGATAGTGGAAACCGGCGGCCTGCGGATGAATCTCGAAGAGCCACTTGGCTTCGTAGTCGTAGACGAGCGCGACCTTCGCGCGCACCTTCGGTTCGCCATCGGCGGACACGACTGCGCGAATTTCCTCCGCAACGCGTGCTGCCTCCGCGCCACCGAGATCGAGCCGGTTGTCGGGCGTGTTGAGCCCGGCGTGCATCTGCTCCTGCGCGAACGGCGCCTGACGCCAGCGGAAATACGACACGCAGCCTGCACCGTGCGCGAACGCTTCCCAGCTCCACAGGCGCACCATGCCCGGTAACGGCGCGGGATTCCACTCCGCCCAGTTCACCGGGCCCGGCTGCTGCTCCATCACCCAGAACGGCTGCTTCGACATGCCGCGATACACGTCGTGATTGAACGACGCAAAATCCGGGTGACCGGTCCGCAGGTAACGCGCCTTGATATCCGGCGCGAACCATTGCTCTTCGAGCGCGCCGAGCGGATAGCTGTCCCACGCCGCGATGTCGAGATCGGCTGCGACCTTGTAGTGGTCGAACTCCGTGAAGAGCTGCATGAAGTTGTGCGCGATCGGGCGCCCCGGCGAATGCTCGCGCAGGATGTCCGTCTGCATGCGGTTGAACCGCACCACTTCGTCCGAGGCGAAACGGCGATAGTCGAGACGGTGCGACGGATGCGCCTCGGTCACCGTTGCAACCGGCGGATCGATTTCATCGAAGCTGCGATATTCCATGCTCCAGAACACCGTGCCCCATGCTTTGTTCAGCGCATCGATCGTGCCGTAACGCTTTGCGAGCCAGCCGCGAAAACGCTTCGCCGCCGCCAGCGAATAGCTGACCACAGTGTGATGGCAACCGTATTCGTTATCGGTCTGCCAGAACGCGACCGCCGGATGCGAACCGTAACGGCGCGCCACCGCTTCGCAGATGCGTCGCGACGCCTCGAAGTACGACGGCGACGAGAAATCGTAGTGACGTCGCGAACCGAACGCACGCGCACGGCCGTCCGCGCCCACGGCGAGGATGTCGGGATGCTGGTCGACGAGCCACTTCGGCGGCGTGGCGGTCGGCGTGCACATGACGACCTTCAGACCGGCCGAGCCGAGCACGTCGATCGCCTGATCGAGCCAGGCCCACTGATACACGCCGGGTTCCGGCTCGATACGGCTCCACGCGAATTCGCCGATGCGCACGCGCTCGATGCCAAGCGCTTTCATGCGCGCGGCGTCGTCGCTCCACATATCGGACGACCAGTGTTCCGGGTAATAGCAGACTCCTAAACGCATGCAGCGCTCCTACGCGACCTGAGTGACGGGATGATTCGAGGCGGGCGCACGATGCGGCAGTGCGAAACCGTCCCCGGTGAAGAGATGACACGACGCGGCGGGCACGTTGAACATCAGACGCTCGCCCGTGCGCGCCTCGATATCGCCCGGCGCCTTGGCGATCAGCACGTCGCCGCCGGGTTGATCGAGATGCAGATAGCTGTGCTCGCCAAGTTGTTCGATCAGCGTGACACTGCGTTGAATGGTTTGCAAAGGGACGCTCGCCCGCGTGTCACTCGTCGCACCCGCAACCGTGTTCACTTCGAGATGCTCGGGACGAATGCCGAGCGTGACTGCCTGCCCGACTGTCAGCGTATCCGCCACGACCGGCACATCGATCGATTCGCTCGTGTGCGCAAGCGTGATCCGCACCGATTGCGCATTGATCGACGCGACGGTCGCCGGCAGAAAGTTCATGCGCGGCGAACCGATAAAGCCCGCTACAAAGCGGCTCTTTGGCCGGTGATACAACTCGAGCGGCGTGCCTACCTGAGCAATGCTGCCGTAGCGCTCCGTGTCCTTGCCGGCATGCAGCAGAACGATGCGGTCCGCGAGCGTCATTGCCTCGATCTGGTCGTGCGTCACGTACACCACGCTCGCCTTCGCGAACTGCTTGTGCAGGCGTGCGATTTCGATGCGCGTCTGGCCGCGCAGCGTGGCGTCGAGATTCGACAGCGGCTCGTCGAAGAGAAACACGCCGGGTTCGCGCACGATGGCGCGGCCAATCGCAACGCGCTGACGCTGGCCACCGGAGAGCGCACGCGGCTTGCGGTCGAGCAGCGCTTCGAGTTGCAGCACGCGCGCGGCTTCCTTCACCCTGCGGTCGATTTCGTCTTTCGGTTTTTTCGCGAGCTTCAGGCCGAACGCCATGTTCTCGAACACGGTCATGTGCGGAAAAAGCGCATAGCTCTGGAACACCATCGCGACGCCGCGCTCGGCGGCAGGCACGTCATTCATGATCCGGCCGCCGATGTACAGATCTCCATCGGTGACGTCCTCCAGACCCGCGATCATCCGCAGCAACGTCGACTTGCCACAGCCCGACGGCCCGAGGAACACGCAGAATTCGTTTTCGCCAATCTCCAGGTCCACGCCGCGAATCACCGGCGGATGTTCGCCGTACGCTTTGTGCACTGCTTTCAACGAGATGCTGGCCATTGCCTTGCCTCCATGTTCTAATGCGTCACAACAGGAGATTAAGCGCTTAATCAAGTGGCAGAGAAAAAGACGATTGGAACTCAATCGCCTGATCTTGCGCCGTCTCCGGTATGTTCTGTTTCAACGACTTTATCGCGACCGCTGCCGTTGTTGCAAATGTCAGGATGCCATCCCACATGCCAGGGCGTCAACGTTAATGACCACACTGAACGAAGTCGCCGCGCACGCGGGCGTCACGCCCGCGACGGTATCCAACGTATTGCGCAATCGCGGACGGGTCGGCGCGGCCACATGCGAACGTGTGCTGCATGCGGTCAAGGAACTCGGCTATCGGCCTCACCTCGCGGCGCGCGCGCTGGCCGAAGGCCGTGCTCCGACGTTTGCGCTGATGGTATCGAGCATCGCCAATCCGTTCTACCCGGAATTTACCCTTGCAGCCGAACGCGCCGCGCGCACCAGCGGCCATTTTCTGATCGTCTGCAACACGAACGACGATCAGGAGACAGGCCGCGCCTACCTTGAACAGATCGCCGGCACGCTTTCGGAAGGCGTGCTGGTGACGAACGCGGAGCTTGTTTTCGACGACCTGCGCGCCACGGCCGAACGCGGCACACCGGTCGTGCTGTGCATGTGGGAGCGTCCGGACGATCCACCCGGGCTGCCGTGCGTGGCGGTCGATTTCCGGCTTGCGGGCGCGCTCGCGGCGCAACACCTGCTCGACCTCGGACACACGCGCGTGGGCGCGCTCGTCGGCAGCAAGAGCAGCCATGATGACCAGTCGCCGTTCGGCATTCATGGCGCACGGCGCGACGGTTTCGTCGAACGCTTCAACGCGGCCGGCAACGCGCGGATCGTCGCGGAATTCATCTGCGAAGCGGATACGATACGCGGCGGTTATGACGCGGCGCGGCAACTGCTGAAGGCACATCCTGAAGTCACCGCGCTTTACGCCACGAACGACCTGCCCGCACTGGGCGCCATGCATGCAGCGGCCGACATGGGCCTCTCGGTGCCCGACGATCTTTCCGTGGTCGGCATCACAGATATTCAACTGGCGCGCGAATCGCGCCCTGCATTGTCGACCGTCGCCGTGCCGACGGAAGAAGCCGCGCGCATGGCCGTCGATCTGCTACGCGAGTTGATCGACCGCGCGCCGCGCGCGTCACGCGGCAACCCGGACACTACCGGCACGCCGCCGATGCGGGTCACGTCGGCGCCCGTGATGGTACCGCGCGCCTCCACCGCGCCGCCCCGCACGCCGGATCAGCGCACGCGTTCCAGCTTGCGCAAGCGTTGAATGAACTGCTGCGCAGGCGACGAAAGCACACCGCCTTTGCGCGTGACGATGCCAAACGTCGGCGAAGGCGATTTCAGCACGACGGGCAGGATGCGCAACATCTTCTGACGCGCGAAGCGCTCGGCGATGTCGGTCGGCAGCAGCGCGACCAGATCGGTGCTTTGCTGAAGCAGCGTGATCGTCACGAACGTCGATGCCGTCGATATCGGATTGGTCGGCATGCTGATTCCGGCGAGGTCCAGTTCGCGCTCAAGCAACGCATGCAGCGGCATATGGCCCGGATACGTGATCCATCGGTAGCCGCCTAGCGCATGCAGATCCATTTCCTTCGCCACGCGTGGATGAGCGTAGCCGACCACGACCGAAAGCGGTTCATCGCCGAGCGATTGATAGTGATAGCGCGAAGGCTCATCGCTCACGGTCGAACGGCCGATCACGAGATCGAGCCGGCCGTCGTCGAGCAGCATCAGCATGCGCGCGCTCGTATCCTCGACAATCTCGACTGAAAGATTCGGCAGGCTCACGTGCAGTTCGTCCAGAATGGGCGCGACGACATCGGGAATCGCGCCCATGATCGTGCCCACCGCAAGCCGGCCGCCTTTTCCCGAGCGAATCTCGGCCATGTCGTCGCACAGCGCGCTGAGGTCCGTTGCGACCAGCCGTGCGTAGCGGATCACGCAGTGACCGAACTGGTTCACGATCAGGCCGCTTTTCGCGCGCTCGAAGAGCGGTGCTTCGAGCATCGACTCGAGTTCGTGCAGCGCCTTGCTCGCGGCCGACTGTGTCATCGACATCGCGCTCGCAGCCTTGTGCAGCGATTTATGCTCGTCGAGCGCGATCAATAGCTGAAGCTGCTTCATGCGCAGCCTCGACATCAGCACCTGTAGCGTGTTTTTCATGTGAGTCGCAGAAGTGATCGCTATCTGGAAACGATCACTATACCGCGATCAACACTCGACAATCGCCTTCACAACGCCAGCCGATGCGTCGAGCAAACCGGCAAATCGCGCGGGCACGTCGGACAGCTGCAAACGATGTGTGTTGAGCGCGGCGACCGGCACCTTGCCTTCGCGCATCGCGCGAAGCACGGTTTCGAAGTCTTCGTCAGTGGCGTTGCGGCTGCTGAGCAAGGTCGCCTCGCGCTTGTGAAACTCCGGGTCCGCAAACGAAATCGTGTCGCGCACAATCGAGACCAGTACATAGCGCCCGCCGTGCGCGATGAACTCGAAGCCGCGCTCCATCGCTTTCGCGTTACCGGTGGCGTCGAACACGACATCGAAAAATTCGTCGTCCGTCAGCCTCGACAGTTCGGCTTTGTCGTTTTCGCCGATGCACACCGCCGCATGCGCGCCAAGTTCGCGAATGCAGAAATCGAGCCGCTCGGCGCGCGTATCGAGCGCGGTCACCGTGGCACCGCGCAGACGTGCGAACAGCAGCGCCGCCATGCCGATCGGCCCCGTGCCCACGATCAGCACGCGCTCGCCCGTCTTCACGCCGCCGCGACGCACGGCGTGTGCGCCGATGGCGAGAAACTCCAGCATGGCGGCTTCGTCGAGCGAAACGCCTTCGGCCTTGTGTACGAACTGCGAGGGCACGCTCAGGTATTCCGTGAACGCGCCGTCGCGATGCACGCCCAGCACCTCGATATCGACGCAGCAATTCGTCTTGCCCTGCCGGCATGCCACGCACCGCCCGCACGACAGATACGGCATCACGTAGACAGGATCGCCTGTGCGCAGCCCGTCCGCTTCATCGGCCTCCTCGACGATCCCCGAGAATTCATGGCCCATCACGCGCGGATACGCAAGATACGGCTGGTTGCCCGTGAAGATATGCAGATCGGTTCCGCACACGCCAACCCGCTTCACGCGCAGCAACACCTCGCCAGTTGCGCGACACGGCCGCTCACGATTTTGGGCGACAAGCGAGCCGGGATTTTCACAGACGACAGTAAGCATGGGAGCCTTGATGACCAGCAAAGCCGCTGGTTTCGAAAACGCTGACAGGCCCAATGTAGCGACGATCTCACGATCCGGTCAAGCCAATTTACCAGTTCCCACAATTGGCCTGACCTTTACTTCGGGAACAAACCTCAGCACCCGAAGCCAGCGCAACCGCGCGATCCGCTCGTCAACCCGATGTAGGCCGGTTCGTGAAACTTGAGTAACATAGCCGCGCATACCATCACTCCATTCTCCATGACAGCCGGGCCCGTTGTGTCCAGCGGCAAGCTGTTGCCGGTGTCCTGAAACCATGTTGAGCGTCTAGCGCCCTTCTGCGGCACCGCACACCTGAATCCTTATGCAGAGTTTCTACGAAGCGAGCGTCACGCGTCCCGGGCACGCGCGGCTCACCGGCCGGCGCAGCGCGCAGGTGTGTATTGTCGGCGGCGGGCTGGCGGGACTTTCGACGGCGCTTGGGCTTGTCGAGCGTGGCGTTCGTGATGTCGTCGTGCTCGAAGCGGAGCAGTTGGGCTTCGGTGCGTCGGGCCGCAACGGCGGTTTCGTGTTCGGCGGCTACAGCCTCGATTGCGCGGACCTGCTGAAGGCACTCGGTCCGCAACGCGCGCGCGAACTCTATACGCTCACCACCGACGCCGTCGACCTGATGCGCGCGCGCATCCAGCGCTATCACATCGACTGCGACACGACGCACGCCGGAGTGATTCTCGCGAACTGGTTCGACGAACCCGCGCGACTCGAAACACAGCGACGTCTGATGAAAGATTCGTTCGGCGTCGACTGGACACCCCTCACCAGAGCGCAACTCGCTGAAAAACTGAAATCGCGGCGCTATCACGGCGGCCTGCTCGAACACAACGCGTTCCACTTTCATCCGCTGAAATACGTGCTCGGTGTTGCGCGCGCCGCGGTTTCAGCCGGGGCGGATCTTTACGAACACTCGCCGGTCGTGAGCCTCGAGCGTCAGGGCAACGGCTTTCTCGTCACCACCGCCGAAGGCGCGATCGACACGCAGCATGTCGTGATGGCGGGCGGCGGCTACGCACGCAACGTGTACCGCCGGGTCGAGCGCGCGGTGTTGCCGGTGGCGACCTACGTGATGGCAACCGAGGCGCTCGGCGCGCGTCTGAAAAACGCGCTCGACTGTGAGTCAGCGGTATACGACACGCGCTTCGCTTTCGACTATTACCGTCCACTGCCCGACACGCGGATTCTGTGGGGCGGGCGCATCTCGATACGCGATCGCCAGCCGGAGGCTATCGCCCGTCTGCTGCGTCGCGATCTGCTGAAGGTGTATCCGCAACTGCACGACGTGCGCATCGATTACGCGTGGGGCGGTTTGATGAGCTACGCGCGGCACAAGATGCCGCAGATCGGCCAGAGCACCGACGGCGTCTGGTACGCAGTCGGCTTCGGCGGACATGGCATGGCGCCCACCACCGTTTCAGGCGAACTGCTCGCGGCGGCGATTTCGGGCGAGCGTCCGGTTCCCGAAGCGTTCAGCCATTTCGGCCTGACACGCACATTCGGCGCACTCGGTCTGGCCGCTGCACAACTCACGTACACGACGATGCAAACGCGCGACGCACTCGCTGCACGCCACCGGCCGGCACGCTAGCAGCACGTCCTCGCAAAGCACGAAAGACCGGCTTCGACATGCCGCAAACCCACGTCGGATGGGGCTTTTCGGCGTGCTAGAATGCGCCGTCATCGCCGCTGAAATGCACAATGAAAAAGGGAATCAAGGCAGCCGGGCCCGACAATACCGGCATCCCGTCTGAAGCCCGGCGCAAGTACGATCCCGAAGAAACCAGACGGAACATCCTCGAAGTCGCGACAGAGGAATTCTCCGCGATGGGTCTCAGCGGCGCACGGGTCGACGCGATCGCCGAACGCACGAACACCACGAAGCGCATGCTGTACTACTACTTCGGCAGCAAGGAAGGGCTGTACGAGGCTGTGCTCGACAAGGTGTATGGCGATATCCGCACGCACGAGCAGGATCTGAACATCGGCGAACTGGACCCGCGCGGCGGCCTGCATACGCTCGTTGAATTCACGTTCGACTATCACGACAGGAATCGTGACTTCGTTCGCCTTATCAACATCGAGAACATTCACGACGCGAAATACATCGAGCAGTTGAAAACGTTCAAACAGCGCAATGCGAGCGTGCTGCGAACGATCGAAGACCTCCTTGCGCGCGGCGTGGCCGCCGGCCAGTTCCGTGACGACATCGACGCGTTCGATCTGTATCTGATGATCAGTTCGCTGTGCTTTCATCGCGTCGCGAACCGTCATACGTTCGGCGCCGCGTTTGGGCGCGATCCCTCGCACCCGCGTCTGCGGGCACGCCATCGCGCGATGGTGGTCGACGCGGTACTGCGCTTCGTCAAGCGCGAGGACTGACTGGTCGGGCAGCGCGCGGCGCGGGCGATGGACGTTCTGCCTTTCTTGCGTCTGGCCTCCCCCGAAGCAATTCGTTACTCAACAGTTCACACTATTACGAAAATATTTGTCAAATATTTTGTTATCCTGATCATTATCAAAGACTCGTCGTATCGGCTTTGACTGCACTTCGGTGCGCGCGGGACAGTGTTGAGCGCTGTACCCGTCACCGCAGTCCTTCCAAACCCACTACGACGAGAACCAGAAGATGCCGAGTACCCGTCATGCCGCCACTTCGCCCGCACAACCCGCTTCCCACGCAGCATCTCACGCGCACAAAAAACCGCCTGCGCACAATCCTTATCCAACCGTGCTCGTTCACGGCATGGCCGGCTGGGGTCGCGACGAAATCTTCGGACAGCTTTTCCGTTACTGGGGCGGCGCCAAAGGCGATATCCAGGAGTATCTGAACAGCAAGGGCTACACAACGTTCACGGCATCGATGGGACCGCTGTCGAGCAACTGGGACCGCGCCTGCGAGCTGTATTGCTTCATCAAGGGCGGGGTCGTCGATTACGGCGCGGTTCACTCGGCGCGTTACGGCCATCAGCGCTACGGGCGCAGCTACCCTGGCGTGCTTCCCCAGTGGAGTGAAGCGCACAAGGTGCATATGATCGGCCACAGCATGGGCGGCCCGACCGGACGCACACTGATCCAGCTGCTGGAACACGGCGACCCCGACGAGATGGCATTCGATCCGGGCCCACGTGAAGCGCCTACCTCGGATCTGTTCAAGGGCGGCAAGCAGTGGGTGCATAGCTTCACGTCAGTGGCAGGCGTGCAGAACGGCGCGCTCACGGCGGATGATTACCTCAACTTTCCGACGTTTCTCAGGGATATTTTCTACAGCGTGGCGGCGCTCGCGGGCGTGGCCGGCAAGGAACCGCTCTACGACTTCAACCTGCAGCATTGGGGGCTTCAGCGCGAGGAAGGAGAGGGCCACGAGGAATACATCCGGCGCGTGTTCGAAAGCCATATCTGGAAAACCAATGACGGGTGCATCTACGACCTGTCCACCGTCGCCGCGCATTTCCAGAACACGTGGGCGCTGACGTCGGAGAACGTGTACTACGCGTCGTACGCGATCGACGGCACGTTTCCTGGCCCGCAAGGCATTCGCGTGCCGACACCCAACATGAATCCACTGCTGAAACCCACGGGCACGGCCGTGGGCATGAACAGGAAAGATCTCGGTGGCGGCTACGCGGCCTGGCGCCCCAACGACGGCCTCGTGAGCGTGCCTTCAGCGCAGTTTCCGCTCGGTCACGCGCATGCGTTCGTCGAACCGGGCATGCCGTTCGAACCGAAAAAGGGCGTCTGGTACGTACACCCTACCCTGATGGGCAAGGACCACTTCAATATCGTCATGCCACTGCACGAAGTCACGATCGACGAACTGAACGCGTTTTACGAGGAAATCGCACGCTACAACCACGCGTTGCCGGCATGACGCCGGTCATTTCAGCAACGACTCAAAGTGCGTGAACATGCGCCCGGCGTCGGGTTCGAGCCCGGTAAAGAGCCGGAACGCATCGACGGCCTGATAAACCGCCATGCCGCCGCCGCTCAGCGTGCGGCATCCGGCGGCCTCGGCGGCCTGCAGAAGCGCCGTGCGGATCGGAAAATAGACGACGTCGGCGACCCACATGCCCGCGCGCAACAACTCCGCGGGCAACGGCATGCCAGGTAGCTTCGCCATGCCGACCGGCGTTGCGTGAATCAGGCCAGTCGCGCCCGCCATGACGTCCGGCAGCGAGCCGCCCGCGTTCACACGGGCCTTGGGAAAGCGCGTTTGCAGATCGGCGGCGAGCGCGGTGGCCCGCGCCGGTTCGACATCGAACACCGTGAACGCGCGCGCACCCATTGTCAGCGCGGCATGCGCAACAGCCGCGCCCGCGCCACCCGCGCCCAGTTGCACCACGTCATCCAGCGAAACGTCCGGCAGACCACGTTTGAACGCGCGCGCAAAGCCGGACCAGTCGGTGTTATGCCCGATGCGCCGGCCGTCCTTCAGCAGCACGGTGTTCACTGCGCCGAGCGCGCGCGCGTCGTCGGACAGTTCGTCGAGCAGCGCAATGACGTGCTGCTTGCACGGATACGTAATATTCAGCCCGTTGTAACCCATCCGCTCAGCGGCAGTGAGGAGGTCCGGCAACGCGGACACGTCGAGCTTCAACGCCGCCAGATCGATCCGGCGATAGACGTAGTTCAGGCCAAGCTGACTCGCCTCCCGCTCATGCATGGCCGGGCTCAGCGAACCGTCAATGCCTGAACCGATCAGGCCCACGAGATGCGATGTCTGCACGTTCATTTCCACTCCTCTGCCCTCGTCCGGGCCCGGTGGCCCTGTGTTGCGTGCCTGCAGCCCGCCTGTAGCGGTCGCTGGCGTGCGCGCGGGTTTTTACGAATTTGTACGATCTAGTTAGTTTGTTTATAGTGTAGCGCAAGTTATCCGGCCGGTGTGCGTCGTTGTATTCCCCAGGTATGTAGTTGACGGGTACACCCCGGTGTCATGACACTGCGATTTGCCGGCCGTGCCGCCGTGTCATTCGCCCGTTCCATTTTTCACCTCAGTCAGGCAGGAGTCGCACATGAAGCGTTCGATCGCCACCGTGTCCATCAGCGGGACGCTTGTCGAGAAACTGACGGCCATCCAGGCGGCCGGTTTCGACGGCATCGAGATCTTCGAAAACGATCTGCTGTATTTCGACGGCTCGCCTGCCGACGTGCGGCGCATCGCAAGCGATCTGGGTCTGGAAATCGTCCTGTTCCAGCCGTTTCGCGATTTCGAAGGGGTGAGCGCCGAGCGTCTCGCGCGCAATCTCGACCGGGTGAAACGCAAGTTCGATCTGATGCACGAACTGGGTACGGACCGGATTCTCGTCTGCAGCAATGTGTCGCCGGAGACGATCGGCGACGACGCCCTGATCGTCGACCAGCTCGGCGCGCTTGCGCGCGCGGCGCAGGAAGCCGGCGTGATCGCGGGTTACGAGGCGCTCGCATGGGGACGACACGTGAATTCGTACCGCCACGCATGGCGGCTCGTCGACGCAGTCGATCATCCGAATCTCGGGCTCGTGCTCGACAGCTTCCACACGCTGTCGATCGACGATCCGGTCGGCGAAATCGCGGCCATTCCGGGCGAGCGCATCGCGTTCGTGCAGATCGCGGACGCGCCGAAGCTCGCCATGGACGTGCTCGAATGGAGCCGTCACTACCGCTGCTTTCCGGGTCAGGGCGATTTCGATCTGGCCGCCTTCACGGCGCGCGTGATCGAGACCGGCTACGACGGCCCACTGTCGCTCGAAATCTTCAACGACGGCTTTCGCGCGGCCCCGACGGCCATTACCGCCGTCGACGGCTACCGCTCGCTGCTCTTCCTCGAAGAAGAAACGCGCGCGGTGCTGGAGCGCGAAGGCAAGCCGGTCGAAGAGACCGGACATCTGTACGAATCACCGCCGGCGCCCGTTCACGTCGGCTTCCAGTTCCTCGAATTCGCCGTCGACGACACCGCACGCAATCAGCTCATCGACTGGCTGACGCGGCTGCGTTTCCGGCGCACCGGCCAGCATCGCTCGAAGGACGTCGCGCTGTACCAGCACGGCGCCGCGTCGATCGTGCTGAACGCCGAGGCCGATTCGTTCGCGAGTGCGTTTTTCAACCAGCACGGGCTTTCGCTGTGCGCGTCGGCGTTTCGCGTCGACGATGCAAAGCTCGCGTTCCAGCGCGCCGCCGGCTTCCGGTACGCGCCGTTCTCCGGCCGCGTCGGGCCGAACGAACGCGTGTTGCCGGCGGTGCAGGGACCGGATGGCAGTCTCAACTATTTCGTCGACGAAGCCCCCGACGAGCCGACGCTTTTCGAAGCCGATTTCGTGCTCACCGACGTGAACGGCCCCGGCGACGCAGGGGCGCTGACTGGAATCGATCACGTGTGCCTGTCGCTGCCGGCCGATTCGCTGAACGCGTGGGTGCTGTTCTTCAAGACCGCGTTCGGCTTTCAGGCGGAAGCCGACTGGCTCGTTCCCGATCCGTATGGTCTCGTGCGCAGCCGCGCGGTGCGCAGTCGGGACGGCTCGGTGCGCATCGCGCTCAATGCTTCGATGGACCGGCATACGGCGGTCTCAGAATCGCTGTCGATGTATCGCGGGTCGGGCCTGAACCACGTCGCGTTCGGCACCGCCGACATCTTCAGCACCCTCCCCGGGTTCATCGCGAACGGCCTGCCGCTGCTGCGCATCCCGCGCAACTATTACGACGACCTTGCCGCGCGTTACGGCCTCGCCGACGATCTGCTCGAAGCGTTACGGACGCACAACATCCTGTATGACCGCGACGAGCGCGGCGGCGAATTCTTTCACGCGTATACGGAACAGTTCGACCACCGGTTCTTCCTCGAAATCGTCGAGCGGCGCGGCGGCTACGACGGCTACGGCGCGGCAAATGCGGCCGTCAGGCTCGCCGCGCAGGCGCAGCAGAAGAAGAAGCCGGCCCGCCCTTCTGGCCCTGCCTGAGAAACCGTTTAAGCCCTTTGAGCACGGCGTCCGGACGGCCGCGGCCTGGCCGCCCGGAGGCTGCCCAGGCCGGGCCCGATATAATGACGGTTAATCCGCACCCTCGCGCCTGCCGGTGTTCACGCTGAAATACGGCCTGACGGCGCCATCCTGGCGTCACGAACACAGCCCGCGCGGACTGAAAAGGCCAGGAGAGTTATGAAGAAAATTGTCGCAACCCTGTCGATCCCTCTTTTTCTCGCTGCCTGCGCGCAGTTCCAGAACCCCGATGCCGGCGATCCGGTCGCCGATCAACCGACACAACGCTCCGTGAGCGACGTGGTCAATTGCCTGACCGAACAGGCCCGGAAACATAACGCCCAGTTCAAGACGACGTCGATTCCGCAAGGCTCGATGCTCGACTTCGGCGATTCGAACATCGTGAAGGTGCGCGCCGACAATGGCGCAACGCAATACCGCTTCTACGCGGGCGAGCGCCACGTGGACAACCTGTGGCTCGAAAGCGCCACCAGAACCTGCGCGCCCTGATCTACCACGTATCGCATACCCGCGCCTCATGCGCGGCGACGGATACCGGTAGCAAGGTCGGCGGCTACGTGTAAGCGCGGGTAATGCGGGCCGGGTCACATCGACGGATGCAGCGCGGGCCCTTAATAATCGTTTAAGAATCGCTCCGTAGGATTCGCCGGACACCAACGTAGACAAGGTGCGCCCAATGAACGAACAAAACACGAATCCTGGCGTAGCTCCCGCTAGCCCAAAGCGGCCGACGATATTGCGCCGGCTGCTGAGCCATCACGAGCTCGCCACATTGCTGCTCCTGCTGCACTCGCCGGTCGATGCAATGGCCAAGCCCGAAATTCCCGGATTGCAGGAAGCTGGCCTCGTCGAGCAGGTTGCATCCGCGGACACGAGTACGCCGCGTTTCCGTTTGACGCCGGAAGGCAACGCGATTCTGCGAGGCCTGGGTGTCAAATAAGCGCCCGTAAGCGCCTGTACGCGCGAGAAAACCACAGGCACGGTTTCAAACGCTGAGGGTCTACGTTGGCGCCTTCAGGTGCAGACAGGACCATCAGGCCTGCCATACCGCGTACCCTGCCTCACGCAGTCCGATTCCAAGCTCCACTTCCATGTCAACCGCGCCGTCGTACGGCATCGGGTTGTACACCTCATACAGATGCGGCAGCAGCCGCAGACCATAGTCGCGCACGTAGCGGTTCGACTGGATGCCGGCCTTGTGCCGGTCGAAGCGCAAGTCCGGGTCGAGCCCGGTCATCCCGACATAGACGCACGGTTTATCGAAACGGTAATCCGGATTCGCGCGGCGAAAGCGCGCTTCATTCCACACGGTTTCTTCGAGTTCGACGACGTACACATAGTAATGATGTGTCTTCTTCAGGCGCGCCATGTGCCCTGCTTCAGCCGCGCGCGCTGTCGTTTAGCAGCATCCGGTATTCAGTCGGCGTGATGCCGACCGTCGCCTTGAACTGCCGCGTGAACGCGCTGTGATCGGTGTAACCGCAGAGCGCGGCGACATCGGTGACCTTGTCGGTGGTGACGAGCAGCGCGGTCGCGGCGTCGAGGCGCGTTTTCAGCAGCACCTGACGCGGCGTCAGATGAAAGACCTTGTGAAAATACCGTTCGAGCTGGGCCACCGACATGTCCGCCATCTCCGCCAGTTGCTTGAGGTTGAGCGGCTGCACGTAGTTGTCCTGGATGTACTGCACGGTGGCCGCCAGCTTGCTGTACGCGGGATGACTACTCTCGTCGGCCCTGAGATCGCGCGAGATGCCCGCGAGACCCACGACGTGGCCTTGCGGATCGTGCAGCGGCTGCTTGCACGTCAGGCACCAGCCGGGTTGCCGCCCGGGGTACAGATGCAGTTCGAGCTGGTCGAGCATCTGGTTGCCGATGTGGATGATCGCCTTGTCCTGCTCGGTATAGATGCGGCCGAAGCGCCGTGGAAACACGTCTTCGGCGGTTCTGCCCAGCAGCGCGGCCTTCTCCTTGAAACCGCAACGCGAAGCGAGCGTGCGGTTCACGAGGACGTAGCGCGCCTCCGTATCCTTGATGAAGAAGACGACGTCCGGCATCGCGTCGAATACCGGCTCCAGCAGCGTGAAATGCGAAAGCATGCCGGCCAGTGTCGCGGCGGCCGGCTCGAGCGTTGCAGCCAGCGTGTTCATCGTAGGGGTCCCGTGAGGTCGATAACGGTGCGGCAGGTCGAGTCGGCTCGATTATAGGGCCGCACGGTGCATGGAAAAAATCGGTGAAAGCAGCGGATCGACGCTTCGGCGCAGCGGCGTTTCAACTTTAGCGGGCGGATTCGCTGTCGTGTCTATCATCGCTGGCGGCGATCAGCGTCGCGATCCGCGCGGGACTGAACGGCGGACGAGGCTGGGACTGGGCGGCATCCCAGCCGAAGAAGGTCTGCGCGGCCGCGCCGCAGATGCGCCCCTGACACGCGCCCATGCCGCAGCGCGTATGCAGCTTCGCGTCGCGCCAGCTGGCGTGCGCGCGGACTTCGCCCACCGTGACGTCTTCGCAGCGGCACAGCAGCGTATCGCCGGACGGCGGGACGCGCGCCCGGTCGGTTAGCGTGAAGGCGTCTTCGACGCACCGGGCGAAGCGTCGCCAGCGATCACGTTGTGCGAGCAACGAAACAGCCTCCTGCGTGGCGACCCCTGCAGAGGTGAAGCCCGCGATCCGCCCTTCGATACGCGCCAGTTCCATACCGCCGATTCCCGTGCATTCGCCCGCTGCCAGCACCCCATCGACCGAAGTGCGTTGCGCGTCGTCGACGGCAATCGCGCCCGTTGCATCGAGCACGCAGCCGAGCGACTGTGCGAGCGTCACGTTTGGCACGAGACCGTAACCGCACGCGATGCGCTCGCACCCCAGCGTCTCTTCCTTCGATCCCCGCCGGATCACGACGGCCTCGACGCGGCCGTGACCTTGCGCTTCCTTCACCACGCTGTTCGTCCAGTAGCGCAACCCCGCGAAGCCGCGCGTGAGTTGCGCGGCCTGCAGCAGTTTCGACGGTGTTCGCACAAGCGCCACGCCAAACCGCGCGACCGCGGCGGCCGACGCCTGCTCGATCACCGCGACGACATGCGCGCCCGCTTCGCGCGCGCTGGCAAGCGCCGCGATCAGGAGCGGCCCGCTGCCCGCGATCACGACCCGTTCGCCGCGCACGGGCGTGCCGCCCTTGATCAACGCCTGCAACGCGCCCGCGCCGGTCACGCCGGGGAGCGTCCAGCCCGCGAACGGCAGGAAGCGCTCGCGCGCGCCGGTCGCGAGGATCAACTGGTCGTAATGCAACGTGACGCCGTCTTCCACGCCCGATTCGATCAATAGTCCACGTTCAGGTAACGGCGCGACGACACGCGTCGAAGGCCAGAGGCTGACGTTGGCATGACCTTTCAGCGCGGCAAGTACATCTCCCAGCAATGCGCCTGGCGCATGCGCCGGGCCCTGCCGCCAGACCTGGCCACCGGGGCGCGGATTGTCGTCGAGCACGGCGACGCGTGCACCCTGCCGCGCGGCCGTGCGCGCCGCGTCCAGTCCCGCCGGACCGGCGCCCACGACCACGACGTCGTAGTGCGCTGTCATCGCGGCCCCGTCGTTTCGATGATCTGGCCTTCGCGGCACAGGGTCTGGCAGGCGAGCACATGCGCGCGGCCATCGACCGTCACGCGACACTCCTGGCAAACACCCATTCCACAAAGCGGCGCACGCGGCTGGCCGCTTACCGAGGTGCGCGAACAGCGCGCGCCCGCAATCGCGAGCGCGGCCGCGACTGTCGCGCCTTCGGCAATCGCAATCGTGTCGCCATTCACCGTGACCCGAACCAGCGTGGCGTTGGCTTCACGCATGATGCTTTTCCTCGCTGAAGCGGGCGGGCAAATACGGCTCAACCGGAATCGGCGCCGCACTCTGCGTGATTTGCGCGGCCAGGAGCTTCGCGGTCGCGAGCGAAGTCGTCACGCCAAGACCTTCGTGTCCAAGCGCGAGCCACACGCCGGGCGCCATGTCGCCGGCTGGGCCGATCAGCGGCAAGCCGTCCGGCGACGCCGCGCGAAATCCGGTCCACGCACGAATGCCGTTCAGCGCCGGCAACGCGGGCAGATATTGCGCCGCGCGCCGCAACATCTGCCCGAGGACAGGCATTTCGACAGCCGGATCGATCGAATCGAACTGGCGCGATGAGCCGATCAGAAGTTGCCCCGTCGGACGCGGCTGCGCGTTGAACGCCACCGACGTGCCGCTCGCGTGATGCGCGCTCTTGATGTAACCGAGTTCGAGCAGCTGATGCCGGATCACGCCGGGGTATCGATCGGTGATCAGGAGATGGCCCTTCTTCGGCTGCAACGGCACCGACGGCACGAGGCGGTGCGCCGCGATCCCGTTCGCGACGATCACATGCGCCGCGCCGATCCGCTCGCCGCTGCGTAACGTCACATGCCGCGCGTCGACGTTTGCCACTTCGGTGCTGAGCCGCACGTTGATGTTCGCCGCGGACGGCGATTGCGTGAGCAACCATTCCGCAACGGTCGGCGCGTACACAACGCTGTCGTGTTCAATGCGCAAGCCGCCTGTCATCGATGGCGCGAGCGCCGGTTCGCATGCATGCAGCGCCTGCGCGTCCAGCATTTGCGCCGCGACGCCCTGCGCCGCGAACGCGTCGTGCATCGCGCGGGCGGCGGCCAGTTCCTCATCGTCGGCGGCGACCCATAGCGTGCCGCAGCGCGCGAACGTGTCGCGCGTGCGAAGCCGCGGCGCGAGGTCGAGCCACAGGTCGCGCGAATACCGGCTCAGCGCGAATTCCGCCGGCGTGTCGTTCATCACGACAATGTGACCCATGCCGGCAGCCGTCGCGCCGCCACCGATGCCGCCCGCGTCGATCACGTCGACGCGCATGCCGCGCGCCGCCAGCTCCGCCGCGCACGCAGCGCCGACAATGCCCGCGCCGACGATCAACGCATCCGCCGTCATTGCGTCCGGATGCCCCACGCGAACGGATCGCGATCATCGAAGCACAGCTTGCCCTCGGCCATGATGTGCGCGTGACCGGTAATCGTCGGGATGACCGTATCGCTGGCATCGCCCGCGCGCCAGCTCGCCTCGAACACGCTGCCGATGATGCTTTCCTGGCGCCACACCGCGCCTTCGGCGAGCTTGCCGTCCGCCGCCAGACACGCGACTTTCGCGCTCGTGCCCGTGCCGCACGGCGAGCGGTCGTAGGCGTTGCCCGGACACAGCACGAAGCTGCGGCTGTCGTTGCCCGGCTGCGCAGGCGGTCCGAAAAGTTCGACGTGGTCGATCAACGCGCCGTCGGCGCCGGTGATGTTCTGCGCGATCAGCGCGTCGCGTATCGCCGAGGTGAACGTCGTGAGTTCCACGATGCTGGCCGGCACCAGCGTGCGCCCATGACCCGCGACGAGGAAAAACCAGTTACCGCCCCAGGCGACGTCGCCCGTCAGCGGACCGTAACCGGGCACGTCGACCGTCACGGCACTGCGATGCCGGCGCGCGGGCACGTTGCGCACGGAAACGCTGCCGTCGTCATTGAGCGTCGCGTCGACGACGCCCACCGGCGTTTCGATGCGATGCTGACCGGGCCCGATGCGTCCCATATGCGCAAGCGACACGACGAGCCCGATCGTGCCGTGCCCGCACATGCCCAGATAGCCGACATTGTTGAAGAA
This sequence comes from Paraburkholderia gardini, assembly GCF_907164545.1. Classification (NCBI taxonomy): domain Bacteria; kingdom Pseudomonadati; phylum Pseudomonadota; class Betaproteobacteria; order Burkholderiales; family Burkholderiaceae; genus Paraburkholderia; species Paraburkholderia gardini. Next base: position 73,335 of record NZ_CAJQZB010000019.1, on the reverse strand, counting down.
GATGACGCCCGCCGCGTTTTCGGGGTCGTCCGGTTCGCACAGCAGCGCGCCGACCACGACATCCGATCCGCGCGGCTCGGTGACGATGCCCGCGCGCCAGTCGTCGAAGCGCGTGCGCAGCACGTCGAAACGCTCCGCGAGCGTACCGCTGCCAATATCCGGGCCACCCGACACGACGAGACGGGTCGGCTCACCGCCCGTGTGCGAGTCAATCACATTGAGGGTTTTCATGTCGCCATGGTAGAAACGAAGCCCCCGCGAGTCTTGGCATGATTCGACGCACACAATGACGATTTCAGCATAGCGCACGGATCTGCGCGTTGTCGCATCGCGGGCGCCGCCCTGTGCCAGCGCGCGGCGGGCCGACGCGTGCTCGCCCTGTGCTGAAATCGTCATCCGGTACGCGGGAATCGCGCAAGACCCCGGCATTTTCGGCGATTAGACTTGGCTCAGATCATCATCAGGAGAGCCGCCATGGCACATATCTGGGAAGGCGTATTGCCCGCAGTCACCACCAAATTCAACGCGGATTTCAGCATAGACCGCGCGTGGACGAAGAAAAATATCGAAGCGCAGATCGATGCCGGCGTCGACGGCATCATCGTGTGCGGCTCGCTCGGCGAAGCGTCGACGCTCTCGCTCGATGAAAAGCTCGACGTGCTCGACATTGCCGTCGATGCGTCCCGCGGACGCGTGCCGGTGCTGCTGACCATCGCCGAAAACAGCACGCTCGACGGCTGCCGTCAGGCCGAAGCCGGTACGAAGCGCGGTGCGGCGGGTTATATGGTGCTGCCAGGCCTGCGTTATCTGTCGGACCGGCGCGAGACGTTGAACCACTTCCGGATGATCGCGAACGCGAGCGCGTTGCCGCTGATGGTCTACAACAACCCGCTCGCATACGGCGTCGACATGACGCCCGACATGTTCGCGGAAATCGCCGACGAAAAGAAAATCGTCGCGATCAAGGAATCGAGCGGCGACGTGCGGCGTGTGACAGACCTGATCAACGCGGTCGGCGATCGCTTCGCGATTCTGTGTGGCGTCGACAATCTGGCGATGGAAGCGGTTCTGATGGGCGCGCATGGCTGGGTCGCGGGCCTCGTGTGCGCGTTCCCGCATGAGACGGTCGCGATTTACAGGCTGATCAAGGCGGGCCGTACCGAGGAAGCGCGCGCCATCTACCGCTGGTTCGCGCCGCTGCTCGCGCTGGATGTGTCGGCGAAACTCGTGCAGAACATCAAGCTCGCCGAGACTATCGTCGGGCTCGGAACGGAGCCGGTCCGGCCGCCACGCCTTCCGCTTGTGGGCGACGAGCGCAAATCCGTCGAAGCCTTGATCCGCCGTTCGATCGAGACGCGCCCGACACTGCCTTCGCTTTGAGTGTGTTTCGCACGGCGAAGGCCGTGCGGTGAAGCACGCGTGGCGACGCTCGCGTGCGTCATGATTCGAGGGTATTGCGCTCAAGCAGCCTTTTGCTGGTCCGCTTCGCCCGGGCGCAGATAGAGCAGCCGGTAACCGCTTTTGTACACCGGCTGCAGGCGGAAATCGTTTTGCGGATCGATCGCGAGCAGCACGCGCAGGCGGGACACGTGGCTGTCGATCGTGCGGGTGAACTCGCGGAACTCGCGCCCCCACACCATCGCGAAGATGTGATCGCGCGACAGTACGCGGCCGATGTTGGAAAAGAACAGCGACGCGAGCCGGTACTGCGTCCCCGACAGATGAATCGGGTCGCCGCGCAACGTCACCAGCTGGCGACGCGTATCGAAATGGTACGGTCCACAGTCGAAGCGCGCCGCGCCGTGCCGCTCCGGATACGCACGGCGCAGCAGCGCACGAACGCGCGCGCGGAATTCGAAGGGACGTACCGGCAACGTTATATAGTCGTCCGCGCCGAACGACAGGGCGCGCACCATGCTTTCCTCCGAGCCATCGGTCGAGGCGAACATCACCGGCAACTGCTCGCCGCCCACCGAGCGCACCGATTTCAGAATGTCGGCACCCGACAGACGCGATCCATGCCAGTCGAGCACCAGCATGTCGACGCTCGAACGCGCCAGCGCCTTTGAAAAACTCATGCCGTCCTGATACGTCAGGCACGTATGCCCTGCCTCAGTGATGATCCTTTCGATGATCTTGGAGTGAACCGGGTCGCGCTGGAGGATGGCAATACGCATGAGAGAACTCTTAACAGGTGGATTCGCCCGCGATTCTGTTGGCGTGCTCTCCCCCAGCCCATAAGAACAGTCCGAATTTCGACACGCACGCAGCAATGCCAGACGGCGCACGCGCGCGACGCGGCGCCTGCGTTTTCGCATGATGAACGGTAGCGCATCCATACTTCACGGCAGCACGAAACATCGCGACACGAGAAGGTCTACGATGTTTCGTATGAACTCGCCCAACACAACTTTCACTCCCACACTCGCGCGCATCGTCGCAACGGTCAGCGTGGGCTTCGTCGTCACGCAGCTCGACGTGACCATCGTCAATATCGCGCTCGCGAAACTGGGCGCCGACCTGCACACAAGCGTATCGGGCCTGCAATGGATCGTCGATGCGTACACGCTCGCCTTCGCGGTGACGATGCTGTCGTTCGGCGTGCTCGGCGACCGCTTCGGCGCACGTCGTCTGTACGCGTCCGGCATGATGCTGTTCGCGCTCGCCTCGCTTGCCTGCGGACTGTCGGTGAACGGCGCGATGCTGGTCGCCGCGCGCACCGCGCAGGGCATCGGCGCGGCGGCGATGCTGCCCAATTCGCTTGCGTTGCTCAACACGGCATGCGGGCACGACTCCAAACTTCGGGCGCGTGCCGTGGGATTGTGGACGGCTGCCGGCGCCATCGCGATCGCCGCCGGCCCGGTCCTCGGTGGCGCGCTGATCGCCGCGTTCGGATGGCGCAGCATTTTCCTCGTGAACCTGCCGATCTGTGCGGGCGGACTTCTTGCGACCTTCGCGTGGATTCCGCACGGCGACACTGAATCGAAGACATCCAGCCAGAACGCGCCAAGGCCACACAGTATCGATCTGCCGGGGCAACTCCTCGCTGTCGTCATGCTGACCGCGCTCACCGGCGCCGTGATCGAATGGCGGCCGCTCGGTCTTGCCCATCCGCTGGTAGCGGGCGGACTGGCGCTTGCGCTCGTCGCCGGGGTTGCGTTCGTGGCTATCGAAAGTCGCATTCGCGAGCCGATGCTGCCGCTGTCGCTGTTTCGCATCCGCACGTTCAGCGCCGCCGTACTGTTCGGCAGCTGCGTGAATCTGACGTACTACGGGATGGTGTTCGTGCTGAGCCTGTATTTGCAGCGCGTTCGCGGCGATACCCCGTTGCAGGCCGGCCTCGCGTTTCTGCCGCTGACAGCCGGCTTTCTCGTCTCGAACGTGGCGAGCGGCTGGGTGGTGGGCCGCTACGGCGTGCGCCTGCCGATGATCGCGGGCGCGTGTGTCGGCGCGCTCGGCTACGGCCTTTTGCATTTTGTCGGCGCGTCGACGCCGCTCATCGCGATACTCCTGCCGTTTCTGCTGATTCCTTCCGGCATGGGACTCGCGGTTCCTGCGATGACCACAGCCATTCTCGCTTCGGTCGAACCGCGACGCGCGGCGACGGCATCCGCCGTGCTCAACACCGTGCGCCAGGCAAGCGGTGCAATAGGCGTGGCGGCGTTCGGCGCACTTGCGAGCGGTGCGCGGGCCGCGAACATCGTCGATGGATTGCAGGCGTCGGCGGCCATCTGCACCGCGCTGCTGCTCGCGGGTGCGGCGCTCGGGTGTCTCGTGCATCCCGAACCGCACGCGCGCGAACCAGACCGCCTGAATCTTGCGGCCGACGGCGAATCGTGACTTCCAGGAACCGCCAAAAGCACAACCCCCACGATGCGTGAGCAGCGTGGGGGTTGTCATCGCGCGAACCGCTTGATGTAGCCCGTTGTAGCGCCTCGCGAAATCTCCTGTCAGTCAGGCGTCAAAGCGAGGCTTCCTGGATTTCGCCGGTATCGAGTGCGCGTTCGACAAGCCCTTCTTCCTGCACCTTGCGGATTGCGTTTTCAAGGAGTTTTGCCGGGTCCTCGATTTCCGCCTTGAGCGCGCCGAGAAAACCGGACGCGTCGAATATGACCAGCGTTTTCGCCGAACCGGCATCGCTGATGATCACGCGATGCGGCGTCGGTCCTTCGCCGAGGCTCGCGCAAAGCTGAAATACCTTGCCGCCGACGGTCTGACTGAAACTTTGAATCATTGTCCGCTCCCTGCATGAATATGCCTGAAACCATCCTCGCACAGCCAGTGAATTTCCGCTGGCGCCCGCGTGCCGCATCCACCAGGGGACCGGCACAACCGGACCAGCAAGTTACAGACCCAGCCCGCGATGCGGCGCACGCGCGCCGTCGATGCTGATACGCCCGGCGCCCGTCACGAACAGCAGCAGGAAACCGCCGGCAATTCCGATGTTCTTCCAGAAATGAATCATCATGTCGTGCTGGAGCGCGGCATCGGTGATATTCCAGAAATCGTGGCCTGTGATCGCCGTCGCGACGGTGTACAGCGCCATGATGATGCCAAGCGGACGGATCTTGAAACCGAGGACGAGAAAGAGGCCACCGAGCGTTTCGACGGCAACCGCGATCGGCGCCGCGATCTGCACGAACGGCACGCCCTTCGACTGAAGGTATCCGACGAAACCTGCGTAACCGGTCAGCTTCATGACGCCCGACCACAGAAACAGCACAGCGAGGGCGATACGTGCGATGAAGATTACGCCGGAATCGACGGGACGCATCATGAGAGGGCTCCTGGGAAGAATAGGCAGAAGACCGGGCGAAAGCGCGACAGTTCCCGGACGTTGATCGTCAGAATATGTGTATTGGCGCCGTTTTCCAAGCGAAAAGACGTGTGTTGACGTTACGTCCGCGCCGCGAACCTGGCGCGGTGCATTTCATCGGGAGGCGCTCGCCAGGGGGACTTCCTCCGGGGCGCCCCCCAAGGGGACTTCCTTCGGGGCGTCCGGTGCGAGGAGTACGCCCTTCTTGAAGACGAAGCAGCCGTAGCCTCGCGCTTCGCCCGTCACGATCACACAATACGCGTTGCGCGCACGTTCGTAGAACGCAAACCGGTCGAGCGAGGCAAGCGGTACGTCGCGGCCTTCGGCGGCATTGATTTCGGCCTGCACTTCGCGCTGCACGACAGGAATCGTGTCCGGCTCGCCCACCACTTCCATGCGCAGCGCGGGATCGTCGACGAATGTATCGAGTGGCATCACGGAAAGTACCGCGCGAACCGCGCGCGCCGAATCGACACCGTCGAGACGCAGCAACGTGCCGCGTACCGTTGAGCGCGCAACCGAGTCGGACGGGAAATTCGCATCGCAGACGACCAGTTCATCGCCATGCCCCATCGCGCGCAGCGCATGCAGAATGTCAGCGTTCAACAGTGGGTCCAGGTTCTTCAGCACGTCCTCTCCTTCGGTTCAGTTAGCACGGTGGGCGCCTTCGCACGCGGTCCGGCCGGCTGCGAAGGCGCGCGGCCTCGCGCCGTGCACGCCGGCGCCCGGTCCCGCATGGTAACGATACCCGACAGATCGTGCCGGCGCGCACATATTGAACATGTGGCTGTCACGCGCTTGTCCGGACCCGGACTCCACGCCGACGCCGGCCGTTACACGCCGCCCGGCACCTGGTCCAGGAAACCGGTGACGGTGCAGAGCCGCCCGCCCGTCTCGACGACGCCAAAATCCGAACCCTTCACGATCGGCGTGCCATCGGGCGTTTCGAGCCGCCACGAGAAGCGCACGTTGTTCGCGAAGCCGTCGACGTCGGACGCGCGACGAAACGTGTGCCCCGGAAAACGCTCGTGCACCGTGCGAATCATCGCATCGATGCCATCGTGGCCGTTACCGGCGAGCAGCGGGTCGACGTAGGCGCAGTCGTCGGTCCACGTCGCGGCGATCAGCTCGCGGCGACGCGCGGCGTCGGTTTCGTTCCAGGCGTCGAAGTACTGGTCGATCAGTTGAGTATGTGGGCTCATGTCAGACTCCTTCAGCGGGTTTACAGGGAAAGGGAAAGGGAAAGGGCACCAGCGCCGCGCGACGATACGCACGGCAGGCCCGGACTGAAGATTCGGCGATGCGGAGCAGCAGGTCGATTACGCGGGAGGTAATGGAACCGCGGCCCCGATTGGCTATCATCGACAGCATGAACACACTTTCCGCTTTCCAGACCGGTTTCCCGGGCCCCGCGCAAAACGGTACGCCGCCCGCTGCATCCGTCTCACCGGCGGCTCGTCGCAGCGTGGGCGAACTGCTGCGCGAATGGCGCCAGCGGCGGCGCATGAGCCAGCTGCTGCTCGCGACCGAGGCGGACATCTCGACACGGCATCTGAGCTTCGTCGAATCGGGGCGCGCGGTGCCGAGCCGCGAAATGGTGATGCATCTCGCCGAGCGCCTCGAGGTGCCGCTGCGCGAGCGCAACACGCTGCTCGTCGCAGCGGGCTACGCGCCGCTTTTTCGCGAGCGCCCGCTGACCGATCCGCAGCTTGCGGCGGCACGCGAGGCTGTCGATCTCGTCCTGAAGGGTCATGAACCCTACCCGGCACTTGCCGTCGACCGGCACTGGACAATCGTCGCCGCCAACAGTGCGCTCGCGGTACTGGCCGGCAATGCGAGCCCGGCGCTGCTCGCAGGGCCTGTCAACGCGTTGCGGCTGAGCCTGCATCCGGACGGACTGGCTGCGTCGATCGTCAACTGGCATGCATGGCGCGCGCATGTGCTCGCGCGGCTGCAACGCCAGATCGACGTAAGCGGCGACGCCACACTCGCCGCCCTGCGCGACGAACTCGCGGCCTGTCCGACGCCGCCAGACGCCGCGCCCGAAGATAATCCCCTCACCGACGCCGGCCTGATCGCGGTGCCGCTGCGCGTGCGCACCGCCCTCGGCGTCCTGTCGTTCTACAGCACGACGACGGTATTCGGCACGCCCGTCGACGTCACGCTGTCGGAACTCGCGATCGAAGCGTTTTTCCCGGCTGATCCACAAACCGCGCAGGCGCTACGTGCACACGCCGAGGCGATCGCCGCGCAGCGCGCCGGCACGTGACGCACGGGAATCAACGAATCAGACAGCAAGACACGGAGTGTGCGGCACGGTCGGGTTCCGTAGACTGTCGCCATGACATCGCTGAATGGAACCGGACCGGACATGGATCAGACAACACTCTTCGAGCCGGAGCGTGAACCGGCGTCCCCTGACGCCAGGCGTGAACGACGTGATCGTCCGGAGCCGGCCGGCTCGATTGCACAGCGCGTCGCGGCCATCGACTGGACGTACATCGAAGACAACCTCGACCAGTATGGTTGCGCCACCGTGCCGCAACTGCTTACCGTCGCCGAATGCGAGGCACTGACGGCCGGTTACACACGAGGCGAGCTGTATCGCAGCCGCGTTGTGATGGCGCGCCACGGGTTTGGGCGCGGCGAGTACCAGTACTTCACGTATCCGTTGCCGAATGTGGTCGACAGTCTGCGAGCCACGCTTTATCCGCATCTCGTGCCGGTCGCCAATCGCTGGAACGCGCTCATGCATCTCGATACGCGCTATCCGGCTGCGCACGACGCATTTCTGCACCGCTGCCACGCGGCGGGCCAGTTGCGCCCCACGCCATTGATCCTCCAGTACGCCACCGGCGACTACAACTGCCTGCATCAGGATCTGTACGGCGAACACGTGTTTCCGATCCAGGTGGCAGTCCTGCTGTCGGCGCCGGCGCGCGACTTCACCGGCGGCGAATTCGTGCTGACCGAGCAGCGGCCGCGCATGCAGTCGCGCGCCGAAGTCGTGCCGCTCGCGCAGGGCGACGCGGTGATCTTCGCGGTCAACGAGCGCCCGGTGCAAGGCACACGCGGTGCGTATCGCGTGAAGCTGCGGCATGGCGTCAGCCGCTTGCGCTCGGGGCGCCGGCACACGCTGGGCGTGATCTTTCACGACGCACAATAAGGCACGATGCTTCTGCTGGCCTCTATCGCCTCGACATCGATCCCACCCTCTCTCGCTAGCAGGCGCGCTGGTTAGTGGCCTGTTTCCCGGCTACGGGGCCCGTCTGGTCTACGGTTGTAATATTAATGCCTGTTTTAGTGGCACCGTGTCAGGCAGCCTGCATAAGGGGACGCGGACTGATCGCCGCGTTCGCCGGTAACATTTTCGGCACCCGGTTGGGCCTTCTTTTGAGCATGAAGCAGACCGAATCTGCCAGACCCGTTGGTGTCAGTTACAAACTCGAGGTGATTTGTAACAGTCGACTGTAAGCTATGCGTTACAGATCGTCACAAACGGAACCGCCAGACGGCCCCGTATTTTTTTCCGAATTGAAAGGTGTTTTTTACCGAACCCATTTCAGTCGTGTTTTGTCCCCGTCCCACATCCTGTCTCTTTCCGCTTTCCTCAGTATTTTCCCGGATGCCCAGAACACAAGGCTTTGCGGCAAATCAGGCTTTTAATCGGACGAATTAAACACACTGCACGGCCAGTATTTCAAGCAGATGAAAAAGTTACCGAAAATGGTGTCAGTTTTTTGAGATATTTTTTACGAAAAGGATTGATTTCCGGGAAATGCCTTCATACAATTCGGTCCAAGGTGTTACGAGATGTAACACCTTGTATCAAAGTTGTGATGACGCCGGAAATCTTCAGTGTCCAGGCGTGGGTACAAAACATAACGGCAAAAAATGCCGAAAAAATGTAATTCGGGGCTTCGGAAAACGAAAATGGACCGTAGCAGCGAGACGCTGGATTCAATCCGCGAGATTAACTTGTCTTACATCATGCTTGCGCAACGTATGCTGCGTGAGGACAAACCGATCGGCATGTTCCGGTTGGGACTGTCATCGGAACTGGCTGATTTACTGGCGGGGCTGTCGCTCGCGCAGATCGTCAAGCTGGCCGCTTCCGATCAGCTTTTATGTTTTTTCCGCTTCAACGACCACGTCATGTTGTCGGCGTTGACGCAAACGACGAAACACGCGGAAGTCGCACCGACTCACGCTGCTATCCTGCTTGCGGGCCAACCCGCTGAGCAGTTTGCATAAAGGTGACAGCGATGCTCAAGCGAAGTCTGACGGAAGATGCGCAGGACGTATTTCGCGCCATCGCGCTGATCGAACTCGGCGCGCGCATGCAGGTGCTCGAAAGCGAACTGACGCTTTCGCGCGACCGCATGATCCGCCTGTATCGCGAGGTCAAAGGTGTATCGCCGCCGAAGGGCATGCTGCCTTTCTCGGCGGACTGGTACATGACGTGGCTCGCCAATATTCATGCATCGCTCTTCTATAACACTTACCTGTTTCTGAAGAACGAAGCGCGCTGCTCGCATCTGGAGGCGCTCACCAAAGGTTATCGGCTGTATCTGGAACATTGCCGGCACAGCGATTCCGAACCGGTTCTGGATTTGACGCGCGCATGGACGCTCGTGCGTTTCTTCGATGCGGACATCCTGCAACTCACGCCGTGCTGCCGTTGCACAGGCAAGTTCGTGGCGCATCGTCACGATCTGCAGCACAACGTTGTGTGTGGCGCATGCCAGCCGCCTTCGCGTGCGGGAAAGACAAAGAAAGCCGCCGCTGCGGCAAAGCTGGAAACGGCGCAGATCGCTGAAGCTGCCTGAGTTCAGCGTGTGAAGTGAAGTGCCTTTAAAAGCCGGCGCCCGTGCGTCGGCTTTTGTTTTGGTACGCCAGGTTTTCCATGCAACGCCTGCGTCACTTCGGCGCGACACCGGCGCAATGTGACCGGCATGAATCAGGCAATCCAGCCGACGGTCTGCACCACGAGCCAGAGGTTCGCCGCGCTGATCACGCCAAACAGCAGCCACGCAAGCAGACGTGTGGGCAGCCGGTTCGTGAAGTCGCCCATCAACGTACGATCGTTCGTCATACGGATCAGCGGCCAGAGCGCAAACGGCAATTGCAGGCTCAGCACCACCTGGCTCGCGACGAGCAGTTTGCCCACTGCGCCGCTCCCCATCATCTGCACGCCGATCAGGGCCGGAACCAGCGCCAGCGCACGCGTGATGAAACGGCGCTGCCAGCACGGAATCTTCAGATTCAGAAATCCTTCCATGATGACCTGTCCGGCCACGGTGCCGGTGAAGGTCGAGCTTTGCCCGGACGCGAGCAACGTCACCGCGAACAGCACCGCCGCGAGCCCGCTGCCGACCACCGGTGCGAGCAGCTTGTACGCATCTTCGATTTCGGTGACCTGGTTATGACCGGTTGCGTGAAACGCGGCTGCGGCGAGAATCAGGATCGCCGCGTTGATGAGGAGCGCAAGCACGAGCGAAACGATCGTATCGATGCGCGACAGACCGATCGCCGAAGCGATACTGCGCCTGTCGCGCCTGACGACGCGCGTCTGCACGATCGACGAATGCAGATACAGGTTATGCGGCATCACGGTCGCGCCGAGAATGCCGATCGCGAGATAAAGCGGTTCGCGCTCGCCGACAGCGTGCCACGACGGCACCAGCCCGCGCGCCACCGAAGGCCAGTGCGGCTGCACCAGTACAAGCTCGATGATGTAACCGACACCGATGGTCGCGATCAATCCGAGGATGATCGCTTCGAGCGAACGGAAGTTCTTGCCCTGCAGGCCGAGCACGATCAGCGTATCGAACGCGGTGAGCATCACGCCGGTCGTCAGTGAACACCCGAGCAGCAGATGAAACGCGAGCGCACCGCCCAGCACTTCAGCCAGATCGCACGCGACAATCGACAGCTCCGCCAGCAGCCATTGCGCGCGCGCGACGTTCGGCGAATAGCGCGCGCGGGAAAGCCGCGCGAGGTCCTGCCCGGTCACGATGCCAAGACGCATGCTCAGACACTGCAATGCCATGGCCGCCAGACTCGACAGCATCACGACGAACAACAGGTTGTAACCGTAGCGCGAGCCGGCTTCGATATCGGTCGCCCAGTTGCCCGGGTCCATGTAGCCGATCGAAATCAGCAGGCCTGGTCCCGCGAATTGCAGGATCTTTTTCCAGAACGGTGCGCCCTGCGGCACCTCGACCGATCCCTTGACCTCGGATGGACAGAACGGTGCGGTAGCGGTGGTGGGTAATCTGTATGGCAAGCCGGTTGTCTCTCGAGGTGGATGAACGCGTGCCAGCAGGCGTTCGGGGCGACCTCAAGTGTACAAAGAAACGTCCGGCAATGTCCCGCCCGGCGCAAGCGCTAACGCGAGCACGCTAAAGCGACAAGGCTCATGTCGAACGCGTCCGAAAAAAACGGGCGGAAATCCGGAGATTCCGCCCGTTACGCTGCTGCGTGACCGGTTTCTACTGCGATGATGCAAGGCTGCTGGAACCGCTTTGCGCCTGGCGCTTCGCGATCTGCTGCGGTGTGCCATTCGAGCCGATGTCGGTTTTCGCATCCGCCTTCACATCACCCCAGCCGCCACCCAGTGCACGGATCAGGTTGACCGTCGAAACGGCCTGCGTGCCTGCCAGATGGCTCGACTGCAGTTGCGACTGCAACACCTGGCGCTCGCTGTCGATCACGTCGAGATAACTGACCTCGCCTTCCTGATACTGCGTGTGCGACAGATGCGATGCGCGCTGCGATGCACTTACCGCATCGTTCTGTTCGCGCATCTGGTCGTCGAGCAGACGCAGGTCGGCCAGGTTGTCTTCCACTTCCTTGAACGCAACCAGAACCTGCTGACGATACTGCGCGACGTCCTCGTCGTACTTCGCGCGCGCCTGGTCCAGCCCGGCCTGACGACGGCCGCCGTCGAAGATCGGCAACGTCAGCGCCGTACCGGCGAACGGGCCGAGCAGGAACGCGCGGCTCGACCACATGAACAGGTCGCCTAGCGTCGCCGATTCAAAGCCGAACGCACCCGTGATGTCGAGTTTCGGGAAGAACGCCGACTTCGCAAGACCCACCCGTGCATTCGCCGCGGCCATCGCGCGTTCCGCCGCGGCAATATCCGGCCTGCGTTCGAGCAAGGCCGAAGGCAATCCAGCCGGCACACGCGCCGTGACAAGCGCAAGCGGCGTTTCCGGGAACGAGAAATCGGCCGGCGCCTTGCCAAGCAGAATCGCGAGACTATGTTCGGACGCCGCGCGTTGACGTGCCACGCCCACTGCATCGGCACGTGCGCTCGACAACTCGTTCTTTGCCCGCGATACGTCAAGTTCGCTGATATCGCCTTCCTTGAAGCGCTGCTGGACGAGTTTCAGCGTGTCTTCACGCAGCACGACCGTCTGACGGTACAGATCCTGATCCGTGTCGAGCTCACGCAACTGGAAGTAGTTTTGTGCAACGTCAGCCTGCAATGCAAGTTGCACCGACAGGAACAGCGCTTCGCTTTGCTGCGCATCCGCACGCGCGGCGTTGACGTTCGAGCTGACCCGGCCGAACAGATCGGCCTCATACGCGACCGTGCCCTGCGCACGCCACACCGTTTGCGTCGGCACGTTCGCGTTCTGCGGCAAGCCTTGCGATATCGGCGAAAGGCGTTCGCGCGTCGGGCCGAAACCTGCGTCGACCTGCGGGAACCACGCAGCGCGTGCGGACTGCTGCAACGCACGCGATTGCTGCACACGTGCCGCAGCCGCCTTCAGATCCTGGTTCGCGTCAGCGGCCTGCTTCTCCAGATCGTTGAGCGTCGCATCGCCGAAAATCGTCCACCATTCGCCGCGATGTGTGTCGTCGGCGGGTTGCGCGGGCATCCACGTGCCCGCGTCCTTTGCATCGATCACAGGCGCTTCCTTGAACGCAGCAGGCATCGGTACATCAGGACGCTTGTACGTCGGCTCTACCGAGCAGGCCACGAGCAGCATCATCAACAGGCTGCTCGCTGCCGCGCGGCCCCACCCGCGCATGGATTCAAACCGTTTCATTGTTTTCTCCCTCAAGCGTCCGTCGCCGGCACGCCGCCCTTGAAGCGCGGCGCGTCTTTCTGCGCGACGTGAATCGTGCCCCCGGCCAGCGTACGCAGCACCACGTAGAACACCGGCGTCAACATCAGGCCGAACAGCGTGACACCCAGCATGCCGAAGAACACGGCAATACCCATTGCGTGACGCATTTCCGAACCCGCACCCGACGACAGCACGAGCGGCACCACACCCATGATGAAAGCAATCGACGTCATCAGGATCGGGCGCAAACGCATCCGGCTCGCCTCGATTGCGGCGGCAAGCGGCGTGCGTCCGTCGTGTTCGAGTTCGCGCGCGAACTCGACGATCAGGATCGCGTTCTTCGACGCGAGCCCCACGAGCACCATCAAACCGATCTGCGTGAAGATGTTGTTGTCGCCATTCGTGAGCCACACACCGGTCAGCGCGGACAGCATGCTCATCGGCACGATCAGGATCACCGCGAGCGGAAGCGTCAGGCTTTCGTACAGTGCGGCGAGCACGAGGAACACGAGCAGCACGCTGATCGGGAACACCCACATGCCAGCGTTGCCAGCCAGAATCTGCTGATACGTCAGATCGGTCCATTCGAGCTTGATGCCGTGCGGCAACGTCTCCGCCGCGATGCGCTCAGCCGCGGCCTGCGCTTCGCCCGATGAGTAGCCAGGCGCCGGACCACCGTTGATATCCGCGGCGGTGTAGCCGTTGTAGCGCACGACCATTTCGGGGCCGAACGTCGGCGTGACTGTCACGAGCGACGACAGCGGCACCATGTCGCCATTCCGGTTACGCGTCTTCAGTTGCAGGATGTCGTCGGCACGTTGACGGAACGGCGCATCGGCCTGGACCCGCACCTGATACACACGGCCAAAGCGGTTGAAGTCGTTCACATACAGCGAGCCGAGATAGATCTGCATCGTGTCGAACACGTCCGTCACCGGCACACCCAGCTGCTTCGCCTTGACGCGATCCAGATCGACGTTCAGCTGCGGCACATTGATCTGATAGCTCGAGAACGTCGGGCCCAGTTCAGGTGCGGTCGCTGCACGCTTCACAAACGCTTCGGTGGCCTTGTTCAGTTCCGCGTAGCCGAGCGCGCCGTGATCCTCCAGCTGCATCTTGAAGCCGCCCAGCGTGCCGAGTCCCAGCACCGGCGGCGGTGGAAACACGGCAACGAACGAGTCCTTGATCGCGCTGTACTTGCCGTTCAGCGCGCCCGCGATCGCACCTGCCGAAAGCGTCTTGCTGCCGCGGTCATGAAACGGCTTGAGCGTGACGAACACAATGCCCGCGCTCGAACTGTTCGTGAAGCCGTTCACCGAAAGACCCGGGAACGCCACCGCGCTTTCAACGCCCGGCTGCTTCAGCGCGATATCGCTCATTTCGCGAATCACTTTTTCCGTGCGGTCGAGCGTTGCACCGTTAGGCAATTGCGCAAAAGCGATCAGGTATTCCTTGTCCTGCGCCGGAACGAAGCCGCCTGGCACGATGCGCGCGACCAGCACCGTTGCGCCCAGCAGCACCGCATAAACGACGAGCATCGCGCCCTTGCGGCCGAGCACACCCTTTACGCCACGGCCATAGCCTTCCGAACCGCGATGAAACACCTTGTTAAAGCCGCGGAAGAACGGTCCAAGCACACGGTTCATGACACGCGTCAGCCAGTCTTCCTTTTCACCGTGGCCACGCAACAGCATGGCGGCGAGCGCAGGCGAGAGCGTCAACGAGTTGAACGCCGAGATCACCGTCGAAATCGCGATGGTCATCGCGAACTGCTTGTAGAACTGTCCGGTCAGACCGGTCATGAAGGCAAGCGGCACGAACACGGCAACGAGCGTCAGCGCAATGGCGATAATCGGCCCGCTCACTTCCTGCATCGCCTTGTACGTCGCCTCGCGCGCACTCAACCCGCTTTCGATGTTCCGCTCGACGTTTTCGACGACCACGATCGCATCGTCCACCACGATGCCGATTGCCAGCACCATGCCGAACAATGACAGGGCATTGATCGAAAAGCCAAACGCCAGCAGCAGCGAGAACGTCCCGACAATGGACACCGGCACGGCGATCAACGGAATGATCGACGCGCGCCACGTTTGCAGGAACACGATCACAACGATCACGACGAGAGCGATGGCTTCAAGCAGCGTGTGAATGACCGCCTCGATACTCGAACGCACGAACTGCGTCGGGTCATAGACGATCTTGTAGGCGACGCCTGCCGGCATGTCTGCCTGCAGCTCCTTCATCTGCTTGCGGACTTCATCGGAAATCGCGAGCGAATTCGCACCCGGCGCCTGATTGATCGCGAGCGCAACCGCCGGTTTGTTATCCAGCAGCGAACGCAAGCCATATTCCGAAGCCGCGAGTTCGACCCGGCCCAGATCGCGCAGATACGTCACGCCGCCATCGGGTGCGGTCTTGACGATGATGTCGCCGAATTCTTTTTCCGTCGTCAGACGTCCACGCGCATTGATCGAGAGTTGCAACGCCGTGCCCGGCACCGAGGGCGACCCGCCGATCGTGCCCGCGGCCACCTGGATGTTCTGCTCGCGGATCGCGTTGACGACTTCGGTCGCGGTCAGCCCGCGTTGCGCCACTTTCGTCGGGTCGAGCCAGACGCGCATCGCGTAGTCACCCGCGCCCCACAGCTGCACCTGCCCGACGCCCTGGATCCGCTCGAGCCGGTCCTTCACGTTCAGCAGCGCGTAGTTGCGCAGGTACGTCATGTCGTAGCGGTTGTTTGGCGAGATCAGGTGGACGACCATCGTCAGCGTCGGCGAACTCTTGATCGTCGTGACGCCGAGGCGTTGCACGTCTTCCGGCAGACGCGGCAACGCCTGGTTGACGCGGTTCTGCACGAGCTGCGTCGCAAGGTCGGGGTTCGTGCCGAGCTTGAACGTGACCGTCAGTGTGAGATTGCCGTCGCTATTCGCCTGCGACTGCATGTACAGCATGTTCTCGACACCGTTGATCTGCTCTTCGAGCGGTGCAGCCACGGCTGCCGCAATCACCTTCGGGTTCGCACCCGGATACTGCGCGTGCACGACGACAGAAGGCGGCACCACTTCCGGATATTCGGAAATCGGCAGCTGGAAGAGCGCAATCACGCCTGCCAGCAGGATCAGGACCGATAGCACACCCGCGAAGATGGGCCGGTCGATGAAGAATCTGGATATGTTCATTGAGGGCTCTTGATATTGGAGAGCTTGCGCGAAATGAAAGCGAATGCGCGGATCGCGTTCAGGTCTTCGCTCACGACTTCTTCGCAGCCGTAGCGTGTGCCGGCGTTTGCGTTTGCGTCTGCGCGAGCGGTGCGTCGTTCGGGTCGGTATCGCCGGTCATCGGCACCATGTGGGCGCGGACTTCCGCACCCGGACGCACGCGTTGCGTACCGTTCACGACAATGCGATCGCCGCTCTTGAGGCCACCCGTGACGACACGCAGATTGCCCTGCTGTCCGCCCAGCTGCACTTCGCGATACACAACATGGTTGTCCTTGTCGACGACGAACACGAACTTCTTGTCCTGGTCCGTACCCACGGCAGCGTCATCGATCAGCAACGCAGGATGCGGCGCGCTGCCGCCCACCTTGATGCGCGCGTAAAGGCCGGGTACAAGCGCGCCGTCGCTGTTATCGAAACGCGCGCGAACGCGGATCGTGCCCGACGACGTATCGAGGCGGTTATCCACCGAATCGATCCAACCCGAGCGCGAATAGCCGCTTTCGTCAGCAAGGCCGAGATCGACCGGCACCTTGCGGCCGTCCTTGACGTGACTGATGTATTGCAGATACGTCTGCTCATCGGCGTCGAACGATGCGTAGATCGGCGAAACGGAGACCAGCGTCGTCAGCGGCGCAGCACCGGCACCGGCCGAGACGACGTTGCCCATCGTGATTTCCGCGCGCGAAACACGGCCCGACACCGGCGCGACGATGTTCGTATAGCCGAGATTGATCTTCGCGGTTTCGAGTGCGGCGGCCGCGGCCTTCAGGTTCGCGCTCGCTTCACGCGCCGCGTTCTGCTTCTCGTCGTAATCGCGTTTAGCGATGGCGTTATCGGCGATCAGGCGTTGTGCGCGTTCCCAGTCGCTTTGCGTGTAGCCCGTGCGCGCCTGCGCCGCGGCGAGCTGCGCCTCGGCACGATCGACTTCAGCGGCATACGGACGCGGATCGATCACAAAGAGCGTATCGCCCTTCTTCACCAGCGCACCGTCCTTGAAGTTCACCGAGACGATCGTGCCCGACACCTGGGGGCGGATTTCGACCTTTTCGACTGCTTCGAGCCGGCCGGAATAGGTCTGCCAGTCGGTAATGGTCTTTTCGATAACCGTTGCGACGTCGACCTCGGGCACGATGGTCGGCGCGGCCTGCGCGGGTGCGCGCGCATCGACGCGAATCGCGCCGAGCGTACCGAGGCCGGCAATAACGAGAACTGAAACGACAGCGATCGTTAGACGCGAACGAGAAAGATTGAAGATGGACATGACAGACTCCCGGATTCGTTGATTGAAGTTGTGGTTATCTTTGGGTGCGCGCGGCGAAACGGCATTGCAGAAACCGGACTGCTTCCTGCAACGCAGCCGGATGTTCTGCCAGCGCCGCGTGCGAAACACTGGGGTAGCGGACGACCTGCGTCAGCACGCCTGCATCGATCAGGCTGCTTGCGTATTTCTCCGCCTCGACGTGCAGCACGTCGTTTTGCGCGGTAATGATCAGCGTCTCCGGCAAGCCGGCAAGACGTGACGATTCAAGCGGCGCGGCATACGGATGCACCCGTTGCGACGCCTGCGGCAGGTACGCGCGATAACACGCCGCGCACTCGCTCGCCGTGATGTCGGAGCGCAAACGCTTTTCGTCGCCCAGCCTTGTGAGGCTTGGATCGAGCATCGGCGCAAAGAGCGCCTGGGCATCGATACGCACGTCGCCGCGATCGCGGGCAATGAACGCAAGACAGTTGGCAAGCTGGCCACCGGCATCGTGTCCTGCCACCCCTAGCCGTTTCGTGTTGCCGCCAAACGCACGTGCCCGCGTCTGCACCCAGAGCGCGGCGCGATGCGCGTCTTCAGGCGCCGCTGGAAACGGGAATTGCGGCGCAAGCGAATAGCCAACCGAGACGACAAGCGCTGGTAAGTGTTCTGCGAAATAACGCGCGGGGGTGTCCGCGCAATCAATCGAACCCTTAACGAAACCGCCGCCGTGAAAGTAAAGCAGTACCGGCAGTGCGGTTTTACCAGGCCGTCGATAAAGGCGCAGCGTGATGTCCTGCGCGTACCCTTCGATCTCGACATCGGTCACGGCCAGTGCGGACGAAACGTCCGCCACCAGGCCTTCGACGGCGACAAAAGGGTAAGACGGCTTGAAAGCATCCATGTCGAAGCGGCGCAACGCGCGAAGTTTCTGAATGGAGCGAATTGTGGGTTCTGCAGACTCACAGATAAATGCCTATAATCCGGCAACACAATTCGGTGCATCTGAACAATCGAATCGCTCATTCGCGATTGCAGTGACAGTCCAGTTGCGCCAGCCCCTATCCGGAGGTCAGCCATGGACCGTCTCCAGGCCATGCAGGTGTTCACACGGGTCGTCGATACCAACAGCTTTACGCGTGCCGCGGAAACGCTCGACATGCCGCGCGCTTCGGTGACGACCATCATCCAGAATCTCGAAGCGTTTCTTGGCGTGCGTCTGATGCACCGTACGACGCGACGCCTCTCGTTGACGGCGGATGGCGCCGCCTACTACGAGCGCTGCACCCGGATCCTTGCCGACGTCGAGGAAACCGAGTCCAGTTTCCAGCTCGGCAACAAAAAGCCGACTGGCAAGCTGCGCATCGACATGCCGGGCTCGATTGGCCGGCTGATCGTGATTCCCTCGCTGTGTGAATTCCACACGCGCTACCCGGATATCGATCTGCAACTTGGATTGACTGACCGTCCGGTCGACCTGCTGCAGGAAGGCGTCGACTGCGTGGTGCGCGTGGGCGCGCTGCAGGATTCATCGCTGGTTGCGCGGCGAATCGGGCTCTTCGAGCATGTGTCGTGTGCTTCGCCGGATTACCTGGCGAACTTTGGCACGCCCCGTTCAATCGACGATCTCGAGAACCACAAGGCCGTGAATTACTTTTCGAGCCGCACCGGCCGCGTGATCGACTGGTCGTTCAAGGTCGACGAAAAGGAAATCGAGGTGAAGATGAAAAGCATCGTGTCGGTCAACGACGCAGATGCTTACGTGACATGCGGTCTCGAAGGTTTTGGCCTGATCCAGCCAGCGTTCTACATGGTGTTGCCGCATCTGCAGTCAGGTCAGCTCGTGGAAGTGCTGCCCGACTTGCGGCCGTTGCCCATGCCGATTTCGGCGGTGTATCCGCATAGCCGCCATCTGTCGGCAAAGGTGCGCGTATTCGTCGACTGGATTGCGGAAATATTCGATCGATGCCCGCTCCTGAGCGGCCGCGGCAGTCTCGACGCAATCTGTTCGATGCGTACGTTTGAACAGCGCGAATCGGCACCCGCGCTTGAAACGCCGGTCACGCCGGAGTGGGTCGCCTGACCCGTGTGTGAATGACGATCGCGGCCCCGTGCCGCGATTGTTCTGAAATCCCGACAATTCATTTCGCCAAATCCGGGTTTATCCGGAGTGCCACAAAGCCTACATTTCACCCTGTCGCGGCGCTGACTGACAGCGCGGCAAACAGAATCGACAGGAGTGAATCATGAAGCGCAATCTCTTTGCAGGTCTCGCCCTTTCGTTGCTCGTCAGCGCGCCGGCTTTTGCGGGCGGCGGTATTGGTCACGCCGGTTCGTATAACGATCAATGGTGGAATCATTCGAGCACCACGACGCGCGCCGAAGTGAAGGCTCAAATCAACGACGCGTATCGCGACGGCACATTGCCGGCGTTGAACAAGACGAGCTATCCGGAACAAGGCCTGATCGGCCGCACCCAGACAGAGCGCCTCGCCGTTCAGGCAGGTGGTGACGGTGTCACGCGCCTCGCACGCGCCGGTCAGTAACACAGGTTTGTATTTTGCGGCGCCTCAGGTGCGAAGTTTGCGCGGTGGCACCGCTATATTTCCAAGGAGCTGATCATGAACAACGCTAATCCGTCTGAACTCGATCACTGGAATTCGGATACCCCTGTGTGGGTGCCCTTTCGTCAAGCTCAGCATTGAAGTCTTTATCGGGCTTCTGATTGCCTCTGCAGCGCTTGGGGTTTTAGGGTTTTTCGTTTTTCTCGCTTTGATGTACTAAGGTCTGCAGACATTCAAAACGTTGTCGCCACGGGAAACCCTTCGCTGAAAAAGGCGTTGGGTTTCCGGGTGTGGCGGCGTTGCGAAAACGAACGTGATCGAGGCCAGGGTGAAGCTGGCTGCCGGATGGTTTAACGCTCGCATGCCTCCAACTTCAAGCGATCCCCGCCGGCCCTCCGACGCAGGCGGGTCGGATCAGGCGAGTGACGAACTGGATGTGATCGCCCCGGTAGTACAACTTCTCATAATCCACCGGACGACCTTCAGCCGAATATGAGTTACGTTCGATAAAAAATATCGGGCTGCCAACCTCGATGTTGAGAACCTCGGCAACCTTGCTATCAGCGGATATTGCCTCAAGGCGATATTCAGCCTCCGAGAGCGGCGTCTGGTATTTGAGTTCAAGCAGCGTGAAGATCGGCTCGGTCTCAAGGTTATCGGCTATCACCTTTTCGCCGAGGTCGCGTGGTAGATACGTCTCGTCATAGCAAAGGGCGATGTCGTTAGCGAGTCGAACGCGCCGGATGTACATCACTGATGTACCAACATCCACTTTCAATTTTGTCGCCACGGTCTCGTCCGCAGGCACGATCTGATAGCCAAGCAGGCGAGCCGTCGGCCGTCGGCCAAGTGCATGCATGTCCTCCACGAAACCCGTCAAACCCGCCAGGGACGTTGCTATTTTCGGTTGCGCGACGAAGGTGCCCTTCCCGCGACGAATCTCGACCATTCCGCGTCGCGCCAGATTCTGGATGGTCGTACGCACCGTGGTGCGACTCACTTCGAATTCGCTCACCAGTTGATCTTCAGCGGGCAGTTGATCTCCCGGATTCAGCTCGCCAGCATTGATTCGCTGGGAAAGGATTTCTTCAAGCTGCGCGTAGAGCGGCAGCGCGGATTCGGCGTTTGGTTTCACGATAGGACCCTGACGTTATGACGTCATTATATTGATAGACCTGATCCATCGCTCCCTGCGCGCCGCGACGGCGCGCAAAGAACTGATCGCCACCCACTTGCCCCCCGTCGCTTGATCACCCGTTGGCACGCTCATAACAACGCCACGAGCACAACAAAAGGTCAACTCTACGTTGACATAGCGACATCATGATGTCATGATGTATTGCATCAACTACCGCATTCTGGTGCGAAAACGCCCCTTTCGCGGCGACCCGTCGTCGCGACTGCAGTCGCTATCTGAATGGCGGGCACGACAAAAACAGTATTCAGGTCGATCGAACAGGGGGGGGAAAATGCACGCAGGATTCACCCTCTGGCTTTTCTTCGTAGCGTTAGGCGTCAGCGCCCTGGGCGGTATGCTGGGCATGGCGAGTGGCCTCTTTATCGTGCCCGCGCTGACGGTGTTCGGTCATATGGATATCCACACCGCGATTGGTGCAAGCATAGTGTCCGTCATCGCCTGCTCTTGCGGCGGTGCAGCTCATTTTCTTCGGGAGCGTCTGACCAACGTCAGACTGGCTGTTCTTCTGGAGACTGGAACAACCCTCGGGGCACTATCGGGCGTTCTGGTAGCGGGTGTGATCCCGGTCGGCGCACTTTACTTTCTCTTTACCGGCATTCTCCTGCTCTCCGCGTGGCAGATGTTCATGCGGCGCGTCGACCCTTCGGTCGCGGCCGGCTCGGGACCACGTGGACGTCTCGCTACGACACTCAACCTGAACGCCAGCTACCCTGATCCCGCATCTGGGCGCGATATCGCCTATGAAGTCCAGCGAGTCCCAGCCGGCCTGTCACTGATGTATGTTGCCGGGCTTGTCTCCGCACTTCTTGGAATCGGTAGCGGCGTACTAAAGATTCCGGCGATGGATACCGCGTTGCGACTGCCAATCAAGGTATCCACGGCAACGTCTAACTTTATGATCGGAGTCACTGCGGCTGCGAGCGCCTGCGCGTATTTCCTTCGCGGCGAAATCGTGACTTCCATCGCGGGACCGGTCGCCCTGGGGTCCGTAGTCGGCGCAATTCTCGGCGCCCGTATCCTGATGAAAGTGTCCAGCGAGAAGCTCCGGCTTCTGTTCGTCACGGTCCTTGTAGCAGTCGCAATGCAGATGCTATTGCAGGGGTTCGGATTAAATCCCTTTGGAGGTACAGCCTGATGAACGCCACAACGATCAGATCATCCACGCTTGAACGATTACTTGCCGCATTCCTCGAATACGGAACGTGGGCAGGCTCAACCGTCGTGGCAGTGGGAATTGTGCCTGGTGTATGTGTCCCCCTGGGTTTCACAGGGCTGGCCGGATCACATGCGAGCATGACCACGGTTTCGATCGGCGTCGCCATCTTCATTCTTCTTCCGATCCTTCGTCTTGCGCTCATGCTCGGTGTCTATCTGCATCAGCGGGACTACCGGTTCAGCTTTATCGTGGCGCTGGTCCTTCTAATCGTCGGCATGGGCTGCTTTGCCGGTGTCCGACTGGGTCCACTTGCAGGATGAATCTACCGTGCAGAAGAACAACCTGCCATGAGATACACCTCGGACTGCCGTACAGACCTTGATAAGACAGGATGTCAGCAGATTTTCGACGAAGTTAACACAGCCCCTTCTCACGGCGGCAACGTTTTGAATGTCGACAGACCCCAGCTGGCTTGTCTCATCCGCGAACCACATCAGGCTCGAAGAACACCCATTTCACTTGCGGAAACCGTGCCTGCATGTCGGCTTCGATCACGTTGATCGCGTCGACCATCGCGCGTCCGCTGCCGTAGTCGATCATCTCCGCCTGCACGGCAACCACCACGTCCTTGCCCCATTGCAGCGTAATCAGATTGATCACGCCGCGTACTTCCGGCCGCGCGCGCACAAACGCCTCGACTTCGCGACGAACCTCCGGGCTCGCGGACTCGCCGACGATCATCGACTTCACCTCCGTCGCCACTAGCCACGCAATCACCATCAGCAGTACGCCGACGCCGATCGACCCCAACGCATCGAAAACCGGATTGCCCGTCATCATCGTCAGCAACACCGCGACGAACGCAATGGCGAGACCCGCAAGTGCGGCGACATCTTCACCGGCCACTACCAGCAATTCCGACTCGCGCGTTTCGCGAAACCATCGCCACATTGACTTGCGCGGATGGTCTTTGCGGATTTCCCTGACGGCGCCCGCTAGCGAAAGCGCCTCGAGCACCACTGAAATGCCCAGTACGGCGAGTGCAACGTACGCATGCGAAAGCGACTCTCGCGCGATCAGACGGTGAATTCCTTCATAAACGGAAAACGCGCCGCCGACAAAAAACAGCAGCAACGCGACCAGCAGCGAATAGAAATAGATCTCGCGGCCCGATCCCATTGGATGCAACCGGCTGGCCGGCTTGCGCGCTTCGCGCAAGCCAAACAGCAACAGGATCTGGTTACCGCAGTCAGCCGTCGAGTGAATCGCCTCCGCGAACATCGAGCCCGAACCGGTGAATGCGGCGGCAGCGTACTTGCAGATCGCGATGCCCAGATTCGCGGCAAGCGCGTAAAAAATGGCCTTCGGTGATTCTTCTGTCATCGTGTGAAAAGGGATTGGAAGTTGAAATCAGGCAGCGGAAAAGCGAATTATCAGCCGACGATGACACGCCCTGAACACATCTGCTTGCCGGGGCAGCGCCGTGTGGCGCTACCCCGGCTTGCGTCACGCCCTTTCAAGCACCGCCATTTCACGCACGATCACCAGCAGCATGGAAAGGCTCGATCCACCCGTTGCACGCAGATCGGCAAGCAGCCGCGCGTAGCGTTCAAGCGCGGATTTGCGCTTTGCGTCCCACGTCTCGACCATCGACTCCGACGTATCGTGCTCTGAAGCAGAAGCAAGCGCACTGGTTGTCAATGCGCGTTTCAGGCGTGCCAGTTCGGCGAGCGCCGCCGCGCGCGCAAGCATATCCCAGTGTGTCGGCGTTGGTAGCGCCATCGCGCGTTCGGCAATCCAGCTATAGTTCAGCCGCGTGCCAAGTGCGAAGTACACACCTGCGACGAGTTCGAGATTGCGATTACACGTTGCCGCCACCTCGGCAATATCGAGCAGCTCGGCCGAAATTCCGCCGCTCGCCACACGCAATGCCAGTTCGCTATCGACGCCCGCGTCCACCAGTACGCGCTGACGCTCCGATAACCCTTCCATATCGGCCTGCGGCAACAGCGCCGGCAGTTGTGGCGCGAGTCTCTGCACCGCCTCGCGACACCGGCCAAGCAGATCCGCAACGCCGCCATCCTGCACGGCGCCAAGCTGAAGTTGCCGCATGAACCAGAGCGCGGCACGCTCGAGAAGGTGCGTGACCTCGACGAACATGCGTGCCTGGACATCGTCGGCGACGCGGTTATCCAGTGCATCGATCTGCTGCCACACCGCATTCAGGTCGAAGACGTCGCGCCCCATGATGCACGCACGCACGATATCACCAGGTTTCGCATCGGTCTCTTCCATCAGCCGATGCACGAATGCACAGCCAACCCGGTTCACGAGTGCGTTCGTCAGATGCGTCGCCAGAATTTCACGCTTTAGCGGATGTTGCGTCATCGGCGCGCTAAAGCGCTTTTGCAACGGCTGCGGGAAGTAGTCGACCAGCATGTCCGCCACCAGAGGATCTTCAGGCATGTCGGATTCAAGCAGCGCATCGTAGAGCCACATCTTGCTGTAGGCGAGCAGCACCGCGCGCTCGGGCGTGGTCAATCCCTGCTTGCCCGCCTGGCGCTCCGCGATTTCTTCGTCGGTCGGCAGGAATTCGATCACGCGGTTAAGGCGGCCAGCCCGCTCCAGCCAGCGCATCAGGCGCACCTCGGTGTCCAGCATCTCGACGCCATAGCGCCCTGCAATCGAGAGCGCCTGGGTTTGATAGTAGTTGTCGCGCAGCACCAACAGCCCGACCTCGTCGGTCATTTCGGCAAGCAGCGCATTGCGCTGCTTCTCCGTCATCTCGCCGTCGGCGACTACAAGACCTAGCAGGATCTTGATGTTGACCTCGTGATCCGAACAGTCGACGCCCGCCGAATTGTCGATCGCATCCGTATTGATGCGTCCGCCTCGCTGCGCGAACTCGATGCGGCCCAGTTGCGTCAGGCCAAGGTTGCCGCCTTCCGCGACGACCTTGCAGCGCAGATCCGCGCCGTTCACACGCAGCGCGTCGTTCGCGCGATCGCCAACCTGCAGATGCGTTTCGCCGCTCGCCTTCACATAGGTGCCAATGCCGCCGTTATAGAGCAGATCGACGGGCGCCATCAGGATCGCGCGCATCAATTCGTTTGGCGCCAGCGTGGGCGCCGTGATGCCAAGCGCCGCCTGCACCGCGGCAGACAATGGAATCGTTTTCGCGGTACGTGGGAATATGCCACCGCCCGGCGAGATCAGCGCGGTGTCGTAATCGGCCCAGCTCGAACGTTCCAGCGCGAAGAGACGGCCGCGCTCGGCCAGACTCGTCGCCGGGTCTGGCGTGGGATCGAGAAAAATATGTCGATGGTCGAACGCCGCGACGAGGCGGATATGCGGCGAAAGCAGCATGCCGTTGCCAAACACATCGCCCGACATATCGCCGACGCCGACGACCGTGAAATTCGTGGCCTGCGTATCGACGTCCATTTCGCGGAAATGCCGCTTCACCGATTCCCACGCGCCGCGCGCGGTGATGGCCATGCGCTTGTGATCGTAGCCAACCGAACCGCCGGAGGCAAACGCGTCGTCCAGCCAGAAACCGTATTCGTGTGAAATGGCGTTCGCGTAGTCGGAAAACGTGGCCGTTCCCTTGTCCGCGGCGACGACAAGATAAGGATCGTCCGGATCGTGACGCACCACGTCGGCGGGCGGCACGATCGCACCGCCCGCCAGGTTGTCGGTTACGTCAAGCAGCCCGCGCAGGAATGTCTGATAACACGCGATGCCTTCGCGCAGCCATGCTTCGCGATCGGAAGGTGGCGGTGGATTCTTTACGACAAAGCCGCCTTTCGAACCCACTGGCACGATCACCACGTTCTTCACCATCTGTGCTTTCATCAGGCCAAGCACTTCCGTGCGGAAATCCTCGCGACGGTCGGACCAGCGCAAGCCGCCGCGCGCCACGCGCCCACCGCGCAGATGAACGCCCTCGACACGCGGCGAATACACCCAGATTTCAAACATCGGTTTGGGCTCGGGCAAGCCCGGCACCTTTGACGGATCGAACTTGAACGAGAGATACGGCTTGGGCTCGCCGAGCTCGTCATGCCGGTAATAATTCGTGCGCCGTGTCGCGTCGATGACGCCAAGAAACTGCCTGAGAATGCGGTCTTCGTCGAGATTGGGCACCTGGTCGAGCGCGGTGCCGATCGCCTTGTTCAACTGATCGATTTTTGCATCGCGTGTCGCGGCCGCGGACGGATCGAAGCGCGCGATGAACAGGTCCACGAAGTGGCGAGCGATCTCCGGGTTGCCGGTCAGCGCGCGCTCGATATAGGCGTCGCTGAAGGTGGAACCCACCTGTCGCAGGTATTTTGCGTAGGCGCGCAGGATCGTCACTTCGCGCGCATTGAGTCGGGCGCGCAGCACCAGGCGGTTAAATCCGTCGTTTTCGATCGCGCCTGTCCAGACCTGTTCGAATGCGTGTTCGAACAGGTCCTTGACGTGCTCGATATCGAACTCGACGTCATCCGCGAGTTCCAGGCCGAAATCGTGAATCCAGGCGGGCGTCGCATCAGGTGCCTCGATCAGGTACGGACGCTCTTCATCCACGCGCACGCCGAGATTTTCGAGCATCGGCAGGCTGCGCGACAACGCAATCGGCTCGCCCGCCCGGTAGACCTTGAAGCGGAACGCGCGCGGCCCCGATTCGATCGGACGGTACAGGTTCATCGCAAGCCGGCCGGTGCCCTGGAGATGCTCGATCAGATCGATATCGCGCACGGCCGTTCGTGCCGGATAGTCGTCGCGATAGCCGGCGGGAAACGAATCCGTGTAGCGCTGCAGCAGCCGGTTGCCCTGCTCTTCGCCGAACACGTCGAGCAACGCATCGGCCAGATCGTCCTGCCAGCGCCGGGTCACCTGCACGAGGCGCGCCTCGAGTTCGCGCGTATCGACGTCGGACATCGCGCCCGGCTCGGCGTGCACAACGAAATGAATGCGCGCGAGCGTCGATTCCGACAGCAGCGGCGTGAACTCCACGCTCGCGCCGTTAAAGGCGCTTCGCAGCAGCCTCGCGATACGGTGGCGCAGATCGGTGTTGTACTTTTCGCGCGGCACGAAAACGAGGCAGGACACAAAACGGTCAAAACGGTCGCGCCGCACAAAAAGCCGTGTGCGCTGATGTTCCTGCAGACGCAGCACGCCTAGCGCGGCGTCATGGAGCGATTCTTCATCGGCCTGAAAAAGCTCGTCGCGTGGCCATGTTTCGAGCACGGTGACGAGCGACTTCGCGAGATGTCCCTTGGGCAAGAACCCCGCGCGCTTGACGATATTCGCGCACTTGCGGCGCACGATCGGAATCTCGGTGCTCGACACCATATACGCCGTCGACGTATACAGCCCGATAAAACGCCGCTCGCCGATCACCTTGCCGTCCGCACCGGCCAGCTTCACGCCGACATAGTCGAGATAGCCCGGCCGATGCACGGTGGCCCGCGAATTGGCCTTGGTCAAAAAGATCGGCACTGCACCTTCGATGATTTCGGCCGCTGCCGGAGGCAATGGCGTCACTTCGGCCGGACTCGCCGGCGGCTGCGTTTCGCGCAGGATGCCAAGCCCCGAACCCGGGACGCCGCGCAGTCCGAAACCGCCCTCATGCGATACCAGTTCGTAATCGCGCTGGCCGAGAAAGGTAAAGTGATCCGCTGTCATCCATTCGAGGAATGCCCGCGCCTCGACCGCTTCCGGGCCCTTCTCGTGCGCTTTCATCTCCTTGATCGTATTGCGCGCGATATCGACTATCTTCGGCCAGTCCTCGACTGCCGCGCGCACATCGCCGAGTACCTTCGCGATGTCGCCGCGCAGGGCTTCGAGTTTCGCTGCATCGCCGCATCGGTCGACTTCGAAGTGAATGAACGAGGCAAGTTGCGATTGAGGGTCCGCGGCGTCCGCCGAACCCTGATCTGCCCGCGTGATACTGCCGTCACTGCCCCGCCAGATGCGGAACACCGGATGCACGACCGAATGCAGCGCGAGACCCAGCCTGTTGACCGCCATCGACACCGAATCGACCAGGAACGGCATGTCGTCGTTCACGATTTCGATGACCGTGTGATCGGAGTGCCAGCCATGCTGTTCGAGTATCGGGTTATAGACCCGTAACCGTTCGCTGCCAGGCACGAATCGTTGCGCGGTCTGCCAGTGCGCCATCGCCGCGCCATACAGGTCGGCGATGCCGCGGCTTTGCAGATCGTCGGCATCGACGAAGTCGTAGTAGTGCAGCAGAAACGGCTCGACGATCGCGAATGCGGGTTCGGGCAATCGTCCACGCGCGAACTCGACAAGATCATTTAGCAGATGCCCAACGGCGTCTTCGTTCTTCGCTTGCATAACGTCCTCCACGGCGGGTGACCATCGATCGCACTGTCAAGGCGAAGTATGCGCCTGCCATGTGAAAGACGATGTGCGTCCGCACATCGGCAAGCACCATCCCGATGCCACGGACATCTCCCAGTGTCTTGCTCCGCGTCCCGGTTTTTTTCCGCTTCCCCAATACGCTTCCTTGCAGAGGCTTGTGTACGGATACGGTCGAATCGCCCGACGATCGCTTCCTCGTGACGCCAGCATGACATCCCTGGATATGTGGTCCAGCGCACAGATTTTTTTCGACCCCAGACTACATGGACTCCAAAGTATTTCATATAAAAGCCCTGAATTTTGTGCAAATAATGAATCTCAGGGGTTCAACTGATTAGCGCTCCGGCAATGCATGAACTAGTCTTCTAAGGTCTATGTCAGTGTCGATAAACGGACCTCGAAATCCAGATCGATATATGAAATATGGGCACGCATGACTGATACCGCCATATGCATTAACGGACAGTCACCGATGTCGTCTGATCAGGCGTTGATGCCGGATTCCCGCTCATGTCCAGCGCCGAAATCGGACCGTTCATGTCTTTAGCTCTGGCCTGTTGCCCGGTCAAAACCGGAATCGATCAGCAGGCAGGATCATGGGAGATTGAACCATGAAGTGCGTGCCCTATCGACGCATCGGCGCCATCAGCTACGCAGCGTTGCTGATGTTCAGTGCCGAAAGCCACGCGCAGTCACTCGATACGCAAGCCGAGCAGGCTAACCAGGCCGGCGTCGGCGCATTGCGCGACGAACTCAATCAACGTATCAAGGAAATCGATGCGCTCAAGCGCAAGCTCGCTGAGCAGGAGGCGGGTCTGGAGCGGCTTAGCCGCGCGCTGGATGCCGGCGCACTCGATACCCAGCGCGGCACAGGTGGAACCGATGCCAACGGGTTGCCCGTCGGCACCGCCGCACCGGACGCAGCGGCGGCAGCGGCCGGTGCTGCCGCTGCGCAGGCGGATACCGCAGGCCAGGCAGCCGCGCCCGGTCAGGCGGCACAGCCTGCTGCCAGCCAGACCGCACAACAGCAGAATCAACCGGTGGGCCAGGCCCCCGTGGTCGACTCACGTCCGCCTGCCGTCGCGCCGATCTTCGATCAGCCAGGCGTGCTGACACCGCGCCATACGCTGGTGGTCGAGCCGTACTTCAATTTTGCGTATTCGTCGGAAAACCAGCTTTCGCTCGTGGGGTACACGGTCATCCCGGCGTTGCTGATCGGGCTCATCAACGTGAGCGAGGTAAAGACGACGACGCTGACGGGCGGTCTTGCCTTTCGCTACGGTTTGACGAACCGGCTCGAATTCGAGCTCCGTGTGCCGTACGTGTATCAGACCAACGATGCCGTGGCGCGTCAGGTATTCACGGGTGCTGCATCGAACAGCGTGATCAGCAGCAACGGTAACGGAATCGGCGACGTCGAGATGACGTTGCGTTATCAGTTAAACGAAGGCGGCCCGGACAAGTTCTACTACGTCGGCTGGCTGCGCTTCAAGACGGCAACCGGCAAGAGCCCGTTCAATGTCCTGACCGACTGCGTGACGACCTGTATCGCCAATACGACAGGAACCGGTTTGCCGCTGCAGCAACCAACCGGCTCCGGGTTCCTCGCGATCCAGCCAGGTCTCACCTGGCTCTTTCCGACCGACCCGGTCGTGTTTTTCGGCAACTTCAGCTATCTGCACAGCTTCGGGAAAAACGAGAGCCTCATGCTCATCAACGGCGAAGAGCCGCTCGGCAAGATCCAGCCGGGCGACATCTGGGGATTCAACATCGGCATGGGCCTCGCGCTGAACGAAAAGGCGTCGGTCAGTATCGGCTACGACATGAGCATTGTTCAACCGACGAGCCAGAACGGCCAGACGGTGGTCGGTTCAGTGCGCACCATTCTCGGCACGCTGCTGATCGGTTATTCGTACCGGGTAACGCCGAAGACCACGCTCAACTTTTCGATCGGCGCAGGGCTCACGCGCGACACGCCGGACCTCTCGCTCACCATGCGTGTGCCAATCTCCTTCTGAACGACGTGCCGGCGCGCGACATGCATTGCCGCCCCGCCCGCCGCATCTGCTAACTAGCCACCGCCTTTGCTAACGTGGACGCACAGCACTCGTGAGCGCTGCATTCAGCGTCGATCCGATGTTGAATGCCTTGAATGCGGCAAGCGAGTTGACGCTCGTATTGATCGTCGTCAGCGCCTGAACCTGCTGGTTATTCAGCGAGTTCTGGATGACCGATCCGGTCAGCGCAGGCAACCCGCCTGGCTGCACCGTGTTGTTCAATCCGTTCTGAACCAGCGCGCCGGTGTTGGCGTTCGCCAGCATCTGCGCCTGCTGTGGCGTCATCTGCGCGATGTTCGGAATGTTGAAGCTCGTCGATGCAACGAGATTGCCGTTCACGAATGCCGCCCGCGAAATACCGAACGACACCACGAGACCCGACGGCAGGTCAAACCCGCCGCGCATGCTGTCGAGACGGTCGCTGTCGACCGCGACAACGTCCGCGGACGCCCAGGCGGGATCCTCATCATCGTGTTTCGTTACATGAGGACTCGCCGGCTGGGCCGCCGGATTCACAGTCGATTTCAGCGACACGGCCGCGCGTTCGAGCAGACCTTCTCCCGATGATGCGGTCACAGGCGCTGCTTCGTTCGAATGCGGGACGTTCGGGGAAACAGCATCGGGTACTGCGCGCGTCGTGCCCTGGGCAAGCACAATCGCTGCATCTGCGTTGCTCGCGATGTTAGAGGATGCGTCAGAAGTGGAAACAATGCGTCTGGCCGAATCATCCCGCGCGTCGGGTACAGGCGCGGAACCGGGCACTGCGCTCATCACTGGAACAGTAACGCTCACCGACGTGCGCGGAGCTTTCGCAACGCGCGCGGGCTTCGGCACAACATGCTTCACCGGTACGGCATCGTCTGCCAAAGCAACCGGACCGTCCTGTGCACGCACGACATCCGGCACGACGCCCGACACCGGCTCGACATGATCTGCCGGCACAACATTCAACACCGGCGCGACATCATCGGTCGACGCAACCGGCATCGGCCGCGAATCCGGCGAATCCAGTGAATCGGAGACCGCGCTCGCCACTGGAGCACGCTCGTCTGCCGACGCGTCGGGCACAGAGAACACAGTGGGCACGTATGGTAAATGCGCGGATTCAGGTACAGCGATCGACGCCTCGCCGGAATCCTGTGACTGTGACTGCCTGACCGCCATGCGCGCTGTGTACACCACATCGGACACTGCATCCGTTTGCGAAGGCGTGACGACATCCGCTGCTGGCGCAACACCCGTATCAGCCTCAGGCGCGACGTCGGGCACATCGCCCTGCGTCACGGGCTCCGTATCCTGCACGGTGTCATCCGTCATGCCCGGAGTCGGGTCCGTCAACGTATTGCGCAATGAAAGGATTCTTCCGGTAGCAAGCGCCGAAGGGTCGCCGGTCGCGGCCTCGGCGCCAAACGACGACATCGCCCCGCACATCAGGGTGGCAATGCCAGCGAGCTTCAGATGTTCAGGTTTCATCGTCGCTCTCAGAATTCGCCGGGGCCAAGCTTCGGCACCACCACACTGAACAGACCTTCGCGCGGAATGCCGGTATAAAGCGGCGCATCCGGCGCGACGTGCCAGTCTCCGGCATCGTTGAATCTCGCCATCTCGTGCCGGTTGTGAATCACGAACAGCACGCGGTCCTGCCACTTCTCCTCGAAACTCGCCTTCGACATCGCCCGTGTGCCAGTGGCCGGATCGCCAATCAGAATGCGCCCGTTGCGCACGCCCTTGACCACCACGAAGTGGTGATAGCCGTGTTCGACAATCAGCACGATCGCAGGCGTATTTGTCTGTTCGAGCTTTTCGAGCGGCGCTTCATAACCGTCTGCCTCGAAACCCCGTGAGACCAGAAAACGCCGGATATCGAGCAGGGAAAATCCTTCCCTGCGGATCTTTGCCTGATCGCCGTGCTGGAACATTTCAGCGAAGACCTGCTGTTCGCTGACCGGATAACCGTACTGATAGGTCAGCAGTGTCGCCAGTGCCGCCGAGCCGCAGCTGAAGTCATACTGCTGCCGGATGGTCCGCTTGAAGCGGGCTTCCTTCAGGCTCGTTACGTGCATCGAGTAATAGCCGCCGGAGGGATCCGCGATGTCGATCGGATCCGCGAGGGCGGCCGACATCCCGACCCCGCATGACAACGCGATGCAGACGGCGAAGGATTTCATCACTCAGTTCCCGAAGCGAACGTTGAGCACCGTCGCGTTCTGGATCAGCACGTTGGCGCCGGTGTTCTGAATGACCGTCGGCAGTCCGCTTGAACTGGCGAACGAGCCTTCGCTGATCGAATTCGAGCCAGTTTCGACCTTGTATGCCGAAGTGTTGGTGAGCGATCCAGTCAGATAGTTCTGGCCAATCAGTGCATCGCCGCCCCGATGTTCGTCGAGTTGTCCCGCAGTCATCGCCACACCGAAGCTGTCGGACAACACGCTTGCCGAAGCGGGCGCGGCGGAGACGGTTGCGGGTGTGACGGTGCCGGACACCGCGGCTGATCCGGGCGGTCCTTCACCTGTCGCAGCGGCTTGCGCCGCCGGCGGTGGCAATGGCGTTTCGTCCGCCTGGGCAGCGAACGCCGTCGTCGCCATCACGACCGGTAACACGAGCAGCGAAATGCTCTTTCGCGCTTGCATGAGTGTCTCCTTGGTCCTGCATGCGGCCAGCGGCGGCTGCATGAAAAGACCGGATAGTGGTGCGCTGCCGTTCAGGGGCTGGCCTCACTGCCTGCCTGACATCGGGCCTGTGTTGCTGCCGTGAGGCGCTTCGGTGTGCGCCCCACGGCACCCCCCCCAACATTCAGGAGAACCTGCTATGGCTCAATGACCCACAGTAAGATTCGCCTGCACGGTGACAGCCTGTTGCACGAACGAAGCAGCGCCGGAGTTCTGGCTCATGACCGAGATACCCGCTGCCGACTGTGCCGCCGCCGTCATCGTGTTGCTCATGTCGAACGTACCAGCATCGACCGCGTTTGCACCGCCCGCACCGCCTGCGCCACCGACCCCACCGGTACCCACTCCACCCGTACCCGTGGCACCCGCCGCGCCTGCTGTACCTGCTGCGCCTGCTGCACCTGTTCCGCCAGTTGCGCTGCCATTGCTGGCTGTCGACATCGAGCTGCCGTTGGTACCCGAACCGCCAGTACCCGTGCCGCCCGCGCCGCCATTGCCTGCGGTCGAAGAAGCCGCGCCGCCTGCACCGCCGGTACCCGCACCCGCACCGCCCGTCGCCGTGACCGCGCCTGCCGATCCAGCTCCGCCCGTGCCTGTGCCGGCTCCGCCCGTACCGCTGCCCGTACCACCGGCTCCACCGGCGCCGCCTGCGCCACCAGCCGAGGTGGCGCTAACGGCCCCGTTATTGTGACCACGGGCACCGCCGCCGTCGCCGCCACTGCCACCGCTTCGGCCATTGCCGCCGTTTCCACCGCCGTAGCCGCCAACGCCGATGGCGCCGCCTCCACCAGCCGCACCGAGCGCGACCGAGGCTCCGCCACTGCCACGACCGTTGCCACCCTGTGTGCCGCCAGCACTTGCGGTGCCACCGTTGCCGCCATCGCCGCCATAGCCCGTGCCGGCAGTCGCGCTGCCGTTCCGGCTGTTACCAGCGTTTGCGCTGCCGTTATCGGCACTCCCGCCATCGCCGCCATTGCCGCTGCGGCCGGCATTGCCACCGTTGCCACCGTAGCCGTCGCCGCCATAGCCCGCACCCGCGCTGCCACCGCGAGCGCCCGCGGCGCTGCCGAAGTTCACGGCCTGATTGCCGATGCCTGAAACGCCCACATAGCTGACTGAGCCATTCAGCCTCGTCAGCGCGACAGCCTTGGAGCTGTTAAAGGAGTCCTGATTTACCGACGCATATGACGCGACTTCGTTGGCATTGCTGCCGGTCGTCGTGGTCTGGGTGCCGGTTGCGGTAGAAGTCAGACTGTTCGCACCCGACGTGGAACTCTGATCGCAGGACTTCGAGCTGTCACTACAAGGGTTGGCCATTGCGTATCCGCTGCAGCCCAGGGCCAGGGCTGCAGCAGAGGCCATTAAGGTTCTTTTCATCACACGCTCCTGTGTCCTAATGGCCGACGGTCAGATTCGCCTGAACAGTGACGGCTTGCTGTACGAGCGATGCCATCCCGCTGTTCTGGTTCATCACCACAATGCCTGCTGCCGACTGGGCTGCGCCCGTCATGGTGTTGGCCATGTCGAACGTGCCTGCGGTTACAGCATTGGCTCCACCAGCGCCACCTGCGCCACCCACAGCGCCGTTGCCCGCGCCGCCAGTGCCCGTTGCACCTGCGCCGCCCGCACCGCCAGCCGCACCGGCTGCACCGACACCTGCAGTCGCGCTGCCATTCGATGCCGTGGTGGTTGCGCCGCCGTTGGTCGCCGCGCCGCCAGTACCTGTACCGCCGGCACCGCCTGCACCCGCCGTCGACGTTGCTGCACCGCCTGCCCCGCCCTGACCTGCGCCTGAGCCACCGGTACCCGAGGTCGCGGCGGTCGTGCCCGCTCCACCTGTACCAGAACCTGCGCCGCCCGTGCCGCCGCCTGCACCGCCTGCTGCACCAGCGCCGCCCAGGCCGCCTGCAGACGTGGCTGTCGCGGCCGCGTTATGGGCGCGGGCACCGCCGCCATCGCCACCGTTTCCGCCGCCACCGCCACTGCCACCGTTGCCGCCTACCGAGCCGCCACCAGCTGCACCGAGGCCGCCCACTGCGATGCTGCCTGCCGCACCGAGTGCGCCCCTGCCGGAGCCGTTGCCGCCCTGCGTGCCGCCGGCATGTGCGGAGCCGCCTCTGCCGCCATCTCCCGCATTGCCATCACCGGCCGTTGCGCTGCCATTCCGGGCGTTGCCGGCTGTTGCGCTGCCGTTATCCGCACTGCCACCGCTGCCGCCGCTGCCGCCAGCACCACCGTTGCCACCGTTGCCGCCCGTGCCATTGCCACCGTAGCCGGCACCGCCCTTGCCGCCGGAGCCGCCTGCCGCGCTGCCCCAGTTGCCGGCCTGATTGCCGATTCCGGAGACACCGACGTTGCTGACGGTACCGTCCAGTTTGCTCAGTGCAACGACCTTGGTGCTGTTAAAGGAGTCCTGCCAGACACTTGCACCGGACGCGATTTCGTTGGCGTTGCTGCCAGTGCCCGTTGTTTGAGTTGAAGTTGCGGCGGCGCTCAGCGTATTGGCGCCGGAGGTGGATGACTGATCGCAACCTCCTTTTGCATTGTCACTACATGGATTTGCCATCGCGTAGCCGCTGAAGCCTAAAGCCAAGGCCGCAGCGGACGCCAGTAGAGTCTTTCGCATGGAATCCTCCTGATCTTCATTCGGGGTGGGCGGCTTGGCAGACTTCACCAATCCGCCGCACCTAAATGCATAGGCGATGCCATCCGCGTAAGTGCTTGAAACTAAAGAGGAAGATATATTTACCGCAATGCGGGATAATTTTCCGAGGGTTTTCCCTGTTGTTTTTTGTTTCGGGATTGAAACGCGTCGTCATATGAAACAATCGTTCCGGTTTTTTGTGCAGTCGCACATTTCTTTTTAATTCAAGCGGTTAGCGGTTGATCGTGAGGCAGAGGGTGCGCTCCGAAAAACGTTTCGCTTTTGTCGGAGCCAATTGATGCATGCGGGCGAATGCGGACTCACGGCGCCCCACCATTTGGGAGCTCAGCCTTGTCTGGCATGGCTTCTGTGCGATAGACCACATTAGTCAGGGGTCGAAAGAGAGAATCGCGACTCCCTCAAAAACGTATCTTTTGCAGTCAGAACGAACTTGAACGGATGCTTTCAGCCATCCTCATCACTCATTTGCGGGACGGGTAAACCCGTTCAGACCATGTTGTACTTTTTTGCTTAGTTCGCACTGCAACAGAAATCGTTATCAGCGTTGCTTAACGACCTGGCGTCATCATCCGGTCATTGCGACATCGTGAATGAAGACAGATTGTTTGACTGGATCATCCACCTGGAAACGGTTTCACATACCCAGGCAGGATCGTCGTGCGGCAGGTCGTGACCTGCCCACGGATGCCGACGATGCGGCGCACGCCAGGCAGCGGCAAGCTGCGCGGAACACGCCGGATTCACGAGGCGGTCATCTTCAGAGGAGAGAATCAGCGTCGGACATGATGGCGGTGTTTTTCCGGCGTTGAACTGCGCTGCAGCAAACAGCTGACGCAGTGCATTTGCGCGGCTGACGGGCGAACTCATGCGAATGGTGCGCCACGTCGCAAGATCGTCGACGATGTTCTGACGATTGCTGCACGTCAGCCGATGAACGACCGCCTCCACCTGCTGCGGATCGCTCCACTTCGCTGCAATGCGCAACAGGTCCGGCCAGGCCTGCGGACGTAGCCGTTCCCGCGCACGGCTGAACGGACGCATGCTTGTGTTGATCAGCACAATTCGTTCGATATCCTGCGGATGTCGCTGCGCCCATGCCATCGCGACCATCCCGCCGAGCGACATCGCGAGCAGCCGGTAAGGCTTTGGCAGACCGCTTTGCAATGCCACGAGCCGCACGAATCCAACCATATCCGCGACGTCCAGCGGCGCCCGCAAACGGGTATGGACGCCATTGCCGGGCAGGTCGGGGAGCAGTACATGGTCCGCATCCGTCGCGGCGCCCAGCAGCGCTGGAAGTACGCCCCAGTGCCTCGCTTCGCGCGTGAGTCCGCGCAGCAAAATCCATGTGCTCATATATCCGCATCCCGGTACCAGTGATCGATCGCGCTTTGCTGTAACTGTTGCCTTCGTTTGCCCTCGGGCAGCCAGCGTTGCGCGGAGAACGCCGCACGCGTGAGGAACTCAAGCAGGTTCGCATGCCGCCTTAGCACGCGTGCCGTACGGTGCGCCTTCACCGGATTGAACATGCCCTGCCGCGAAAACAGCTGCAACGGATTTTTCCTGATCCACAACCATGAGCCGAGCTCGAGCGTCATTGGCAACAGGATGTTCTGCGCAGGTGTGCGATCGTAAGCGCAATCCCACAGATCGCCGTGCAACAGATACTGATGGCTTTGCGGCTCGAACGTGTAGCCGTGATGCGGATGCGCGCGCTCGAACATCGTCTTGAGCGCGAACATCTCCGGCAGATGACGCATCAGCTGACGCGTGCGTGCATACGGAAACCAGATGCTGTCGCCCCAGCCGTATCCTGAATGGCAGTCGAGCGCGAAGCTAAGGGGCCGCGCCGCGAGCTGGCTTTCGACGACGTGCAGCAGCGCCATCGCTTCCGGTTCCATCGGCGCGTTGCGACTGCCGCGATACCACGGCAGCCACGCACCCACGCGCTGCCCGCCCGCGAGAAACGGAACCCGTTCATCGGCGTCCTGCGGCGCGTTGCGCATCAGGTCGACGCCGTTCGGATTCGCGCGCGTCGCGGCCCACATGCCGCCGGGATTGATGATGGGCATGAAGATCAGGCGAATGGACTGCAGTTGCCGCACGAGCAGCTCGTCCCATTCCAGCCGGCCCAGCAGCGCGCGCATGTAGTCGAGCACGAGTTGCGTGCCGATGCGCTCAAGCCCGTGAATGCCGCCGAAGAAACCGATGGCCGGCGCCTGCGGATCGGTCGAGCCGATGCTGGCCGTGTGGACCGCGAACACGCGTCCATGCACGCGCGTTTCGCAGACGGTGGTGATTTCGAAGCTGGCGCTGCCTTCATCGAGGATCGACTTGAGATCCTCGTATTCCGCAAAGCTGTCGGCGAGGAAGCTATGCATGATGGAACACATATTTCATGCATCGATCGGAGATACCTTGTCTGGCAAGGCTTCCAGGCCGATTTTTCATGTTCAGCGTAGCTCTTCGCATTGCGATCCCCGTCCGCTCGATTGGCGTGCCCGACGCGAAAGGCATCGTATCAAATCCGTAGCCGTTTTATGGATGTGAATCACATTGCGGGCGCAATCCGGGGCGGATTGCCGACAAACTACGCGGATTCGTTGAGCGCAGGGATTTTCGCTGATGGGGCTGGGGATCCGTGAGCTTCTGGAGTCGGGCAGGAAGCGACAGCAGACGTTGTCGCTTCGAACAACCGCTCTTCGCTCCAGGGTCGACCTTCACGGTTGGCGCGATGCCCATGGAACAGGCCGGATGCACCCAGCCCGTTGCAGCGTTAGATCCGCACAACGTTGCGTGAAGACTGCGCAAGCGCTGCGCCTTCGATCACGCTACCTTGATAAGTTCAAGTTGTTGTAGCGCGGTCACACCGTCGTCCAGCCCGATTTCTTCAACAATCTTGCCATCTTTGAGCCGTAGCACGGTCGTGCCGGTGAAGCGCATTTTCCGGCCGGTCGCAGCAGGCAACGATCCAATGAGGAAATCGCCGAACGCCGGACCGGTATGTGTGCCGCCGCCCTCCCAACGGCCCACTACATAGTCTCCTTCGGCGATGAGATCAGCGGCGCCCCAGAAATTGAGGTCCGGGAACGCTTCGCGGAAACTGGCCATGAATGCCTTGATGTCCTCGCGGCCACGGCGTGGCTCGTGTAGCGAGTATTGAAGGATCATGTCAGGAGCAGCAAGTTCATCGACGATGGAGAGGTTGCAGGTCTTGCCCCAGAAATCGGTGAACCAGCGACCCACGACAGCTTTGTTGTCATCTTCCCTGGACATGGTGAATTCCTCATTGACTGTGGTTGAGCGAGGGAAACGCAATCGCTTCCCTCTGCCTGAACAATATTGGCGCAAGCAGTCAGCCGCCCCCCGTTTCTTGCTGCATTACTCGACAAGCCGACTCGCGGCCTGTGGTGACGATGGTCGCTACGCGTGTTGTTCGCAAGTGACGGCGCCAGCGGTCCTGTGAAGGAGTGCGAGGTCGACGGGGCGTCAGCGAACGTCTCATGCTTCAGCGGGAGCGGACAGTAAGACACGAGCTTTTGCGCGGCTCAAACGGATCGGCTACAGCCCGCGGCGTCCAGCGGAGGCCGGCCAGCAAGAGATGTTGCCTCGGGATTTCATACGGACATTCGAAGTAGCCTGCACCCTGACAATGAGCATTCGCTCGCCGTCGAATCCGGCGCAGCGAAGATGGAGAATCTGCTTCCGGAATATTTCCGGGCGTTACGTTCCATGACAGCGGTGACGGTGCAAGGCTGTCCATGCTGCATTTCCGGTTACGCCGGAAACATTACCCAATAATCGTTCAGTTGCCGCACGTAGGCCCGGGTGCTGTAATCCGCCGTTGACGACGCATAGCGGGTGGAACGATGGACGCGCAGGACGGCAACGACGATGCGGCGATCGCTCAATGCATGGCGGACGTCCTGGGCGAGCGGCCGCTGCGGCTCGAACGTCAGGTGTTCACCCATAGCGGCAACGCCGTGTACCGCGCGCGCATGGCCGGCGATCGTTCGCTGACGGTGCGCGTCAGCCCGGAAGCGCAGACGTTTTTGCATACCCGTTCGAATCTCGCCATGCTGCGCGGCCTCGGCCTGCCAGTTCAGACGGTGCTCGCGCACGACGCCATGCCCTCGGGCGGTGATTTCGTTGTGCTCGACTGGCTTCCCGGCCGCGATCTCTTCTATGTTTTCGGCTCGCTCGATGTGAGACAAACCGAACGGATTGCCGAAACCGTGGTGGCGTTCCAGTGCAAGGTGGCGCAACGGCTGCCCGTCGCCGCGGATGGCGGTTTCGGCTGGGCCGCGATCGGCGCTCGCGCGCCCCATGCGCGCTGGACTGAAATCTTCGGCGAACCCGCGCCGGTCGCGTTGCACGCCGCGACGCTGGCGCGCACGGATGCCACTGCGCTCGACTGCTTTCGCGCGCGCCTCGGCCTTGTTCGTGCATCGCTCGAGGACTATTTCGACACGCTGCGCCCAGTCTGCTTTCTCGACGACCTGACCATCAAGAACGTGCTGGTGGACGACGGCGAACTGAGCGGTCTGATCGATTTCGATACGGTGTGCTATGGCGATCCGCTGCTCGTGCTGGGCGCGACGCTCGCGCATATCGGCACCGAGGTGGGCGAGCGCGGCGGCTCCTATGCCGAGGCGTTGCTGCGCTGCTGGGCGCCGCAGCGCGAGCGCATGCGCGCGACGGGCTTCTATGCGTCCCTGTGGGTCATCGGCTTGCTGTCGCTTGCCATCGAGCAGGACAACGCCGCGCGCACGCGCCTGCTCACGTCGGTTCTCGAGCACCTGCTGAGCGTGGCGGAGTCGCCCACCGCCATGTTGCGCTTCTCTCGGTGACCGACGGTCGACATTGCCGCACCGATCGTTGACAGTAGCCATCGCCTGACATGTTTGTCCGTGAAATAGCTGACATCGGCTATTGGCTCCGACGAAGTGGTCGCGTCAACTCAACACGATGCGCTCAAGCGCTGCCACTGCATCTACCACGCCGTTTTCCGCTCGCATCGTCTCGCCCAGTACTCGTGCACGGGTTCGCACCCGGGCGTCGGCGGCGAAATCGAGGGCGCGGGTGAATGCCCTGGCTTCAGGCCGTCGCCCATCCACGGCGGCCGGCGCGAGACCGGCCAGACGCAGGCGCCCGGCCCAGAAGAACTGGTCCCCGGCGAACGGCGTCACGATGGAGGGCACTCCCGCGCGTGCAGCAGAGTGCGAGGTACCGGAGCCGCCGTGATGGATAACCGCGGCAGTGCGCGGGAAGAGCCAGTCGTGCGGAGTGTCGTCGATGACGAGGAAGTTCTCCGGAAGGACCTTCGGATCGATGCCGCTCCAGCCTGGATAGAACAGTGCGCGTCGGCCGGCCATCGCCTCAATCAGAGCATCCAGCAGCCGCGCGTTGTCGAAGCCGGTCATGCTCCCGAAGCCGATATAGACCGGGGCTTCTCCGGCGGCGAGGAAGTTCGCCAGCGCCGGTGGCGGCGTCCAGGCGGGGCCTGGCGCCAGCCACTGTCCACAAAGGTGTGCGTTGGCCGGCCAGTCGGCAGGCGTGGGCAACAGGTTGGGCGAGACGCCGTACACCATCGGGTGATCCGTCCATACCGCCTTGCGCGGCGGCAGTTTGAAGATCGCACGGGCCGCATTGGTCTTGTCGCGGAATGCTTTCCATAGCATGGCGTTCACGAAGCGGTGGCTGGCCCGATTGAGCGGGCGCGGCACCCACTTGCCCGGCAGAAACGGCGACGGGAACGCGGTAGTCGGCGTAATCGGGATCATGCCAGCGCCGATGCCTCTCGCGCCCAGGTATTCGGCTGCGGAAAGGCCGACAAAAGCGGCCAGCCCCGCTACCAGGATCGCATCGCAGCCTTCCCCTGCCTCGATGATGGTACGCATCCAGGATTCGGCATTTTCATTGGCGATCCGTGCCAGCGCGCGTGCGGTGGCGTTGAAACCAGCACCCCT
This sequence comes from Paraburkholderia gardini, assembly GCF_907164545.1. Lineage (NCBI taxonomy): Bacteria > Pseudomonadati > Pseudomonadota > Betaproteobacteria > Burkholderiales > Burkholderiaceae > Paraburkholderia > Paraburkholderia gardini. The sequence continues at coordinate 31,315 of NZ_CAJQZB010000019.1, read as the reverse complement.
GGCGACTACGCCAGCTATGGCATGGTCCGGGTTGAGCGTGCCGCGAATATCGCCGGCTAACGCAGCAGTCGGCACGCCGAGCGCGTGGGCGCTACCGAGCGTGGCTGCATCGGCGAGCAGTCGCGCCTCGTGTCCGGCATCCATCAAACCCCGGCACAGCGCGGCGAACGGACGCGCATCGCCCTCGGTGCCATACGTCGCGACGATAAATTTCATGAGCGCTTCTTCCTGGGTTTGGAGGATGTCTTAAGAGACGGTCCGGGTTGAACCGCCGCACCACGCATGAACAATTCGACTGTCGCGGCGAATTCCTTGCGCAGCTTCAGGCGCGGATCGGCAAGCCAGCGCAGCATGGAGCCGAGGTAGAGATGGTGGAACGCAATGGCGAGCCGTCCCGGATCGAGATCGTCGCGAATCTCTCCCGACGTTTGTCCGCGCCGGATCAGCCAGTCGAAGGTGTCGGCGATATCGCCGGGCTGCTCGCTGTCTCGCGACGACGACGGCTCCGTGCCGATGCTGAGGAAACGGAAGCGCAGGTAAGGTGCGAGGTAGTCGGGGTACGTTTCGCACCAGTCGGCCGAATGATCGAGTACGAACAGTGCGCCTTTGGCGAAGCCCGGTCTGGTCTCCAACTGGTCGTGCAGCGTCGCCAGATTTGTCGCCAGTTCCAGGTGTAGCCAATGCGCCAGCACCGCCTCCTTCACCGGGAAATGGTTGTACAGCGTGCCCTTGGCGACGTCCGCCGTGGCGGCGATCTGCTCCATGGTCACCGCCTCGTAACCGTGGGCTTCAAACAGCGCGGCGGCGGTACGGGCAAGGTGTTCCATGTTCTGCAGCCGTTTGCGGTCTCGACGGCCTGAGGGTCTGGATGCGGACATGCGAATGGATAAATGTGAACGACGTCTAATATTATTCTTCGTTCACAAATTTCCTGCAAATGCGGCATGGCGAGTGGCGCGAGCGTCCCGTGCATATGCCGGTCGGTTATGGCTGCTTTCGGAATCCGGAAGTGTTCCGTGTGGGGTCGACAGAGGTCTGACGTCGGGCAGTGCTCGGCCAGGAAGCGGCGGTCAACGTTGTCGCTTCGAACGCCCGAACGATACACGCCATCGGTCGCTTGACTGCGCGCACCCTTGAGCGTCCTGTCATGCGGAAGCCGGAAATCGTTCTAGGCGACGGTCCAGTGCCGCGATATGAAACCTGCGATCTGGTCCAGCGCGTATCGAGCGCTTGCAAGCTCTTGCGTGGATCGCTGGAACACGTGGTGGAGTCCCTCGAAGATCTCGAGCTGGACCGTGGCTCCCTGCTTTGCTGCCTTACTGCCATACCGGCGAGCGTCGTCGAGCAGCAGTTCGTTCGTTCCTGCCTGAAACGCGATCGGCGGCAAGTGGTCGGGAATGCTATATAGCGGCGACGCGCGTCCGTCGGTGGGGTCGGCCAGTCCCAGGTAGGTGGCGGCGGCATTGGCGAGCACCGGTCGCCTGAAAATGGGATCGTACGTCTCATCACTGAGAAGCGAAGGACCAGTCAACGCAAGATCGAGCCACGGCGAGAAGGCTGCGATGCATGGGACGTTTGACGCCCCGCGCGCATCAGCACCGAGGGCCGCCAGCGCGAGACCGCCGCCTGCCGAGTCGCCGACCAGTGCAATCTCGCGAATGCCAGACCTTGCCATCCATTGCAGCGCTGCGACCGTGGCATCGTATGCGGCTGGAAATGGATGCTCGGGCGCGAGCGGATAGTCGAGAACGAACGTGTCAACCCTGGCGCGCACCGCGATCTGACTCGCAAACCCGCGATAGGCCTCTGCGGACCCGAGCATGAAGGCGCCGCCGTGCAGAAATAGAATCGCGCGATCGGCGGGGGCGGATTCCGGGCGAATCCACCAGCCTTTTGCGTCCTCGCTATCGACACTTTCAAGATCGACGTTATCGGCGATCGGCGTCTGTGCCGTCATGGCGTCGTACGCTTCACGCATCGTTCCTTTGAATCCCGAAAAATGCTTCTGGATACCGGCAAGAACCGATATCCCGGCCTCACGGTCCTCTTCGCGCAAGCCGTGCCGGACTTCGGTCAGGCTACTGTGGTTTTCGATGGTCATCGCTGCTCTCCTTCGTCGTGTTAGCACTTCGTCAGTGGACGAGACGATATCGTTTCCCAACAGCATCTAGAAGAGGGACTCAAGGAATACAATCCATTCCATACAGGAAGTGTTGGAGGGGAGATGGACCGGCTGGACGCGCTCAAACTTTTCATTCGCATCGTCGACGGCGGGAGTTTCGCTGCTGCGGCGCGCGAGATCGGGGTCGGCCAGCCTGCGGTCAGCAAACAGATTGCGTCGCTCGAACGGTATCTGGGCGCTCAACTCGTCCGACGAACGTCACGCAGCATGACGCTGACCGAAGCCGGTCAATCGGTCTATGAAGCGGGCTTACGGATCATCGGAGACTTCTCTGAACTCGAGTCGTCCGTCGGGCGCGGACAGACTTCTCCGGGCGGTCTCGTCCGGATCAGCGTGGCGCCGGTATTCGGCCGGCTGTACGTCGTGCCGCATCTGCCGGCGCTCTTCGCCAGATACCCGCATCTATCCGTGGACCTGTCGGCAACGGAGCGCACCGTGAATCTGGTCGAGGAAGGGTTCGACGTTTCGATCAAAAACGGTCAGGTTGCCGACTCCTCGATGATTTCAAGGCATTTGGCGTCTAGTCCGATCGTTGTCGTTGCAACGCCGGCCTACCTTGAAAAACATGGGCGCCCTGAACGGCCGAAAGATCTTGACCGGCATTCGTGTGTGATCTTCGCGCCCATGCACGAGCCACGGATCTGGCGCTTCCAGGGCATCGACGGTCCAGACCTGCATGTTCCGTCTGGAAGTTTTCGCACCGGAGATGCGGAGCAGATTCGCGCTGCGGTACTTGCCCATATGGGATTGGTTCAAGCGCCGGGCTGGCTCTTTGCACAAGAGATTGCGAGCGGTGCGGTCATCAGCGTGTTGCCGGATTTCGCGCCGGCGCCGTTGCCCATCCACGCCGTTCATCCTTCAGGAAGGCAATTGCCGAACAAGACCCGGGTGTTCATCGACTTCGTTTCCGAAATCCTTGCCGCCGATCAGGGTCCGGCCTTTGTCTCGATCGGTGTCTGAACGGTCTTTAGTCGATGGTGACCGTCCATTTCAGGCCGGACGTGAGACCTGCCACCGAACGGTCCCGCCACGCGCGCCAACGCCTTCCGCTTTCACCTGATTAAAGATTCTGATAGAAAGGCGTGTCCGGCGATCTGTCCGGCCGCAGGCCGGGTTCCCCTGAAACAATCACACGCCCGCGGTTGCCGCCGCCTTTCTCACCCAGGCTCTTGATGCAAACGTCCGTCGTCTTGCTGGTTTTGTTATCCGCGTTACTGCACGCAACCTGGAACGCGTTTCTGCATCTGTCTGAAGACCGTATCTGGCTGCTCGGCATGATGGCGATTCCGTATGTGATCGTCAGCGCGATCGGCGTCTGCCTGCTGCCATTGCCCGCGCCCGGCGCATGGCCGTACATCGCGGCTTCTGTCGTACTCGAATGCGGTTATTGCCTCGCGCTGATCCGCGCATACCGCAGCGGCGATTTCGGCCAGATCTACCCGATTGCGCGCGGCCTGTCGCCGATGCTGGTCTTTATCGGCGCGTTCGTCTTCGCGCATGAGGAACTCAAGCCGCTGGCCGTGGCCGGCGTCGCGCTCGTCTCGTCCGGCATCATCTCGCTCGCGTTTCGCCGCAACATGCGTTTCTCCGGCGAAAGCGTGCCGTTCGCGCTGCTCACCGGCTTGTTCATCGCGACGTACTCGGTCGTCGACGGCATCGGTGCGCGTGTGTCCGGCAACGGGCTCAGCTACATCATGTGGGTCTATCTGATCTGGAACGTGCCGCAGTTTCTGCTCGTGTGGAAATGGCGCGGCGGCGCTCAGGGCCTCTTCATCGGGCGAGAAAAAGTCTTCAAGGGCATTCTCTCCGGCGTCATCGCGCTAACGGCGTACTGCTTCATCATCGAGGCTTACCGCTATCTGCCGATCGCCATGGTGTCGGCGCTGCGCGAACTCAGCACGATTTTCGCGGTGCTGATCGGCTGGCTCGTGATGCGCGAAAAGCTCACGACGCGACGTGTCGTCGCGTGTGCGCTCGTCACGCTCGGCGCGGTGCTGATCCGGATTTAAAGGCATGCGTTCGCGGCGCCGCGCGGCGGGAGCCTAAGCAAACCGCACGAGCGTCGGGTCGATCGCATCGGCCAGCGTATCGAATGCAGGCGCGATCTCTTCGTCCGGCACGCACGCATAGCCGATCAACAGGCCCGAAGGCGCACTGGCCGGCTCGGCGTAATAGCCCGACAACGGCCGCACGATGATATTGCGTTCGAGCGCCGCGGCCGCCACCGCGCGATCGTCGGTGTCCTCCGGCAACTGCATCACGAGATGCAGACCCGCATCGCCGCCCACCGCCGGCAATTCGCCGCCATAGCGGCGCCCGGCGACGTCGAGCAATGCCTGGCGACGCTGTCCGTAAAGCGTGCGCATTCTGCGGATATGCGACGTGAAGTGCCCTTCCGCGATGAATTCGGCCAGCACCGCCTGCTGCAGCAACTGGCCTTCGCGATACAGCTCCGCGCTCGCCGTCGCGAAACTCTCGGCGAGCGCTTCGGGCACCACCAGATAGCCGATGCGCAGCCCGGGAAACAGCGTCTTGCCGAAGCTGCCGACGTAAATCACCTGCCCCGCCGTATCCAGTCCCTGCAGCGAAGCGAGCGGCCGGCTGCCGTAACGGAACTCGCTGTCGTAATCGTCCTCGATAATCCAGCATTGATGCTGGCGTGCGTATTCGAGCAGCATCCGGCGCCGCGCGAGACTCATCACCATGCCGAGCGGATATTGATGTGACGGCGTGACGAGCATCAGCTTTGGCGGCTGCGCGAGATCGTCGGGTGAAGGGGCGATGCCTTCTTCGTCGACGGCGATCGGGCGCGACTGCAGGCCCGACACATGCAGCACGCTGCGCACGCCCCAATAGCACGGGTCCTCGGTCCAGATCACGTCGCCGGGATCGGAAAGCAGACGCACGGCGAGATCCACGGACTGATGGATGCCCGTCGTGATCACGATCTGCTCCGGCGTGCAGCGCACCGAACGCGACGTGCGCAGATACTCGGCGAGCGCATGGCGAAGCAGCGGCAGACCGCCACCCGGCGCGTATGTCAGCAGGTCCGGTCGCATCCTGCGCCAGTACTTGTTATGCAGACGGCTCCAGACGCGCGCCGGAAAGCGCGTCACGTCCGGCACGCCCGGCATGAACGCACCCCATTGACGCTTCGACACGCCCGCGCCCGACAGCAGCCGCGCACCGCGCGCGGACAACGCACGCGGTGCGGCCAGCGGCGCATCGGAAGCAGAAGCAGAAGCGGATATATCCGGCGGAACCGAAGCGACGGAAGCGGAACCCACCGCGCTTGTGTCCGGTGCGCCGACGATCTCGTCCGGCGCGCTGTCCGCGACGAACGTGCCGCGCCCCGTCGCCGAAGTCACATACCCTTCCAGCGCGAGCTGCTCGTAGACCTGCGTCACCGTATTGCGCGCGATACCGAGTTCGGCAGCGAGCAGCCGCGACGACGGCACCTTGCTGCCCGCCGGCAGTTCCCTCGACAGGATCGCCTGCTGGAGCAGCCGGTGCAGTTGCCGGTAGACCGGCTGACCGTTGCCGCGGTCCAGCCGCTGCGCCAGCCAGTCGGACAAGACGATCGCACGCATGATTGGCTCCTGTATTTATATAAAAATGGCTCTGAAGTTTGGAGCCAAATCTGATTATAGTCGCAGCATGTGCTGTCAACGGGCGGCACCATCCGATCCCGCCTGTTCCCCCGCGTATTCCCCGCGTATTCCCGACAACCGGATGTGAAGGAGATGATGACCATGGCCGACAACAAGAACGCAGGACTTCAGGCCCGCAAGGACGCCGCCACGCCGCGCGGCGTTGGCGTGATGTGCGATTTCTACGCCGAGCGTGCCGAAAACGCCGAGCTGTGGGACGTCGAAGGCCGCCGCTTCATCGACTTCGCGGCCGGCATCGCCGTCACGAACACGGGTCATCGTCATCCGAAGATCGTCGCCGCGATCCGCGAGCAGCTCGACCATTTCACGCACACGGCGTATCAGATCGTGCCGTACGCGTCGTACGTCGAACTCGCTGAGAAGATCATCGCCCGCGCGCCTGGCGACTATCCGAAGAAAGCCGCGTTCTTCACGACCGGTGCCGAAGCCGTCGAAAACGCCATCAAGATTGCCCGTGCCGCGACCGGCCGTCCGGGCGTGATCGCGTTCACGGGTGGCTTTCACGGCCGCACGATGATGGGCATGGCACTGACCGGCAAGGTCGCGCCGTACAAGATCGGCTTCGGGCCGTTCCCGTCGGACGTTTTCCACGCACCGTTCCCGAATCCGCTGCACGGCGTCACGACCGCCGATTCGCTGCGCGCCATCGAGCATCTGTTCAAGGCCGACATCGATCCGAAGCGCGTCGCCGCGATCATTTTCGAACCGGTCCAGGGCGAAGGCGGCTTCAATCCCGCACCGGCTGAGTTCGTGCGCGCGCTGCGCAAGCTGTGCACGCAGCACGGCATCCTGCTGATCGCCGACGAAGTGCAGACCGGCTTTGCGCGCACCGGCAAGCTGTTCGCGATGCATCACCACGACGTGGTGCCCGACCTGATGACGATCGCGAAGAGCCTGGCAGGCGGCATGCCGCTATCAGGCGTGGTCGGCCGTGCCGACATCATGGACGCCCCGGCGCCGGGCGGTCTGGGCGGCACGTACGCAGGCAACCCGCTGGCGCTCGCCGCGGCGCACGCCGTGCTCGACATCATCGACGAAGAAAACCTGTGCGAACGCGCGACGACGCTCGGTGACCGCCTGAAGGCGAAACTCATCGCGCTGCAAGGCGAAGTGCCACAGATCGCCGACGTGCGCGGTCCCGGCGGGATGGTCGCGGTCGAGTTCTTCAAGGCGGGCACGCGCGAGCCGGACGCCGGTTTCGCGAAACGCGTGCAGACGCGCGCGCTCGAACGCGGTCTGCTGCTGCTGACGTGCGGCGTGTATTCGAACGTGATCCGCTTCCTGTTCCCGCTTACGATCCAGGACGCCGTGTTCGACGAGGCGCTCGCGATTCTCGAGGGCGTGTTGAAGGAAACGGTCGGCGTCGCCGCATAACGCCGGATTTTCTCCAGACTGGTTCGAAAAAAACATGACGATCAAGGCATTTGAAAACCTGAAGGACCCGACGCTGCTGCGCGCGGACGCCTTCATTGCAGGCCGCTGGCAACAGGCGGACGACGATTCGACGTTCGACGTCGTCAACCCGGCGACGGGCGAGCGCATCGCGAAGGTGCCGCGCATGGGCACGCAGGAAACGCGTCGCGCGATCGAAGCCGCGAACGCAGCGTGGCCCGCATGGCGCGCGAAAACGGGCAAGGAACGCGCTGCGATCCTGCGAGCATGGTACGAACTGATGCTCGCGAACGCAGACGACCTCGCACTCATCCTCACCACCGAGCAAGGCAAACCGCTCGCCGAGGCAAAAGGTGAAATCACGTACGCCGCGTCGTTTCTCGAATGGTTCGGTGAAGAGGCAAAGCGCATCAACGGCGATACGATTCCGACACCTGCACCGGACAAACGCATCGTCGTGACGAAGGAGCCGATCGGTGTCTGCGCGGCGATCACGCCGTGGAATTTCCCGGCCGCGATGATCACGCGCAAGGTCGGCCCGGCGCTCGCCGCCGGCTGCCCGATCATCGTGAAGCCGGCCGAAGCCACGCCGCTGTCCGCGTTCGCGCTGGCCGTGCTCGCCGAACGCGCGGGCGTGCCTGCCGGCATCTTCAGCGTGCTGACGGGCGACCCGAAAGCGATCGGCGCCGAGATGACCGGAAACCCGGTCGTGCGCAAGCTGTCGTTCACGGGCTCGACGGCGGTTGGGCGTCTGTTGATGGCGCAATGCGCGCCGACGGTGAAGAAGGTTTCGCTCGAACTCGGCGGCAACGCGCCGTTCATCGTGTTCGATGACGCCGATCTCGATGCCGCCGTTGCAGGCGCGATCGCATCGAAGTATCGCAACAGCGGGCAGACGTGCGTGTGTACGAACCGCTTCTATGTACACGATCGCGTCTACGATGCGTTCGCCGCGAAGCTGCGCGATGCGGTGGCGGACCTGAAGGTCGGCTTCGGCACCGATGCGGGCGTCACGCAAGGTCCGCTGATCAACGAAGCGGCTGTGCTCAAGGTCGAATCGCATATCGAAGACGCGCTCGCCAAAGGCGCGCGCGTGGTGACCGGCGGCAAGCGTCACGCGCTCGGTCACGGTTTTTTCGAACCGACGATTCTGGCGGACGTCACGCCCGCGATGAAGGTCGCGCGCGACGAAACGTTCGGCCCGCTGGCACCGCTCTTCCGTTTCTCATCCAACGAGGAAGTGATCCGTCTCGCGAACGATACCGAGTTCGGCCTTGCCGCCTACTTCTTCAGCCGCGATATCGGCCGCGTGTGGCGTGTGGCCGAAGCGCTCGAATACGGGATGGTGGGTATCAACACCGGTTTGATTTCGAACGAGGTCGCGCCGTTTGGCGGCGTCAAGCAATCGGGACTGGGGCGTGAAGGCTCGCACTACGGCATTGATGATTATGTTGTTATCAAGTACTTGTGTATTGGCGGGATCTGAGGCAGGTATCTGAGGCAGGTATCTGACGTTGAACCGCGCGTGACGCTGACCGGCACGCGCGGTTCAACCACACATCAGGCGCCCAGCCTCGCCACCTCATCCGCGTGATACGACGAACGCACCAGCGGCCCTGCTACCACCTCGCGAAATCCCAGCTTCAATCCCTCCTCACGTAAAGCGTCGAACGCATCCGGCGGTATGTAACGCCGCACGGGCATGTGAAACCGCGACGGTGCCAGATACTGCCCGAGCGTCAGAATATCGACGTCATGCGCGCGGATATCCCGCATCGTGCGTAGCAGTTCGTCATCGGTTTCGCCGAGACCGACCATCAATCCGGATTTCGTGACGACGTGCCGGCTCGATCGTTTCACACGCGCCAGCAGTTCAAGCGATCCTTCGTAGTGAGCACCCGCGCGTGCGGCGCGATATAACGAAGGCACGGTTTCGACGTTGTGATTGAATACCTCAGGCCACGTCGTTTCGAACGCGGCCAGCGCCCGATCGATGCGACCGCGAAAATCCGGCGTCAGCACTTCGACACGGATTCCCGGCACGCGCTTGCGAATCAGCGCGATGCAGCGGACAAAATGCCCGGCGCCGCCATCGCGCAGATCGTCGCGGTCCACCGACGTGATCACGACATAGCGCAAGCCGAGCGCCGCGACCGCGTCCGCAAGCCGCTCAGGCTCTTCTGCATCGAGCGGCTCGGGCCGTCCGTGCGCCACATCGCAGAACGCACACCGGCGCGTACAGATCCCTCCCATGATCATGAACGTCGCCGTGCGCTGCGCGAAACACTCGCCGATGTTCGGGCACATCGCCTCCTCGCATACCGAATGCAGACGATGCGCGCGCAGGATGGCCGCCATTTCCGCAATGGTTTCGCTCATCATCGGCCGTGCGTGCAGCCACGGCGGCTTCGGCAGGCCACCGACGTCACCCGCTGACACAGGCACGATCTTCACGGGAATGCGGGCCAGCTTCTCGCGGCTGCGCAACCCGTGCTGACCGAGCGCGGTCGTGCTCTGATTCCCGGTCGCGGTATTCATCGTCATTGCCCGAAAAATTCATTGAGCAGACGGTTCACTTCCGTTGCCGCTTCCATCTGTACCATGTGCCCCTTCCCCTGGATCACATGAACACGCGCATTCGACGGCAACCCTTCGGCGTGACGTGCCGGGATGATCTGGTCGTCACTGCCCCAGATCACCAGCGTGCACGGCGCGAGCGTCTCCAGCCGGTCGCGATAGTTTCGCCGTTGCACGCCGCCCTCGAAAGCCGACGTGGCGATTTTCTGCAGCGCGTCGCTCACGCCTTCGAGCCGCTTGTAGCGAACGATGTCTTCCACGAGCTGGCGCGTGACCAGCGATCCATCGGCGAACAGTTTCGTCAGATGCGGCTTTAGCGTGTTGCGACTGGAGCCGGCCGTGAAGCCTTCGATGTACTCGCGGTTGATCTCGTCGCCAAGGCCCGCGCCGCTAATCAACGCAAGCGAAGCGACGCGTTGTGGCGCGCGTGCCGCGACTGTCATCGCGATGAGCGCACCCATCGAATGCCCGACGAGATGCGCCCGTTCGATGCCGCGATCGTCGAGAAACGCGGTCACACTGTCGGCGAGTTCATCCGCGCTACCGGTTTCGACCGCTTTGGCCGATTCGCCGTGCCCGGGCAGATCGAGCGCCCATACCGCGCGATGCGCGGCGAGATCGGCGTGATTGAAGAGCCAGTTGTTGAGATCGCCGCCAAAGCCATGAATCAGCACCACTGGCGTGCCGCCGTCACCGAGCTTCAGGAAGCGCATCGTGCGGCCGCCAATCTGCGCTTTCCCGGGCTGCGGACCGGCGTCGCCGTCGGCCGCCGTCGGCGGCACGAAGTCGCGCTGGAACGCTTCGACGGCCGCATCGATTTCGCTGTCGGGCGTTTCCACGTCGGCCACGACGCCAAGCAGTGCGCCGACCGGCAACGTCTCGCCTTCCTGCGCGACCTGCCGCCGCAACGTGCCGATAAACGCGCACTCCACGCCGGAGGAAATCTTGTCGGTTTCCACGTCGAGCACTTCGTCGCCTTTCGCGACCTTGTCGCCCACCGACTTCAGCCAGCCGTTGACCTGGCCCTGCTCCATCGAGAGACCCCACTTGGGCATCGTGATCATGTGAATCGACATTGCTCAGCTCCTTACCTTGCGTACGGCGGCCGCGATCTGGTCCGGCGAAGGGATATACATGTCTTCGAGCACACCGGAAAACGGCACGGGTGTATGTGGCGCGGTGACCAGTTCAATTGGCGCCTTTAGCGAATGGAACGCGCGCCCGGCGACTAGCGCCGAAATGTCCGTCGCCATCGAACAGCGGCGATTCGCCTCGTCCACGACGACGACGCGCCCCGTGCGTTCGGCGCTTTCGAGAATGGTTTCCTCGTCGAGCGGCGAGGTCGTGCGCAGATCGATCACGTCGACCTGGATGCCTTCCTTTGCGAGCTTTTCCGCGGCTTCGGTCGCGTAGTGCACCATGCGGCCGTAGGTGACGATGGTTGCGTCATCGCCTTCGCGCACGACGTTCGCCTCGCCGAACGGAATCGCATACGACTCTTCCGGTACATCGCCTTCACGGCTGTACAGCAGTTTGTGCTCGCAGAAGATGACCGGATCGTTGTCGCGGATTGCCTGGATCAGCAGACCTTTTGCGTCGTACGGTGTCGAAGGACACACCACCTTGAGGCCGGGAATATGCGTGAAGAGCGACGTCAGCATCTGCGAATGCTGGGCCGCCGCGCGCAGGCCCGCGCCCTGCATCGCGCGGATGACGACGGGGGTGACCGCCTTGCCGCCGAACATGTAGCGGAATTTCGCGGCCTGATTGAAGATCTGGTCGAAGCACACACCCATGAAGTCGATGAACATCAACTCCGCCACGGGCCGCATGCCGCACGCCGCCGCGCCGACCGCCGCGCCGATATAGCCGCCTTCCGAAAGCGGCGTGTCGAGCACACGCCCGGGGTACTTGTGATACAGCCCTTTTGTGACGCCGAGTACACCGCCCCACGCGTCCTGCTCACCGGGCGAGCCTGCGCCGCCCGCGTTGTCTTCGCCCATTACGATGACGCTGTCGTCGCGCGCCATCTCCTGGCTCAGGGCTTCATTGATTGCCTGAGAAAAAGTGATCTTCCGTGCCATGTCTGTCTCCTGTCGACCGGAGTTAGCGCTTTAGCTGTCGACCGGAGTTAGCGCTTTAGCGCTTACTCTGGTCCCATGCAAAGCTCTTACTCCGGTCCCATGCAAGTTACTTGCTGAATCTGTCGGGTTCGTCTCGCGTTTGCGCCACAGCGTGACGACGTTACGGATATGACACGTAGACGTCGGTCAACAGGTCTTCGGCGCCTGGCATCGGCGCGGCCTTGGCCTCGCTGACGGCTTCGTCGATCAGCGTCTTCACTTTTGCGTCGATGCCACGCAGGTCGTCGCTCGTCGCCATTTCCGCGCGCACCACGCGCTCTTCGAAGCGCTTGAGACAATCCTTTTCGTCACGCAGTTTCTGCACCTCGCCGGGCGCGCGATAGGTTTGCGCATCGCCTTCGAAATGCCCGAAATAGCGGGAAAACTTGACTTCGACGAGCGTCGGGCCACCACCGCCGCGCGCACGTTCGATCGCTTCACCAAGGGCTTCATGCACGGCGAAGAAGTCGAAGCCGTCGACGATCACGCCCGGCATGCCGAAGCCGCTCGCACGGTCGGCGATGTTGTCGGTCGCCACCGAATACGTCGACGACGTGGCTTCCGCGTAGCCATTGTTTTCCGCGACGAAGATCACCGGCAACCGCCACACCGAAGCGAGATTCATCGATTCGAAGATCACACCCTGATTCGATGCGCCATCGCCAAAGAAACACACGCCCACGCCGCCGGTTTTCTTCAGCTTCGCGGCGAGCGCCGCGCCGCACACGAGCGGGCCGCCCGCACCGACGATACCGTTCGCGCCAAGCATGCCTTTCGACAGATCGGCGATATGCATCGAGCCGCCTTTGCCGTGACACACGCCGGTCTTGCGGCCATAAATCTCCGCCATCATGCCGCGCACGTCGACGCCTTTCGCGATGCAGTGACCGTGACCGCGGTGCGTCGTAGCCACATAGTCGGCGTCGTTCAGATGCAGCATCGTGCCGACCGCCGACGCCTCTTCGCCGGCATACAGGTGCACGAAACCGGGGATTTCTCCTGTCGCGAATTCAACGTGCAGACGTTCCTCGAATTCGCGGATCGTGCGCATCATTCGATACGCCTCCAGCAGTTCGTCCTTGCCCAACTGTGCTGAAACAGACATGGTGCGTCTCCTTGATTGATTTCACTGCCTGCTGCAATGAGCGCCACACGAACGTAATCCGTTTCATGCGACACCGACTTCTTACACACTGTCTCCTGCTGCCACTTCCCGGATGAGTTGCCGCGACGCCGAGTAACGCAGCACGCGCTCGACGTCGACCGTGAGCGGTCCGTGCCAGTCGAGCATCACTTCATATCGATCGCCGCGTTCGAGTTCGATCTCGCGTTCGCCGTCGAACGCGAGCGTGCCGTGCTCTGCGTGAAGTGGCGTCCATGCGCCTGCTTCGAGACGCTCGCAGGTGCGCATCGTCACCTGATCGACACGCCCGGGCGCAATCGGGGCAACGATCGGCACACCGGGCTCGCCGGGGCGCGCGAACGTCAGATGCAAGCCGTGCGACGCCGCGCGATCGACCGGCGCGAACGCACCACCGATCGACGACAGGCCGATGCCATCCGGCGCGGCGAAAGTCAGAAAGAGCGTTTCGATATCGGACGGCTCGGACACCGCGCGGGCCCCGACAAAACGCTGACGGCTCACGCACACGTCAACCAGCGCGATTTCCTCGCGCCCCCGGTTTGGGCCGTCGACGCAGCGCACGACAAGCCGCTTGTTGCGCACCAGCGCGATGTCGGGCGGCACCGCGCGCGAGGCCACGAGCGCACCCGCAAGCCCCGCGACGGTGGCTTCACGCAGATCGGGAAACGCGTTGTTGGTACCAGTCGAAAGCGTCAGCAGCGGCACGTCGCCACTATGCGCGGCGGCCGCGCGATGGGTACCGTCGCCGCCGAGCACCGCGATCAGGCCAACGCCTTCACGCACCATGTGCTGGACGCCCACGTGCGTATCCGCGACGCTGTCGGAAAACGGCAATGCAAGGAATTCGACCTCGGGCCAGCGTTGACGTGCGGCGATGGCCCTGTGTGTTTCGATCGCGCGCAGGAGCAACGCGGAAACGCCGGTCTTGTCGCGCAGCGTCAGCACGCGATCGACGCCGAGCGCGCCGAGACCCGCGAGCAGCCGCACGATCATGTTGGCTTTCTCCGCCGTCGGGAAAACGGAGGCGTACGTCGTGAGACGCCGGATATCGCGGCCTGACGCAGGATTCGCAATCACGCCAACTGTGACGGGAACGGACACGGGGTTGTCTCCTGTCGACCAGAGTTGCCCGCGTATGCGCGGACTGGTCTTTTTATGAAACGCAACGCGCGCTTCGAGTACAGGGAGACTCTGCAAGGGACGTGCCAAAACACATCCAGCACACCAGAATACGAAGAAAAGCCCGTATTTAAAGGGCTTTGCGCGATCGGCGCGGTTTCAACGCATGGGGAAAAACGCGTGCGCTGGTACGCATGCTGCGTCTCGTCGTCGATGCGACGCGCCCACACGCGCTACGCCATGCGACGAACGAATCCGCCCGCGCCTTGCAGGACGTGCGATTGCGGGCGGCCGGTACTGTCTCACCTCGCGTTGAGACGAACGTCTCAAGTGTCTTTCGTGCTGCAATGCAGTGTGATTGCGCTTTCGAGTTGTGCTACAAGGTCGAACAGGAATCCTCCAGCATCGCTCGACGGGAGTCGATCATGCCTTACGTCTCGCAAACACAGCACGTCGATCGCGTGCGGGGCGCCATCGAAGGACGTCTGCCCGCGCCCGCCGGCTCACCGCGTCTCGTGTCCTCGTGGCAGCGCTCGTTCGAAACCTGGCAGCTCGATCCCGGCTCGGCCATCGGTCCGCGCGTGTTGACGTCAGCGGAACTGCGCGAAATCCAGGGGAAGGAAGAAGCCTTTCTGCGCGCGTCGGGCCAGTGCCTGTCGCGGTTGCACGACATGATTCGCGTCGCCGATTACTGCGTGATGCTGACCGACGCGCACGGCGTGACGATCGACTACCGGATCGATCGCGACCGGCGCAGTCATTTCAGGCACGCGGGTCTTTACATCGGCTCATGCTGGTCCGAACGTGAGGAAGGTACCTGCGGCGTCGCGAACGTGCTGACGGATCTCGCGCCGATCACGGTGCACAAGACAGATCACTTTCGCGCCGCGTTCACGACGCTGACGTGCAGCGCCGCGCCAATCTTCGCGCCCGCGGGCGAACTGATCGGCGTGCTCGACGCCTCGGCGGTGCAATCGCCGGATAACCGTGACAGCCAGCGGCTCGTGTTCCAGCTGGTACGTCAAAGCGCGGGGCTGATCGAAGACGGCTACTTCCTGAACCAGACGACGCAGCACTGGATCCTGTTCGGCCATCAAAGCCGCAACTTCGTCGAAGCGCAGCCTGAACTGCTGATTGCGTTCGACGAATGCGGCAACATCGTGACGGCCAACCGCAAGGCGCGCGAATGCATTCCGGACCTGAGCGGACCGCGCCACATCGACGATATCTTCGATACGTCCGAGGTTCATCTGCACGACCTCGCACGCACCGACGCAATTACCGGATTGCGCCTGCGCGCGACGGGCGCCACGCTGCACGCGCGCATCCGTGCCCCGATGCGGCGGTCCACGCGCGTCGCCGCGACTGCGGCGGCCGCGCCGCGTGAATCGCACGCCGGGCGGCATCCCGGTGCGATGAGCCGGTTCCTGCATAGCGCCGATCCGCGCATCGCCCAGAACGCGCAGGTTGCGCTGCGTATCGCTGGAAAGCGACTGCCGGTCCTGATTCTCGGCGAAACAGGCGTTGGCAAGGAAGTGTTCGCGCGGGCGATTCACGAGGCGGGGGAGCGGCGCGCGCGGCCGTTCGTCGCCGTGAACTGCGCGGCGATTCCTGAATCGCTGATCGAGAGCGAACTGTTCGGCTATGCGCCCGGCGCGTTCACCGGCGCCCGAAGCCGAGGTGCGCGCGGCAAGATCGCCATGGCGAGCGGCGGCACGCTGTTTCTCGACGAAATCGGCGACATGCCGCTCAGTCTGCAGACCCGTCTGCTGCGCGTGCTGGCAGAAGGCGAAGTCGTGCCGCTCGGCGGCGACGTGCCGGTGCGTGTGGACATCGACGTGATCTGCGCCACGCATCGCAGCCCTTCGCAGATGGTGAGCGAAGGCGCGTTTCGCGAGGACCTGTTCTACCGTCTGAGCGGCGCGACGCTGACGATGCCGCCACTACGTGAACGCGCCGACATTCGCGACGTGATCGAAGCGGTCTTCGATGAAGAAGCCGGGAACGCCGCTCACGTGCTGATGCTCGACGCGCATCTTGCAGAACAGCTGGCGACGCTACCGTGGCCCGGCAATATCCGCCAGTTGCGCAACGTGCTGCGTTATGCGTGCGCGGTATGCGATTTGTCACGGGTCGAGATGCGCCACATCGCGCCGGATATCGCCGCACTCATTTCACCCGCTACCGGACGCGAACTGTCACACGCACCCGCACCGACGGATGAACGCACGCGCATTATCGAAGTGCTCACGCAGCAGCACTGGCGTCCCAACGCAGCGGCACAGGCGCTAGGGATGTCGCGCGCGACGTTGTACCGGCGCATGGCAAAGCTGAACATCATCGGGCCGCATCGCTGCTGACGTAAGGCGCTGACAGCTTTGCTGTTCGTGGCGAAGGGCGCGTAGCGGCGCACATGAAAAAAGCCCGTTGCGGCTGGCAACGGGCTTTCGTTTCATGACGGGCGAGAAGCCACACGCTTACTTCGGTGTGACCTTGACCGCCGCGGCGGAAACGAACACCGCGTGCACGGTATCGCCCACTTTCACGCCGCTCAGATCGATATCGGGGCGCGCTTCGACGGTCCGAGTCTGATACGCCCCGCGCAGCGTCACGAGGCGCTTCTTGCGATCGATCTTCTGCACGGTCGCCAGAATCTCGATCTGCCGCGTCGACTGGAAGCCGCCCGATGCCGGCTGATAAGCCTGCGTATCGACCCGCTTGCGCAGACCCGCATCCGGGCCGGTGACCTTGTCGGCGGTGAGCAGCAGCGCGTTCTTGTACAGAACGTCCACGGTGTCGCCGAGCTTGAGCTTGTCGAAACCGGTGACCTCTTCGTTCACCACGACGACCACCACATTGCCGGCCGCGCCTTTCACCGTCAGCGTTCGCGAAGCGGGCTCGATACCCGTGATCTGTCCTTTCATGTGAACCGGCTGTACTGCGTCGATCACGCCTTGTGCCGAACTCGCCAGCGAGTCCTGCGCCCAGACAGGTTGCGCGGCAGCCAGCGAGAGCAGCACGGCAGTTCCAACGGTCGCTACCTTCATTGAACGTTCTCCTTTGAAAGGCTGATCCAGCGATTTCGAATCGGCTAAAAAACGCGTGTCAACCGCGAAAAAGACATCATCGAATGAATCATGCTACCGGCTGAAACAATCGACAGCATCCGGCGAAATGATTGTACAAGCCCAGCCCGTCATGATGCCGACGCCCGGCAGGCTGTGGGCCTGACAAGCCTGGGTTCGCGTCCACAGTCGCGGATTAGTTTAGTACGGCCGGCTGGCGTCGATCCAGGCCTGCGTGGCGGTCAGCGTCAGCCGGTACCGCGCGCAGTTGAATACCTCCAGCTTCTTCAGCTCCTCAAGCAACATCGCCGGGAAGCCCGGGGCCTGGTCCTCCGTGAGCCCCAACTTCTCCATTGCAGCCTGCGCGGATTTTCTGTCGAGAACCACCAGGCCAATGGCTTCGGTCAGATGCTCACGGTATCGCAGTCTCAGAGGGTTCGGGGCGCCCATGGACTCCATCACGACGACATATTTTTTCATCGAGCGCCGCCAGCTCCAGGCGAACAGGTCCACTGCGCGCGAGACATCCCGGAATTCGGACACGCCCAGCATCGCCTGGGCATAGTCGTGAGGATCGACGTCCAGGAAGGACAACGGCGCGCAGTTATAGAGCATCAGCGGAATGTTTGCTGCGAGACGACTGGTGCGCTTGTTGCCATCCTCGAATGGCTGCAGGTACGCCAGATTCACCCACAGGAAAAAGGCAGCCTCGACCGGATTCTTGATGAGCCTGGCCTTGGCCAGAATGATCTCCAGCATCTCCTCGAGCACGGCCGGCACTTGCGTCGGTACGTAGACCGTGTCACTGATGTTGACCAGCTTCTTGCGGATAGTGCCCAGCGCATCGGTATCGGCCAGAAGGTCCTGCATGAGCACTGCATGAAGGTTTTGAATGAGCGCGGCCGAGAGACCCTGCAACGGTACTGCATCGACCAGAAACTCGATGGCCGTTTTGTGGTTGAGTAGCATCACCGCGTCAGCGTCGCTGCCGGCGGTCCCCCGCCTGAACAACTCCTCTGTCGCCAGCAGGGTGTAACGGTTGCCCTCCAGACGAGAGGACGACCAGGACAGATCGATGAGCAGTTGCTCCAGCACCTTGCGCGCGTAGGTCCCCGCTGGCTGTTGTTCGCGCAGGCGACCGGCACGATAGAGCTCTTCGGCCAGGGCTTGTGGCATCAACCAGCTCTCATTGGGCACGTAGTCCTCGACAAATTCGCGCCGGTAGGTGACCGGGTCGCGCGCAGCCAGGGGGGCATCAAGTTTGCGGCCAAGCTCAACGGCGTCGAGTGACCACACCGGATGCAGGACGGCGGAAGGCGCTTCGCGGGTGGCGGTCTGGACAGTCGCAGCCACCCCAGCCAGCCGGTAGCGAACTGCACGCGCCTGGCCACTACGCGTGAGCTGCCCACTGGAACACAGCGCATCCAGATGGCGCCGGACGGTGGCGGAGCTGCCGTGCGTAGCGCGGATGACGTCAGTAGAGGAAACCGCCAGTTCGCCTGCCTGGGCCAGACGTCGGATGGCGTCGAGGATAGCTTCGGGGGTCAATTTGCCCATGTATCTGCTCAGTATCTGCTCAGTATTGAGCGGATACTATCAAAATGAGCAGATAAATCAAATTTTGAGCAGATACTGAGCAGATAGGCACAGTGACTAATGAATTTGAGCAGATTGCCCAGGGACTGGCACTACGGTTCACTGTGAGGTCGGTGAAGGGCGCTCGCCCATAGCGTCGACAGACCGCGGTGAATGTCGCCCGGCGGGGACTTCGCCGGGTTCCGGCAGGGAAATATTTCTGGAGCAAGACAAGTCCGGTCAATCCAGGACTGGCGGGGCTCAGCGTTAAATCAAATCTCGGGCAACGACACGCACGGTAAGGGACTGGCGCCAGAGGCCGGGGGCTCTCAATGAACCTGCCGACCGGCCCTGGCCACTCCTTAAACCGCTAGCCACCACGGATGCCCGTTCCACGCTTAGGAAGCGCTACAGCAAAAAAACCTTAAACCCGCTCGATCGCAATAGCGATGCCCTGACCGACACCGATACACATCGTACACAGTGCAAAGCGACCCTTCGTGCGCTGCAACTGATACATCGCGGTGGTGACGAGACGCGCGCCGCTCATCCCGAGCGGATGGCCCAGCGCGATCGCGCCGCCGTTCGGATTCACGCGCGCGTCGTCATCGGCGACGCCGAGCATCCGCAGCACCGCGAGACCTTGCGACGCAAACGCTTCGTTCAGTTCGATCACGTCGAACTGGTCGATCGTCATGCCGAGACGCGCCAGCAGTTTCTGCGTAGCCGGAGCCGGGCCGATGCCCATCACACGCGGCGCGACGCCTGCGGTCGCAATACCGAGCACGCGTGCGCGCGGCACGAGGCCAAAGCGCTTCGCGGTTTCTTCGTTCGCCAGCAGCAGGGCCGCGGCGCCGTCGTTCACGCCCGAAGCGTTGCCTGCCGTCACCGTGCCATCGGGGCGCACGACGCCCTTCAGTTTCGCCAGCGTTTCGAGGCTGGTTTCGCGCGGATGTTCGTCCTGCGACACGATGGTCGGGTCGCCCTTCTTCTGCGCAACCGATACCGGCACGATTTCCTGCGCGAGTGTGCCGTCGCGCTGCGCGCGCGCCGCGTTCTGCTGGCTGCGCATCGCGAACGCATCCTGATCGGTGCGGCTCACACCGTAATCCTGCGCGACGTTTTCGCCGGTTTCCGGCATCGAGTCGACACCGTATTGCTGCTTCATCAGCTTGTTGACGAAGCGCCAGCCGATGGTCGTGTCGTAGATCGCCGCTTCCCGCGAAAACGCGCTGCCGGCCTTGTTCATCACGAACGGCGCGCGGCTCATGCTTTCGACGCCACCCGCGACCATCAACGCAGCCTCGCCCGATTTGATCGCGCGCGCGGCGATGCCGACGGCATCCATGCCCGAGCCGCACAGACGGTTGACCGTCGAACCCGGCACGTCCAGCGGCAACCCTGCGAGCAGCAGCGACATGCGCGCGATGTTGCGGTTGTCTTCACCCGCCTGATTGGCGCAGCCGTAAATCACATCGTCGATGACCGACCAGTCGACGTCCTTGTTGCGCTCCATCAGCGCCCTGAGCGGCACGGCGCCGAGATCGTCGGCGCGAACCGACGACAGCGCACCCGCATAGCGGCCAATCGGCGTACGAATTGCATCGCACAGGAAAGCTTCGGTCATGTGATGTCTCCATTTGCAGGCTGCGCCGCTTTGTGTTTCCAGCCGGCGCCTGACGCGAAATCCGCCCGACAGCCAGGCATCGTTCGCGATGAGCGGAACAGATTCTCTCAACGTCCCACGCCGCTCATCGCGGGACTGGAAGGACTGGATCGCGATTCAAAATATGTTCTATATACGAACAATATATCGAATAGCGAACATTTAGACTGGATAGTAGGGTCTACCGGCGACCCGTGTCAAGCTGCATCAGATGCAAAGACAGGCATACGTGCAGTGCGGAATGTGCCGAAAAAGCCCACGCCGCCCGTATGAGTATGGTCGCATTTCTGGTCCCGGCGTCGCACGCGTTACAGCCAGCGCCTGAGCCACCCGAGCCCGGCTGACGTGCCCGCGCGCGGCCGGTATTCGCAACCGGTCCAGCCGTCATAGCCCAGCGAATCGATCAGCTCGAAAAGATACGGATAGTTGATTTCGCCGATATCGGGCTCGTGCCGCTCCGGCACGCCTGCAATCTGGATATGCCCGATGTGCGCCATATCGCGCCTGAGTTTGACTGCCAGATCGCCTTCGACGATCTGGCAGTGATAGCAGTCGAACTGCACCTTCAGGTTCGATGCGCCGACTTCCGCGCAGATGGCCTGCGCATCGTCCTGACGGTTCAGAAAGAAACCCGGCATGTCGCGCGTGTTGATCGGTTCGATCACGACCGTGATGCCGTCGGCCTGGGCGGCCTGCGCAGCGTACGCGAGGTTCTTCAGATAAACCTCACGGTGACGTTCGCGCGACTGGTCCGCGGCGATCAGTCCGGCCATCACGTGCAGCCTCCGGTTGCCCAGCACGCGCGCGTATTCCAGCGCCGTGTCGATGCTGCGCCGGAATTCGTCTTCCCGCCCCGGCACCGATGCGAGGCCCCGGTCGCCGGCGGCCCAGTCGCCGCACGGTGCATTGAAGAGCGCCTGCGTCAGTTGATGTTCGTCGAGCCGCGCTTTCAGACCGGCAGCGGGAAACGCGTACGGGAACAACACCTCGACACCCTTGAAGCCATCACGCGCCGCGGCGCCGAAACGATCGAGGAACGGGTGTTCGTTGTACATCATCGTGAGGTTGGCGGCAAAGCGCGGCATCGTGCTGTCTCCTGCATGACGGGTTTTCGTCCGTCTATCATACAAAGAGTCGCGGTCCCGGCGCCGCTGAGGTGTCGTCAAGGTTGGCGAAACGCGGGTCATACGCTATCGTCTCGGCTTTCGAGGCCACTCCGCCGGCCATCGCTTTTTCCCTGAGGCACATGAGCAAAGCTCTTCCCGCGTCCCCGTCGCTGTCCGCCAACGCCGCGCAAACCCCGGAAGCACCCGACAAACCGGGCGATTCGTACGTGCAGTCGTTTGCACGCGGCCTTGCGGTGATCCGCGCGTTCAACGCGGAGCGCCCCGAACAGACGCTCACCGACGTCGCCGCCGCAGCCGGGCTCACACGCGCCGGCGCGCGCCGCATTCTGCTCACGTTGCAGACGCTCGGTTACGTGGAAGCCGAAGGGCGCCTCTTCCGGCTGACGCCGAAAATCCTCGATCTCGGTTTTGCGTATCTGACGTCGATGCCGTTCTGGAATCTCGCTGAACCGGTGATGGAGGAACTGTCGGGGAAAGTGCACGAGAGCTGCTCGGCGGCCGTGCTCGACCGCACGGAAATCGTCTATGTGCTGCGCGTGCCGACGCACAAGATCATGACGATCAACCTGTCGATCGGAAGCCGTCTGCCGGCTTACTGCACGTCGATGGGCCGCGTGCTGCTCTCCGCGCTCGACGACGACGCGCTCGACGCGACGCTCGGCGCGACGCAACTCTACGCGCACACGCCGCGCACCGTGACCGACAAGGAAGAACTGAAAAAGCTGATCGCACAGGTGCGCCGCCAGGGGTGGGCGATTGTCGACCAGGAACTGGAAGGTGGTTTGATCTCGCTGTCCGCGCCGATCCGCAACCGCCAGGGCCGCGTGATCGCGGCGATGAACATCAGCGGCAACGCGCAGCGCAATTCAGCAAAGCAGATGGTGAAGGCGTTTCTGGAACCGCTGCAGCACGCCGCGCAGACCGTCTCCGACATGGTCGCACGACGCGGCTAGCAACGCGCCGCATCGCGTTCGAACGTCGGCGAACTACTCGAGAAACCGCTCGACGAGGCGCGTCCAGAACGCGGCGCCCACCGGCAAATTGAAGTCGTTGAAATCGTAATGCGGGTTGTGCACCATGCACCCGTCTTCGCCGACGCCGTTGCCGATGCGCAGGAACGTGCCGGGGCGCTTCTGCAACATGAACGCGAAATCCTCGCTGCCCATCAGCAGGTCGGTGTGCGCGACCACCTTGTCGTCGCCGACCAGTTCGCGTGCCACTTCGATCGCGAATTCCGTTTCCGCGTCCGAATTGACGACGACCGGATAGCCTTCGATGTATTCGACAGTCGCCTTGCCGCCATAGCTGGCCGCCTGGCCTTCCGCGAGCTCCGTGATGCGCTGTTTCAGCAATGCACGCACTTCCGGGCTGAACGAGCGCACGCTCAGTTCGAGCTTCGCCGAGCTGGGGATCACGTTGTTCGCGATGCCCGAATGCATCGAACCCACCGTCACGACCGCCGGTTGCGACGGATCGACGTTGCGCGCGACGACGGTCTGCAACGCCATCACGATGCTCGCGGCAATCACGATCGGATCGACTGTCAGATGCGGCCGTGCTGCATGACCGCCGACCCCTTCGATGTTGATGATGGCCTTGTCGCCGGCTGCCATGAACGCGCCCTTGCGGAACAGCAGCTTGCCCGGCTCGGCGCCCGGATGATTGTGCAGGCCGAACACGGCGTCGCACGGAAAACGTTCGAAGAGACCGTCTTCGATCATCTTCATCGCGCCGCTGTCGATGCCGGTTTCTTCGGCCGGCTGAAAATACAGATGCACGGTGCCCGAAAAACGGCGCGTCGCGGCGAGATGCTGCGCGGCGCCGAGCAGCATCGCCGTATGGCCGTCGTGGCCGCATGCGTGCATCTTGCCGTGCGTGCCGCTCGCGTACGGGAGGCCAGTCTGCTCGACGATCGGCAGCGCGTCCATGTCGGCGCGAATCCCGATGCTGCGTGTACCTGCGCCCAGCTTCATCGTACCCACCACGCCCGTCCTGCCGACGCCGCGCGTCACCTGCCAGCCCCACGCCTCGAGCTTTTCCGCGACGAGCGCCGCGGTGGCGACTTCTTCGTACGCCAGTTCGGGATGATGGTGAATGTGGTGGCGAATCTCGCGCAGACTTTCGGCGGCGGGAACCAGGTCGTCAATTTCGGCAAAACGCCGTGCTACGTTCATCACTGACTCCAGTCGTATCAGGCAGGTCGCGCCGTATATCACGGCGAATTGCCAGCATTATATCGACGCCGTCCAGCTTCGATGCGATGCCCGTTCCTGCCCGAACGCTAAAACCAGCCTGCGCCGGCCGGCCGGAATCGCCACGCGAACAGGCGTACGCCCACGCGAGGCGCGTGCTTCGCGTGGGCGTATCCCTCTGCACGGGCACGACGCGGATGCGCCCTCCCCATTCAAAAATACTTACCGCACCTTGCTCGCCGCGGCGATGATGGCGTCCGCCACCGCTTTCGGCTGGCTGAGCATCGCGACGTGGCTCGCGCTGACCCGCGTGACGGTTGCGCCGATCTGGCTCGCCATCGCTTCCTGCAAACGCGGATCGATCATGTGATCCATGCCGGTAATCACGAACGCCGACGGCTTCGTGTGCCATGCCGCCGTGGTCACCCTGTCATCGGTACAGCCGGCGAACCACGGACCCTGCGTCGCGGCGACGAGGCGCGCCTGGGCCGGCGGCAGATCCTGCGCGAACTGATGGATCACGGCATCGGTCGACAGCGTCAGGAAGCCCGCGGAGTCCTTCTGCAAGGCGCTCGCCCACGCCGGCGCCGGCTTGCCCTTCAGCATGTCGTTGATCGACTGGCCGCTGTCGGGCGCGAATGCCGCCACATAGACAAGCGATTTAACCTTGTCTTCATTGCCCGCCTGCGTGATCACGACGCCGCCCCACGAATGGCCGACCAGCACCACCGGGCCGTCCTGCTGCTCGATCACGCGCCGTGTCGCGGCGACGTCGTCGTTCAGCGAACTGAGCGGATTCTGCACCGCGACCACGTGCAGACCGCGCGCCTCGAGCAGTGGAATGACCTTGTCCCAGCTCGATCCGTCGGCAAAAGCGCCGTGTACCAGCACGACGTTCCTGCCCTTCAGGTCCTGCGCGGGCGCGGCGTGTGCCGCCTGCAGCGAAAACAGGCTGCCAAGCAGCAGCGCGGACGTCAGGACTTTTTTCAGCAGCGTATTCATGATGGGCTTCCTCGCCTCGGTTGGATTGAGACGGACTATCTCAGGGCGAGCGGCGCCGCGGTATCGGTCGAATGACCGACCCATCGGCTGGAATTCCCTGGCACGTTTATAGTAGGCACCGTCAAGACGGCCGGTTCGGGAGGCGCAGGGGAGCATGCAGACACAGCAGGACAATGGATCGGCGATCCGGGTGTTCGACGCCGTCAAGGCACTCGCCTTCATCGGCGACCTGAGCATGGGGCAACCCACCGATCACTCGCTGCGCACCGCGTGGCTCGCCGCGCAACTCGCACAGGCAAGCGGTTTCGATGCGGCCGGCTGCGACACGGTGCGCGAAGCGTCGCTGCTGCGCTGGTCAGGCTGCACGGCTAACGCGCCGGAATTCGCCGATGCGCTCGGCGACGACATCGCGAGCCGCGAAGCGATGCTTGCGCTGCGCCCCGACTGGGACAGCGCGCTCGACGCTCGAGGCGGCACGAGCGCCGCGATGACGCCTTTCGCGAAGATTCACTGCGAGGTATCCGGCGAAGTCGCACACATGATGGGTCTCGCGAGCGGGACAGAAACGGCGCTGCGACACATTTTCGAGGCGTGGGACGGCACCGGCCTGCCCGATCGCATGGCGGGCGGCTCGGTGCCGCTCGCCGTGTTCGTCGTCGCGCTCGCGGGCGACCTGGAAATCTTCAGCCGCATCTATGGGTTCGAGCGCGCGCTCGCGCTGATCGCACAACGCGCCGATGCGCGCTATCCCGCGCGGCTCGCTTCGCTTGCCGTCGATCACGCGGCGCAATGGCTGGCCACGCTCGACGCGATGCCGATATCGCGTCTCGACGACGCGCTGCTGACGCCGCCGATGCGCGAGGCCACCTCCGCCGAACTGATCGCGGACGTGATCGACCTGAAGCTGCCGTGGATGACGGGTTATTCGCGCGCCGTGGCCGCGACGGCCGTCGCATGCTGCAAGCGGCTGGGAACCGGGCCGCAGACGCAGGAGCGTGTCTATCACGCGGGCCTGATTCATGGCATCGGCCGCGCCGCCGTACCGAACGCGGTATGGAACACCGGCACGCGCCTGTCGGCGTCGGCGTGGGAAAAAGTGCGTCTCGTGCCGTACTGGACCGCGCGCGCCGGCAAGCAGACCGGCGCGCTCGCGCAGGCGGCGGAACTGGCGTCCTACGCGTATGAACGGCTGGACGGCTCCGGCTACTTTCGTAGCGTGGGCGCCCAGGCGCTGACGCTGGAGGCGCGCGTTCTCGCAGCATCGGTGGCGTGGGTGGCGCTGCGCTCGGCGCGTCCGTGGCGCGACGCGCTGACCGATCCCGAAGCCGCCGAAGCGCTACGCACCGACGCCCGCGAGGGCCGCTTCGACGCGGAAGTCGTCGAGGCGCTGCTCGCGTCAGGCCCGACGCCGCAGCAGGGGCTGCGCTACCGGCCTCAGGGGGTGCCTCTTTCGACGCGCGAAATCGACGTGCTGCGTTCGATCAGCCGCGGCGCCAGCAACAAGGAAGCGGCGCGTGAACTGGAGTTGAGCCCGAGCACGGTGCGCACGCACGTCGAAAGCGTGTTCCGCAAGCTCGAGTGCTCGACGCGCGCGGCGGCCACGCTGAAGGCGTCGGCGATGGGATTTCTGTAGGCCGGTCAGGTCAGGTCAGGTCACGGCACGGCACGAATTCAAATGCCGGCGGCGCTATCGTCGCGTCGCCGCGCGCCGCACGACTTCGACGAACGCGTGCCCCGCTTCTTCGAGCGCACCGGAGTTATCGATCACGGTTAGCGCGACACCCTGTGGCAACGTGAAGGTGGCGCGCCGTGCCAGCCGTTCGGCAACCTGCCCCGGCGTTTCGCGCGCCCGGGCGCCGAGCCGCGCTTCGAGAATATCGGGCGCCGCATTCACATGCACGACGACCGCGCGCGGATAACGCGCCAGCGCTTTCGCCAGATGCGCCCGCGAACCGTTGACGACCACCGTGCAGCCGCGTGCGAGCCACGCATCGAGCTCGATGCCGATGCCGTAACGCAACGCGTGGCTCGACCACTCTAGTGCGAACAGGCCCAGCGCCGAGCGCGCCTCGAATTCCTCGTGCGTCAGGGCAACGTGGTTTTCCCCCTCGCCTGCCGAACGCGTGATGTAACGATGCGCGAACACAACGGGTTCGCCGGGGATTTTCTCGCGCGCAAAGCTGAGCAGCGAGTCCTTGCCCGCGCCGGATGGCCCCATTACGTAAATCAACTGGCCGCTCATCGAGTCTCCATTGAACGGGGTAAAACGCCTGACGTCGCCAGTCAGGCCCACGGATGGCCGCTTGCCTCGATGCATTCTAACGCGCGCGACACATCGCCCCCGCGATAGAGGGCATGCTCCAAAGCCGCGTCCGGCGTGCCTGGCGCGTCGATGAAAGCGCCGCCGCGCCACGCCGGAGATCGAAACCCCGCCGGTTTCCGGCTGCACCGCGTGACGTGGCGACGCCGTGCACTTGGTGCGCACGGGGCGTGGACCTGGCTCCAGCCGTCGATGCAAAGCTGTCATCCGCCTTTCATCCGGATCTTCAGAGCGCTTTTGCTGCAAGTGCACATCGACGCCGAAAGAGCACGCCCGTTTGCTATCCGGTGTTTCACTAGCTACACGGATTTTTTTTCTTGGTAAGCTTGGCGCGCACTGCTGGCCCACGCTGGCAGACAATAACCATGTCCGGTCGCGACTCGCGCCGGGTAGTGTTCCGCGGCGGCACAACCCATGCGGGGCAATCTGAACCACTCCGAGGAGTAAATAAGTGAAAAAACTGCTGGCGACTTTGACGGTTGCCCTGCTTGCCACCGTCTCGATTACCGCACACGCTAAAGACTGGTCCACGATCCGCTTCGGCGTCGACGCCAGCTACGCTCCGTTCGAATCCAAAGGCCCGGACGGCAAACTGGTCGGCTTCGACATCGACCTCGGCAACGCAATCTGCGAGCGCCTGAAGGCAAAGTGCGTGTGGGTTGAAAACGATTTCGACGGCATGATCCCGGCCCTGAAGGCCAAGAAGTTCGACGGCGTGCTGTCGTCGATGTCGATGACGCCGCAGCGCGCTGAACAGATCGCCTTCTCGTCGAAGCTGTTCAACACGCCGACGCGCCTGATCGCGAAGAAGGGTTCGGGCATCCTGCCGACGGCTGAATCGCTGAAGGGCAAGAACGTGGGCGTCGAGCAGGGCACGATCCAGGAAACCTACGCGAAGACCTACTGGGAAGCCAAGGGCGCGAAGGTCACGCCGTACCAGAACCAGGATCAGGTCTATGCCGATCTGTTGTCGGGCCGTCTGGACGCAGCGCTGCAAGATGCAGTGCAGGCTGAGATCGGCTTCCTGAAGACGCCGCGCGGCGCTGGCTTCGAGTTCGTGGGCAAGGATCTGGACGATCCGAAGATCCTCGGCAACGGCGCTGGCATCGGCATGCGCAAGGAAGACACGGATCTGAAGGCGAAGGTCGACAAGGCTATTGCTGAGATCATCAAGGACGGCACCTACAAGAAGCTCGAAAAGAAGTACTTCGACTTCGACGTGTACGGCAGCTGATCCACGACGGCACGTCTTCGGGCGCGCCGCCGAGGTCTGAGGAAACGGGCTCCGCGAACAGGCGGAGCCCGTTTTGTTTTGGGCGCCACGACGCGTTCTCCAGCTGGCTGGCGCGGGCCGGTGCGGCACGCGGCATCCGCCGCGCCTGCCGGAGAAACCACGCTGCCTCGCCAGAATCGGCTAAGATCGAAGGATTCGCAGCCAGTTCGTGTACGAAGCGTCACGACGTGTCTTCCGCTTCATGCCCGCTTCGTGACAGCAGAACTCGCTGGTTATCACGATTTTTTCGCTCGCTTTGTCAACGCTTTCATCCCCTGCAACCAACCGAAAACGCTGCCTGCCTGCTGCTCGCGGCGTCTGAAGAACCATGCAAACCCAGACCCATCCGCTGATTTCCCCGACGCTCGGCACCGCGCGCAACCTGACGAGTTTTCACTATGGCGCCGGCGGTGGACAGAAAATCTATATCCAGTCGTCGCTGCACGCTGACGAGCTGCCCGGCATGCTGGTTTCGCATGTCCTGCGCCAGAAGCTTGCCGCGCTCGAAGCGGCCGGCAAGGTGCGCGGCGAAGTCGTGCTCGTGCCGGTCGCCAATCCGATCGGCCTGAACCAGCATGTACACAGCCATCTGGCGGGACGCTTCGAAGCGAACAGCGGCCAGAACTTCAACCGCAATTTCTACGATCTGGCCGGGCTCGTGCAACCTGTGATCGAAGCGCGTCTCACACACGACGTCGACGAAAACCGTCAGGCCATCCGCCTCGCGATGCGCGAAGGCCTCGACGCGCAACAGCCGAAGAACGAACTGGAGTCGCAGCGGCTCGCACTGCAAAAGCTCTCGTACGATGCCGACGTCGTGCTCGACCTGCATTGCGACTGGGAAGCCGCGATGCACATCTACACGAACCCGGACATCTGGCCGGAAGTGGAACCGCTCGCGCGCTATCTGGATTCGAAGGCGTCGCTGCTCGCGGTCGATTCAATGGGCAACCCGTTCGACGAAATCCACAGTTTCATCTGGTCGGATCTGCGTAGCCACTACGGCGACCGTTTCCCGATTCCGAACGGCTCGGTGTCGGTCACGATCGAACTGCGCGGCCAGCGCGATGTGTCGTATGAACTCGCGGAACGCGACGCGCAGGGCATCATCGAATATCTGACGCATCGTGGCGTGATCGAAGGCACCGCAGCCGACATGCCGCCGCTCGAATTCGCCGCTACGCCGCTCGCCGGCAACGAACCAATCGTCGCGCCGATCACGGGTGTCGTCGTGTACCGGCCGGGCGCCCAGGTGGGCACGTGGGTCGATGCAGGCACCGAGATCGCCGATATCATCGATCCGCTGACGGGCCATGTCGCGACGCTGAAGAATGCGGTGGCCGGCGTGCTGTACGCGCGGCATTCCGCGCGCTTCGCGACCGCCGGGCTGGAAGTGGCGCGTGTGGCAGGCGCGAAGGCGTATCGCACGGGGTCGCTGCTGTCGGCATGACGCGTAGCACGGCTTCCGTGGTTTCATGACCGCTGCGCCCATGAAAATCGCCCGCTAATGCGGGCGATTTTCGTTTGGACATCCGCGTTTCACAGGAGCGCGCTAGAACGCCGGCACAATCGCGCCCTTGAACTGCGTGTCGAGGAACCGGCGCACGTCGTCGGATTCGTACGCCGCCACGAGTTTCTTCACCCACGGCTTGTTGCGGTCCTGCTCGCGCACGGCGATCAGGTTCGCGTACGGCCCCTTCAGGTCCTCGATGCCGATCGCGTCTTTCGTCGGCTGCAGACCGGCTTTCACCGCGTAGTCGGTGTTGATCGAAGCGGCGTCGAGATCGTCGAGTGCGCGCGGCAACTGCGCGGCATCAAGTTCCACGAGCCTGATTTTCTCCGGATTTTCCGCGACGTCGAGCGGTGTCGCGTTGACGCCGTTTACCCCGACGCCCGCCTTCAGCCTGATCACGCCATATTTCTGCAGCAGCAACAGCGCACGGTTTCCGTTCGACGGATCGTTCTGGATGCCAACCTTCGCGCCTTCCGGCAGGTCCTTCAGCGACTTGTACTTCTTCGAGTAGAAGCCCATCGGCGACGTATAGGTCAGGCCGACGTTCACGATCCTGTAGCCCCGCTGTCTGATCTGGCTGTCCAGAAACGGCTGATGCTGAAAGCCGTTCGCATCGAGATCGCCCGCATCGAGCGCGGCGTTCGGCTGCACGTAATCGTTGAACTCGATCACCTTGAGCGTCAGGCCGTCGCGCGCCGCGACCTTCGTCACCACCGACCAGATCTGCGCATCGGGACCGCTCATCGTGCCGACCTTGATGACCTTGTCGTCGGCACGGGCCAGGGTTGTCGCCAGCGTGGCACCGGCTGCCGCCAGCACGGCGAGCGTCTTGATGAGTGTTCTGCGCTGCATACGTTCCCCGTTGAATCCATGAATGTTGGATAGGAATCGTCACACGGTGCAGCCACGGCGATAACCAATGAATTGTCATACGCATATGCAGTCGCTCACGCAGAGCATATGCGCGCATGCCCTGCTCGAATTCGTCGATGAGAAACGGCGCCTGTCGTGCGTATGCGACACATTTCAAAAAATAACTGGCCTGTCATATTCAGTTCCCGGCAGTCGCTTACATTTCGGGCCATCGCATGACCGGCCGTAGAGCGTGGCGTGTCGATCGCATCTTTTCTAATCGGAGAAACGTCTTGAACAAGAAAGTACTGACCACTGCTATTCTCGCCACGTTCGCAGGCGCGGCTCACGCGCAAAGCAGCGTGACACTGTACGGGTTGATCGACGCAGGTATCAGCTATGCGAACCACTCCAAGGTTGGCAATTCGCACGACGATCTCGTCAAATATGACGACGGTGTAGCGTCTGGCAGCCGTTGGGGCCTGCGTGGCACCGAAGATCTCGGTGGCGGCCTGAAGGCGA
>NZ_CAJQZB010000018.1:0-113937 GCF_907164545.1 Paraburkholderia gardini | reverse complement strand
ACGTGCGCGTCGCCAGCCGGTCCAGCGCGTCGAAGGTTTGACTCACCGACTGGCCGTCGCGCTTCCTCAGCGTGATCAGGTTGCCGTTCGCATCCCACGTGTATTTCTTCATGCAATGACCCCGCCTTACCCGGAGTCAAGCGGAGCTCGACGACAACGTCGTTAAACTGCTTGAACGCGTAGATTCCGGCAACTACGCCTCAATCCATATGTGACAACCTTCGTAATGGTCTTCTATGGTTCCAACCATCGCGTCGTATTGGTCTCCTTCCGTCAAGTCGAATTCCACGCTGAATTTCGAAATTTCCAACCCTTCCACATCAAGGCCATCGATGTTGACGCCACCGTTTATCCACAGTCTTGCATCTTTAACAACAGCTTGAATTTTTATAAACCGTTCTACTGCAGCTCTACTTTTTGCAAAAAAGACGTCCATGGTTTCCCTCGAGTTCAAAATACTGATTCGCCGTCACCACGCTTTCCATCTCGCCAAATGTGTATATGAGGAATCATTTCCCCATGTGAATGGCTGATATCGAAATCTAGAACAGGCTTTCCATCGTCCCCATACCGTCGCCCGTCACCTGTGAGTGGATGTACGTAATAGCTTCCCGCATCGCCTGTAAACGGCCGACCGCGTTGTGCAACTACAGTAGAACTGCCCGTCTCCGACTTCGGCATGGTGAACGTCGGCGCTTCAAGCTTCGTCCCGACATTAGTTGATGGCTGGACTGGAACATTTGCAAGGGCAATCGGCGTGCTACTCGTCGAAGCAAACCCCGATGCCGCCATCATCCCCGTCGGATCGGTGAGATTGACCGGATCGTTGCCTACATACGCATACCAGTTCAGGTCATCCGCGTACCCCACCGGATCCGTCTGCAGGAATCGTCCGAGTGTGGGCGAATACATCCGCGCCTTGTAATAGTAAAGCCCCAACGACGCCAGATACTGCTGCCCCGTATACCCGAAGCGCGACGCCAGTGTGCCATCCGTCTCGCCAAACGGCCCATACGCCTGACTTGCAATCGTCGCACCCGTGCCGTTCGCCAGCGCCACCACGCTGCCCTGCTGGTTCGCGTACAGCCAGCTCTTCGCATTCGTCGCCGCACCTTCGTACTGCACCAGCGGCGCATCCACGCCCGGAGCAAACACATATCGCCGCGTGAGCCTGCCCGTCGCGTCGTATTCAGCCGCCAGATTCTGCCCGTCATACAGCAGGTTCGTCTGCGCACCGTTCACCGTCGTCTGGACCATCCGCCCTTCCGGATCGTAGCCCAGCGTCGCGCTCGTGCCCGACCGGCTCGCCGTCTTCATCCGGTTGTCCAGGTCGTAGCCGTACGTCCACACCCCGTCGCCCGTCAGGTTGCCGTTGCGGTCGTACGTCACCGCCTTGCCCGCCGCGTTCGTGTACTGGTTCAGCGCGTTCGCCGTATACACAGCGGTCGATACCGCCGGTGTCCACGCGTACCGGCTGTTCGTCACGCCAGCCTGCTTGATATCCCCCAGCTGGTTGCGCGTGATGGTCGCCAGCCAGTCTTCGGTGCTGCTCGTGAAGCGGTGGTTCAGGCTCTGCAGCCAGCCCTGACTGTCGTACGCGAGTTCGGTGCGCGTGCCGTTGCCCAGATCCACCTGCGTGCGACGGTTCAGCGTGTCGTAGCTGTACTTCGCCAGACTCGTCGTGCCGTTCTCCAGCAGCTGCACCGGACGACCGTAGCTGTCGTACGTGAGCGCCACGTGGAAGCCGTCCGGCCACGCGATGTCCGTCACGTTGCCCGCCGCGTCGTGGCTGTAGCGCAGCGTGCGACCCGCCGCACTCGTCTGCGTGAGCTGCCCCAGTGCGTCGTAGCTGTTCGTCACCGTATGGCTGCCGTCGGTGTATTGCGACGCGGTCTTCAGTCCGCGCAGGTCGTAGCTGTACTGCACGTTGCCCACCCCGCCCGGGAACGTGCGCGTCGCCAGCCGGTCCAGCGCGTCGAAGGTTTGACTCACCGACTGGCCGTCGCGCTTCCTCAGCGTGATCAGGTTGCCGTTCGCATCCCACGTGTACTGCTCGTAGTTGTTCGAGTCGGCGTACCCGGGACGGCCCTCCAGCGGATAGTACGTGCGGTACAGCCGGTCGTGGCCGTCGTACAGGTTGTCCGTCGTGTTGCCTCTCGCGTCGGTGGTGAGCGCTACCGTCCCGTTCGGGTTGTAGATGTAGCTCACGTAGTCCTGCGCGAGCGCCGTGCCCGCCGCCTTGCGCACACTCTTCACGCTGTCGTCCGCGTTATAGGCCGTCTCGGTCACACGGTTGCCGCCATCCGCCGCAGCCAGATAGCGGGTCACCCGGAACGGGCGGTGATGGTCGTCGTAGGCCGTATCGGTGATCGGCGTCGGTGCGCTCTCCACCGGGCAGGTGGTCACGCTCGCGGTCTTCGCCGGACCCCACACGCGCGTGACGTCGCCCATCGCGTTGTAGCGCCGGCACATCACCATCGCCCCGCCGGTGATTGCCACGCCGCGGCTGATCTCGCGACCGTCAGCGTTGTAGGCGATGACCTCATCGCTCGCGAGCAGGTTCGCGTTCGTGCGGGTTACGTTGCCACGTTTGTCATACGCGTTCGTGACGGTCGCGACGCCATCGCGCTTGCTGGTCAGTAGCCGGCCCTCGCTATCGAACGTGGTGACGGTCTTGATCGCCTGACCTCCAGCATCCTCGGTGACCGTTGCCGGCGTGTAGTCGGCTGCGTAGCTGATCGTCGTCGAGACAGTCCGCGTTGCGTCGACCGTTTCGGCCACACGTACCGGTCGGTAGAGCAATATATTGCCACCGCCCGAGGGCCTTACGGACTCGTATGTGATGCTCTTGACTGGCACCACCCCAGTCACCGCAGGCCGCTTGACGCTGGCAACCAAACCCGGATAGACATATGCGGTCGTCGTGACCTGGCCGCGGGCATCCGTCGCCGTGGCGACCCTCCCGTAAGTCGGGTCGTACGTGAAGCGCTGGGTCAAGACCGGGTCGCTGGTACCCGGCCGGGGATACCGGGACACCGTCACGACATTATGCGAGCAACCCTGCACAAACCTGGCCGAAGTCGCCGCGCAGGTCGCGTCATCGTACGCATACTCGGTGCGGTTGCCCTCGGGACGCGTTTCACGCATCAGCCGGTTCTGGCCGTCGTAGTCTTTGATCGTCCAGTTGCCCATCGGGTCACCGACCTGCAGAAGGTTGCCCTCGCCGTCGATGTAATTCGTGCGGGTCGATCCTCCCGGGCCCATTTCCTCGCTGCGTGAGCCGGCGAAATAGTAGTTGAACAGATTGCCCGCGGCGCTCGTCTGCGTCTTCACGCGACCCAGCGTGTCATAGGTATTACTGACGACCGGCGTGCCGGGAAACCCCGGCTGATAGAACTTCGCGATCCGTCCGGGCTGGTCGTATTCGAAGCGCGTCGTGAAGCCGTCCGGATCGGTCGCATTAATCAGATTGTCGCTACCGTCATACGCGTAGCGTACGGTCTGCTGCGCACTGCTGACGCTTTGCAGGCGACCGTTTGCGTACGTCAGCGTCAGACTGCGGCCGACATTATTGTCGACCCGCGTGAGCAGATCGCCGTTCCATGTGAAATCTATCGCATGACCATCCGGTTGCGAATAGCGGGTTGCCTTGTCGATACTGAAAGAATAGCGCGCGCCGCTGAGGGTCGTGTACTGCGCGCCGCCGCCGTTGACTTCCAGCTGCACGGCCTTGCCGGGCGGCGCATTAAAGCTGCCGTCAGGCAAGCGCACGAACACATCGCTATTCAGGCCGAACGTCGCGATGCGGGTATTGTCGACCAGTTGATCGCCAAACCAGCGCTGCGCGATCACCGCGCTCAGGAATTTCTCAGCCGGGGCGAGCGGATCATTCAGCAGATCAAGCGATGCTTTGTGTTCGACGATCGTACCGACTGCGTCGAGCGCGAGCCGGTCGCCCATGGCGAGGAAACCATCGGACGCCGTGCGCAGACGGATGTCGTAGTTATGCGTCCAGCCCTTGCCGAGTATGCCGCCCTGATTCTTCATCCCACTGCTATAGAGGCGCTGGAAGGTCAGGCTGTCGGGCGACTCGCCGTAACCCGTCTTGATGTCCTGATGTTCATACAGGAAATTGCCGTGCACCATGTCGATCGGATCGCCACCGGTCAGCGCGGGGCCCGCGTAATTGATGTACGTCTGAGGCGTTTTCGAATTGTTGATCGCGTTGGAGTTGTAGGTCACCGCAGGGGTCACCTTCGTAAAGTACCCACCCGAAAGCCCCCCGCTGATGGTCGCGCCGAGCAGGCGCACGCTGCCCGATCCCAGAACAAAATAACCGGCACCCTTCCAGCTGTTCTCGGTCAACTGACAGTTCGCGGGAATCAGCAGGCGGTAGCCCTGGTTCAGGTAACTCTGGAAGTTGCCGAGGTGCGCCTGGCAATTCGCCAGCGCGGGCTGGATCACGTTCGCGTAATGACCGCCACCTGTGTTGTAGATGGTTTGCCCCTGGCTCTGCGCCAGATCGAGCAGCTTCACCGTCGATACCGCCGACACACCCGAAGTCTGATTGACCGCGGTCGATTCGAGTATCGACAGGTGCATCCCGTTGCTGTCGAACACCGCCCGTTCCAGGTTAGCGTTACCTGCCATCTGGATGGTGGAGCTCATATTGCTCGGGAGGTCGACATACGGTCCGTCCTTGAACCCTGCAATGCCCACCTGATGCTGCTGCACCGTGTACGCGTTCGCGAGGCGATCGGTGATCGACGCGCTCGCCGTTGTCTGCGACACCCATTGCGCGCCCAGCACGCCAAGGCTCGCGCCTAGCACCGGTTCGCTGGTATCGGCGTTGCCGGCCGCGCGAATATTCTCCAGATACTTGAGATAGCTTTGCGACAGCCCGCGACCGGTCGGCCCCCAGCCATTGACGACGAGATAACTGCCGCCGCCCTTGATATGCTGGTCGAACGCATGGTCGGAATCGGCATTGGGGTACGCGTTATGCCAGACAATAAAGCTGATGACACTGTCGGCCCCCGGCGCAACCGGACTTCCCGCGCCGCCGATCTGCTGACCGTCCAGTTTGAGCAGGGGCTGGTTCGATGTGTTGTATGTGATCGTCAGGCGCTTGCCGTAGATCGCGTCCGACGTGAAGGTCTGGTCGATGCCCTGATAAAGCACGCGCACCGTGGGCTTGAAGCCGACCGGAATGTCGGTCCATTCCTCGGGACTCCAGCGCGTATCGAGCAGCGGGTTCTGGCTCTGCCGGACAACGCCGGCATAGAAAGGAACGATCGCCTTGCCACCAATGATGTCGCTAAGGGTAGCAGTCGGCTTGTTCTTGCGGATCCATGTCGCGAGCGTGCTTGCGGCCATCTGCAGATCCGCGCGGATGCCGGCGCGATTCAGGCCGCGCACCAGATCGGGGGTGATCGTGGCACCCGTTGTCGCGTTCTTCTGAAACGTCGCCGCGCTGTAGCCGGCTGTCACGCCCAGATCGATGCCGGACTTGAGCACGTGCGGCTTGTAGCTGGGATCGAACGTGTACCACGTGCCGCCAATATTGGTCTTAACCCACAGATGCTCGATCGAGATATCGGTCATCGCGGCGTTCAGCCCCGGGCAGCTGCCGGCCTGTGTCGCGCTGATGCTGTAGACCGGCACCTGGGTCTGGCCCATCAGATTCAGCACGGCACATACGTTGTTAGCCGGCAGGCCGTACCAGTCGGTGAACTGCTGCGCGCTGAGCTTGATCACGCCGCGCACAAACCGCGCGTCATAACCCGACACGCGCAGCAGCGACACCATCAGTTGTGCCTGGTCGAACGCGCTGCCCTGGTTGTCGAGTACCGCGCCAAGCGCGCCTTTGTGAATGCCGCGCACCGGGTCGATGTCGATGTTGTTGCGGATGTACTGATAGATCAGGTCCGGGTTGTAGCGCAGCGCACGAGCAAGTTCCTCGATCGACGCGGGCCCGGGAGGCGCATCGTTGGTGACGATGCCGTTGGCGCCCGTGACGCCGGAGCCGCGCAACAGCGCCTTCTTCGGCTCGGCAAAGTTCTGCAGGTGGATGTCGCCGGAAGCCGCTGGCGTGCGTTTCGTGTCCAGTTTCGGAAGCGTTTCGATCGTCTCGTTGGCATTGATGCCTGGCGGCAGTTCGCGCGCGACCTGTTCGTCGTGCGCGGTAGCTTGCGCCTCTGTGACCGGCGGCATGACTGCTCGCAGGCTGTTCGGCTGCGGTGCAAATTCCTGGCCCGGCTGGAGTGGGCCGGCGCGCAGCAGTTTCGGCTCACGGCCCCGGCGGATGGGCGCCTGGCGCTGGGTCTGCTGCGCGATCGCGACCGGGTCGGTATCGACCACTGCGGGCGTAGTAGCGGAGAACTGGACGTTGCCGGCCTGTGCCACGTTCACGAATAACGTCAGGATGCCCGTGAATGCGGTAAGCGCGACGGGGCGAATCATACTGAACCAGCGGGAAGCGCGGCGATCGATCGCGCTCTCTTCCATCAATGAGGTCTCGGACATCGAGCATTTCCTCGGAGTTGTTTGTTGATGTGCTTTTTTGTTGCCGCCCGATCTGGGCGCGAAGCGGCCCCTCCCTTGCGTGCAAGGGATAAGCGCATTCAAGAGAAAACGGGGCGATCAGATGCGGCGCGCCTCCATGCGCTCTGCTAACGCAGGTGCATGGTGTTACGACAGACGCGGACCCCTATGAAGACGGGACGGTCGAGGTGCTGGTGCGGTTTCCAGCGGCGTCGTAGCCGTAGTTGATGACGGTGCGCTTCGCGCCGTCGACGTAGACCACCGTGGTGAGTCTTCCCAGTGCGTCATACGTATAGCTGGCGTTACTCGCAGAAAACGCCGTGACAGAAAACGTCAGTGAAACGATGCTGGCCGCCAGGCTTACGCCGCTTCGTACATGGCGCGATTTTTCCGCCAAGCCTTCGGACAACCTCGTGCTCCTCACCATATCCATCCCTCTTCTTTAAGATTTTTCTGATCACGACGCGCGTCGGAGCCAGTCAGCCGGCCTCACATGCTATGCATTACCTAATTGGTGTTCGATATTACATATCGCTTAAAGACATATCCATGATCGTAAGCAATACCAACGATTAGCAGAATCAAAATCAAACAAAACATCAAATAAAGTGAAAGGCATTGCAAGCCGCAACGATGCCCTGCATGCTTTCATTTCGTCTTTCGCGCTACCGGTAGTACATCGTCCGATGTGGATCGACACAACAGTTAGCAAAACTATGCAAAACACAAAATTGGCTGGTCAGCGAGGTTTCACGCTGCTCGAACTGCTGGTTGTTCTGGTGATCATCGGGTTGCTGGCGGGTATCGTCGGGCCACGACTGTTTGCCAACGTGGACAAATCAAAGGTGACCACGGCAAAGGCGCAGATCAATGTCTTGGGCAAAGCAGTCGAGCAGTTGCGACTGGATATCGGTCGCTACCCCACGTCACAGGAAGGACTGACGCTGCTCGTATCGCCGCCCACCGACGGCACGCCGGGGTGGAATGGCCCGTATCTGACCAAACCCGCGCCGCCGGACCCGTGGGGCATGCCCTACCACTACGTTTACCCCGGCGTACGCAATACGGACTACGACATCGTCTCGTATGGCGCGGACAAGCACCCGGCGGGCGAAAACGAAAACGCTGATATCCATAATTGAGCCAGCAGCACGGCACGCTTTGACAACTGGGCGATCGAGACTCGTGAACAAATTTGTATTGCTCGGTCTGAATGCACGCGGCGAACTGCAGCAGTTCGATCTGCTCGCAGGGAACCTTGACGATGCGCAGCAGGAAGCCGTACAACGCGCAAGGCAAGCCGGAGTGCAGATGGTCGAGGTTTGCGCTGGCGGCGCTGGCGGCGCTGGCTTTTCCCATCGGCACTTTTCTCTTGCCGCCCTGTTCCGGCGCAGTCGCTTTGATTTATCGCTGTTTGTCTACGAACTGCTGGCGCTCCTGCGCGCGGGGCTGGCGCTGACCGAGGCACTGGAAACGCTGGACGAGCGCTGGCGGCAC
Organism: Paraburkholderia gardini; assembly: GCF_907164545.1. Lineage (NCBI taxonomy): Bacteria > Pseudomonadati > Pseudomonadota > Betaproteobacteria > Burkholderiales > Burkholderiaceae > Paraburkholderia > Paraburkholderia gardini. Next base: position 105,897 of record NZ_CAJQZB010000018.1, on the reverse strand, counting down.
AACCGGTCCCGCGCTGCGGCCGAGGAGAAAAGTCACTACGTCCTGCCTGAGCTGATTCGCTTGATGCAGCAAGGAAAGTCGTTCTCGGCCGCGCTGGGCGCGCACCCGGACTGTTTCTCCAGCCTGTTTGTCGCCATGGTGGCGGCGAGCGAGCAGACGGGCGGAATGACACAGGCGCTAGAGCGTTATCTGGAATATCACGGCCAGGTCAGCCTCGTGCGGCAAAAGATGATTTCGGCTTCGCTGTATCCGGTGATGCTGCTCGTCACGGGAGCCGCCGTCGCGTTCTTTCTGATCTGGTTTCTGGCACCGCGCTTTGGACATGTCTATGAAGGGATGACGCACGCGGAGTTACCGCTACTGTCGCAATGGCTGATCAGCTTTGGGCTTTTCGTCAACGATCACACGGTGGCATCGCTGGCCTGCCTCGCGGTGATGCTCAGCGCCGCTGTCGCGTTGCCGATGCGCCCCGCCGTGCAGCAGCGATGTCTCGCCCTGCTCGGGCGCATCGCGTGGATCGGCGGGATGCTGAACCTCATGCAACTGGCACGCTTCTACCGTTCGCTAGGCATGCTGTTGCAAGGCGGCGTGGCGTTGCTGCCTTCGCTCGAGATGACGCGAGATCTGCTGCCTCCCGTGCTTCAGGCTGGCCTTACGCGCTCGATGCTGGGTGTTGCGCAAGGCCAGAAAATGAGCAGCAGTCTGCAACAGGAAGGCCTGATGACTTCGGTCGCATTGCGCCTGTTGCGCGCCGGCGAGCGCAACGGGCAGATCGCCGGAATGCTGGAACAGGCAGCGCTGTTTCACGAGCGTGAAATCGCGCAATGGGTCGACCGCTTCGCCCGTCTGGTCGAGCCGGTCTTGATGCTGGTGATGGGACTGGGAATCGGCTTGATCGTGATTCTGCTGTATCTGCCTGTCTTCGACCTGGCTGGGAGCCTGCAATGAGCAACGCGATGGCAGACTCGCTCGCAAAAGACGCGCAGCGGACAACACTGCTCGTGCGGGCGAGGACGCTCGCGATTACCGGCGGTGAGCCGGTTCTGACGGCGCTTGAAAAGCTCGGCGGATTTTCTCCTGACGAGACGTTGCGTTATGCCGCGAGCGAAAGCGGGATGCCAGTGCAGCAGCTCGCGCAGATGGAAGCGATGACGCCGGATTTCTCGGTGTTCAGTTACGCGGAATGCCTCAGGCAAAACTGCGTGGTCCTGAGCAAGGCGACAGGCAATGCAGAGGAAAATGAGAGTAGCGAGTCCGCTTTGATCTTCGTCTGCGACGATCCATGGAATGACACGCTGATTTCACTCGCGAGTTACCGGATAGTGGGCTACTTCGATCTGGCTTTTGCCCATCCGCTTGAGCTGAAAGCGTTCCTTGCGCGTTTTGACGGTCATCAGGAGGCGCTATCGCAACTGATCCGGCTCGACGGACCGGATACCGGCGCGCAGGACGTCGAAGAGATTTCACTGGCTTCGATCGCCAGCGACGAAAGCCAGGTGGTGCGCCTCGTGAATTCAACGCTCTACGATGCCCATCGTAACCGCGTCTCGGACATCCATTTTGAAAACGCCCTGCGCGGGCTGACGATCAAATACCGGATCGACGGCGTGATTTCCACCGCCCGCGTGCTGCCGGACGCCGGTCTGGCCGAGCAGGTCGTTTCACGTCTGAAGGTGATGGCGGAACTCGATATCGGCGAAAAGCGGATTCCGCAGGATGGGCGGTTTTCGGTGTCCATGCAGGCGCGCGAAGTGGATTTTCGCGTGTCGATCATGCCTGGGCTTTTCGGCGAGGACGCGGTACTCCGGATTCTCGACCGGCAGTCGCTAACAACCGACCTGGCGCAACTGAATCTCGACATGCTCGGCATCGATGCGCCGACACGCCGCGTCATGCGAAGACTGGCGAACCAGCCGTACGGCATGCTGCTCGTGACCGGGCCGACCGGCTCCGGCAAAACGACCACGCTGTACGCGACGCTTTCCGAGATCAAGCGGGGCGACGACAAGATCATCACCATCGAGGATCCCGTCGAGTATCAACTCGAAGACATCCTGCAGATTCCGGTGAACGAAAAGAAGGGACTCACCTTCGCGCGCGGGCTGCGCTCGATCCTGCGGCACGACCCCGACCGGATTCTGGTGGGCGAGATTCGTGACCGCGAAACGGCGGAGATCGCGATTCAGGCTGCCCTCACGGGTCATCTGGTCTACACCACGGTCCACGCGAACAATGTGTTCGACGTGCTGAGCCGTTTTCGTCATATGCAGATCGATCCATATAGCTTCGTGACGGCGCTGAACGGCGTGGTGGCGCAGCGGCTCGTGCGGCTTGTCTGCGCTCACTGCGCCGTGCCGTTTTCGCCTGACGACGCGCTCCTGCAGGATTCGCACCTGACGCACGACCAGCTCGCGAACGGACGCCTGACGAAAGGGACGGGTTGCGCGCATTGCCGCGGCAGCGGTTATCGCGGCCGTCGTGCGCTGGCCGAAGTGCTGGTCCTGGACGACGGCCTGCGCGAAGCGATTCTGCAGCAGACGCCGGTCGGCCAGCTCAAGGAGATGGCGCGCAGCCGCGGCATGCGCTCCATGCGCGAACAGGCGGTCGATGCGGTGAAGTCCGGGCAAACCACGCTGGAGGAGATCAACCGTGTCACGTTTGCCGATTAGCTGGCTGATCGAACTGACGAAAAGGATGCGCAGGTTGCCTGTCGGGATCCGCCGACCCGAACGCCTTCGCGTTTATCTCGGCGGGACATGGCTGGCGGTCTGCCGGGTGAAGGGCGGGTTTCGCCCTGTGGTGCGGATAAAGGCTATTCTGCCGTCCGCCGTGCCGAGCCACGATGGCAATCACACCGTTTCCGCAGCCCTCACCGCACTGACCGAATGGTTGCACGCGCATCCGCTACGGGGCGGGATCGAGTGGGTCGTTGGCATCGACTACGTGCGTTATCTGCTATTGCCGTGGGACGAGCGCCTCGCGAACAGATCGTTTTGCCGCACGCTGGCTGCGGCGTTGTTCGCACAGCAGTGTCCCGGTGAGGATGTTCCGTTTTCCGCGTTCCGGTTGCGCCTTGCACCGCTCCGGTTCGGCCAGCCCCGGGTCGCGGCGCTGATTCCAGTTGAAATCGTCAACGAACTCACTGAATTTGCGCCACGTCACCAATGTCGCACCCGACGGATCACCCCAACGCTGGGCGTCGTCTGGAATCGCTTCTTTTCACTGGTAAAGAACGAGGCCGGCGTACTGGCGCTTGTCGAGGGGCAGCGTCTGATACGCGTCGGCTACGACCATGGACACGTTACGTCGCTATCGGTCCAGCCGTTTTCTGATCAGCGGAGAGCCTATATCCAGCAAAACGTGACGCGCTTTTTCCCTGCGCGAAACATGGCAGCGCCAGCGAATGGAGAACTGGCGCTACAGGGCCTCGTGCCCGGGGACGACGTGCGCGTTGCATACGCGCTGTGCGGAGTGTTCTGAATGGCCCGGTTGCGCTGGAATTTCGCAGGCGCCCGTTGGTGGGCCTGGCCTTCGGCCGCCGTGTGCATCGTCGCGCTGGCGGGTTGCGCCCATGCATTGTGGTGGCGGCGTGACCTGTTGCTGCGGCGCGAGTACCTGATCGGGCAAGCGCGGGAGGCATCTCGCAACGCTCCGACAAGCGGACAGCAAGATCAAGTCGCGCCACCTGTGGCGCTCGATCAGGTGTTTGCGGAGATGCGCTATCCGTGGAACGACGTGCTGGACAGTCTTCAGCGTGTGACCCGGCCTGGCGTCGATCTGCTCACGCTCGAACCGGACGCGAGCACGGTCCGGCGCGTGCGTATCAGTGGTGTGGCTGAGCGGCCCGCGGACCTGTTCGATCTGATCGCGAAGCTTCAGGAGGATTCTTCGTGGTCTTCGGTGCAACTCGTCAGCCAGACGCGAACCGACGGAGCCGACATGCAGCGAACCATGGGCGCGGCGCCGTCTGGACTGCCGGCCGTGGCGTCTGGCGGCATTTCGTTTGCGCTGGTCGCTGAATGGGTGCGGCCGTGAACGCAAAGCTGCTTCGGAAGAAAATGTTCTGGTACCTCGCATGCGGCGTGAACCGGGTGGAGTGGCAACACACGACTGCGATGGGTCTTCTGGCCTTGTGGGCCTCATTGACCGCGACGGTCGATTGGCCACTGCGCGCGGAAACGCGGCACATGATGTCGCAACTGGCGCGGCAGACGGCGTCTGAGCCGGCGCAGCCGCGCCGCGCTACGCCGCGATCAGCACCGCGCGATCTGACGCATGAGTTTGTGGCGTCCCTGCCCGAATTCGAAAAATACGCGGACCAGCTTCGCGCGTTGAACCTGCTGGCAGACAAGACCCGTGTCGTCATCACGCGCATCGACTATCGCTACGACCAGATCCCCGCACTGCCCGTCAGACGGCTCGCGCTGCGCATGAACGTAAGAGGCGACGAAGCACAGCAACGCAGGTTCCTGCAAACGATGCTGAATGCCTTCCCGAACCTGTCTGTTGCGCGTCTCGCGTTTGCGAAGGGCACCGACGGGATCGTCCTGGTCGAGCAGAAGCTGGATGTCAATCTTTACTACCGGTTGCGCCCGAAGGCGGCCGCATGAAGCTGACCGTTTCGACACCGGTGCAATGGTTGCTGGTGGCGGCGATGGTGAGCGCTGTTGCCTTGCTGCTCCGCCCTGAACCTGTCGGGCTGTCGCTGCCTGCACCGGCTCGGCCTTCCTCCAGAGCGGCGCGGCAGATCACGGCGAAGGAAATCGTCCATCCGGACGACCGACCCTGGCGTCGGCCCGTGTTGCCCGAGTCTGTTGAGCAGCAGGCGGTCGTCGGGCAGGCATCGGCACTCCCGCCCTTGCCGCCACCGGGTGCACCGCCGGACACGAATCCGCTGCCTCCGTTGCCGCCCCTGCCGGCCGCGCTGGCGCAACCGGACGTGGTCTATCTGGGCCGCATGATCAAGGACGGCAAGGTGCAGGTCTTTTTCGCGTCGAGCGGAGATGCGGTCGTTGTGAGCGCAGGTGAAGTGCTGAACGGCAACTGGCGCGTTCAGGCGATTTCGACAACGGATGTCACGCTGCGCCATCTGCGCACAGGCGAGACGCGCCTGATCGCGATGGGCAGCACCGCGAATCCGCGTCCAGGCGACGTTGCGCCGGTTCAGGTCGGGCAACGCTTTCTCGCAAGCCTTCCGGCACAACAACGACAGGCTGACTGACAGGCAGATGGATGAGTAACGAGCAGTTTTGGCAGCAAAGTCTGTACAGGCGCGCCCTCCGTCACGCGCACCGGCTCACGCTGGTGGTATGCGCCGGAGCAGCCGTATGCCCGATCGCCGGATGCGCCGGCTACAGCAACTGGCGAGACGGAAACAGGCTGATCAGCGAAGGCAAGGTCGATGAGGGCCTGGAGCGGATGCAGCAGGCGTCACGGGAAAATCCGGAACAGTACCGGATGAAGTTCATCGCGCAACGTGATCATCAAGTGCAGTCGCTCATGCGCAAAGCCGAAGCCGCGCGCTACAACGGCTATGCGGACGAAGCGCTGGCCAGCTATCAGGACGTGCTGCGCTACGACCCGCGAAATACGGAAGCAACGCGCGGCATTGTGCTGATAGCACGCGAGCAGCGCGAAAAAGCGGAACTCGAGGAGGCCCGATCCGCGCTCGGCAAAGGCGATGCCGTCACTGCGCGGCAACTGCTGAACGCCATCCTGGCTGAAAATCCGGGCGATGCGCAGGCCCGCGCGCTGCTGCAGCAGATCGACGCGCAGTACACGCGCGATGCGATGGTGCTGCCCGCGTTGAACCAGTCGTTGCAAAAGCCTGTCACGCTGGAACTGAAGGATGTCGATATCCGGTCCGTTCTCTCGATCCTGACGCAGACATCGGGCATCAGCTTCGTGCTGGACAAGGACGTCAGCCCCGACCTGCGGACCACGATCTACGCAAGGAATACCACGATCAGCGACGCGCTGAACCTGATCCTGCAGACCTCGCAACTCGACAGGAAGGTACTGAACGATTCCGCGGTACTCATTTACCCAGCCACCGACGAGAAACGAAAGCGTTATGACGATCTGGTCGTGCGGTCTTACTACCTGAACAGCGCCGATCCAAAGAAAGTACAGGACATGCTGCGCACCGTAGTGGCGCCGAAGTCGATCTACGTGGACGACCGGCTGAAGATGCTGGTGATACGCGACACCGAATCCGTGCAGGACACCGTCGGTCGTCTGCTCGACCTGTACGACATCGCCAGCCCGGAGGTGATTCTCGACGTGGAGGTGCTGGAAGTTAACTCCAACGACCTGCTCAACCTGGGCATCCAGTTTCCCACCAGTATCAGCGCGAGCATGATTGGGCCGGCCGGCGTGCCTGCGGCACTGACTATCGATCAGTTGAAAGACCTGAACCGGAACAGCTTCCCGCTGACCTTTCCCGATCCGCTTGCTGTCCTGAATCTGCGCCAGACCAGCAGCAACACGCGCACGCTGGCCAATCCGCGCATTCGTGTGCTCAATCGCGAGAAGGCCAGTGTGCTGATCGGCGACAAGGTGCCCGTGATTACCTCCACGGTGAACCAGACGTCCAGCGCGATCACCGAATCGGTTAATTATCTCGACGTCGGCCTGAAGCTGGAGGTGGAACCGGAAATTCACGTCGACAACGATGTGACGATGCGGGTCGCGCTCGAGGTCAGCAATATCGTCAAGGAGGTCCGTTCTTCTTCCACCGGCCTTTTGGCATACCAGATCGGCACACGCAACGCGAATACGGTCTTGCGTCTGCACGAGGGCGAAACCCAGGCGCTCGCTGGATTGATCAAAAGCGACACGCAGGAATCGGGTACCCACGTTCCCGGTCTTGGAAAAATTCCGGTGATCGGGCGGCTTTTTTCGAATGACAGCGACAGCAGCACACGCTCCGAAATTGTCCTGCTGATCACGCCACATGTGACGCGCTCACTGGCAATGCCGGGTTCGTATGCACAGACATTCCCGAGCGGAACCGCCGAGCAGGTGTCGACGCAGCCGCTGCGTCTGACGCCTGCCGCGCATTACAGCGATTCGGACAGCCTGCCTGCGCCTGCGTCTGAGGTGGATCCCGCAGGTCTCACGCCGCCGGCGTCGTCACCGGGCGCCGCTGCGATCGCGTCATCCACTGCGCTGCGGGCCCTCTCCGTCCCCGCAGCAGCGCAGGATCGGACGCCCACTGTGCGTTTCGACCTGGCGGTGCCCTCGAAGGCCGTACCGAAAACAGACTTCACCGTCAATCTGCTCGCTGCAGGTCCCGGTTTTGAGAACGCGGAACTCGATCTCGTGCTGGACCAGCCCGGGATCCGGCTCATCAAGGTTGAGCCGCGCGCGGGCGTGGCGCTCGATGCGAAGCAGGATGGCAATAGTCTGCATATTTCGATCGGCAAGGTGCCGGCGGCCGATGGCTCGCTCGCCATGATCACGTTTCAGGCGGATCAGGCGCCTGGCGGGCTGCTCAACCTGTCGCTACAGAATCTGAAGGTAGAGAAGGAAAACCATGCGCGGATGGCTGTCGCCGTGGCAGTACCCAAGCAGATTGCGGTGTCCCCGTAAGATGAAGCAGCAGCATCTCGAATCGGGCTTCACCCTGATCGAAATGATCGTCACTGTCGCGTTGGTGGCGATCATCGCTTCGGTCGCGACACCGTTCGTCAAGCTCCACGAGCAGCGCGAGAAAGAGCGCGAACTTAAGCAGGCACTCCGCGAAATCCGGACCGCGATCGATGCCTACAAACAGGCTGGCGACGAAGGCCAGATTGCGCGCTCCATTGATTCGACCGGTTACCCGCGCTCGCTCGACGAACTGGTAGCCGGCGTGGAGGACAAACGCGATCCGAAAAGCCGGAAGATCTATTTCCTGCGCCGCGTGCCGCGCGATCCGATGAACCGGACACCGTCCTTGCCCGCTCAGGACAGCTGGGGCAAGCGCAGCTACAGGAGCGATGCAGATGACCCTCAACAGGAAGATGACGTGTACGACGTGTTTTCGCTGAGCGACAGGACAGGGAGCAACGGCATCGCTTATCGACAGTGGTGAAAAGGAGTGTCCATGCAAACGCAGAACGGTGGCTTTACGCTGATTGAATTGCTGGTGGTGCTGGCGATCGTGGCGACGCTGCTCTCGATCGTCGCGCCGCGCTATGTCCATCAGGCCGACCGCGCAAAGGAAGCGGCCCTGAAAGAGAATCTGTCGGTCCTGCGCCGGGCACTGGACGAGTACTACAGCGATACCGGCAAATATCCGGAAAAACTTTCCGCATTGATCGAGCGTCACTATCTGCGTGCATTGCCGCTGGATCCGGTGACCAACCGCGCCGATGGCTGGGTGCCGGTGCCGGGCGCCGATGAAGATGACAAAACGCTCGTCGACGTGAAGAGCGGCGCCAGAGGCAAGGCGCTCGACGGCACAGAGTACAGTTCGTGGTGATCCGTTTGCGCGGCTCGGCGCGTCAGCAGGGCGTCGCGTATTTCTGGGCGCTGCTGATGGTGCTGTTCATCACGCTGGGTCTTGGCAAGCTGCTGGAGGACATGCGGACGTCGAACCAGCGCGCCCGTGAGGCGGAGCTGCTTTACACCGGCAATCTGTATCGGGACGCGATCCGGCAATACTGGCAAAGTACGCCTGTGGGCGCCCGGCGATATCCTGAGCAGCTCAGCGATCTGCTGCACGACCCTCGCTACCCCGTGATGCGCCGTTATCTTCGCCGGCTTTATCCAGACCCGGTCACAGGGCAACCCTTCGTGCCGATTCCCGCGCCGGAGGGCGGCGTGATGGGCGTACGCAGCGCCTCGCCGCGCCAGCCGGTCAAGGTCGCCGGATTCCGGGCGGACCAGCACGCTTTTGCGCAGGTTCACAGTTACCAGCAATGGGAGTTTAGTTATGCGCCGTGAGCCAGTCGTCGAGACGGCCGAAGCCGCAGGTCGACCGCAACCGCTTACCCCGCGCTGTGCGCGTTATGCGCGATCATGAACTTGATCAGCCCGTCGACGCCACCCTTCGCGAGTTGATCGGCGAACTGCGTCTGGTACACCTGAATGAGCCAGGCGCCCATCATGTTGATGTCGTAAATCTTCCAGCCGCTGGCCGTCTTTTCCAGCCGGTAGCCGATCGCGTCATCGCCACCATTGCTGATCACGTGCGACTGCACGACGGCGTCCCTGGCGCCCGGCGCGGCCGTCGACGGCAGGAAGTTGAACTTGACGTCCTGGTCGCGCAACTGCGACAGCGATGCCGCGTAGGTGCCCACCAGCAGTTTCTGGAACTGCTCGTACAGCTGCTTCTGCTGCTCGGGCGTCGCGGTCGTCCACGCCTTGCCGACCGCGATGCGGGTCGTGCGCTGGAAGTTCGTGGAAGGCACGAAGTGCGTCTCGACGACCTGCGTAATCTTGCCCATGTCGCCGCCGCGTGCCTGCGGATCGGCCTTCATTGCGTTGACCGTGCCTTCGACCGCGGCTTTCACGACCGCATCGGGCGCGCTTTGTGCGAAGGCCGCAGTGGACACCAGGGCGGTAACAACAAATGCAGACAGATAACGTTTCATACGCTCTTCGGAACAGGAAGGAAAATGATCCGCTGAACTGCCAGCGGGAACCATTGAGGGCCAGTATACCGATTTTGACTGCGCCATCCCGCCTCCCTCCGCGCGCGGGGCTGCCGCGTCTGTATACTTGTGCCCTTTCGCCGAATACGCCATTAACGACAGGGACTCTCCCGCCTGTATGCTGAAGTTATCCATCGTCCGCCTCGTTGCGTGGTCGGTGCGCCATGCCCTGTGGGTCATCGCGCTCTCGATCCTGCTCGCCGTCGCAAGCGGCATCTACGTCGCGCATCACTTCAAGATCAATACCGACATCAGCCGTCTGGTCGAAACCGACGCGCAATGGTCCGGCCTCGAAAACGCGATGGATGCGGCCTTCCCTGACCGGGGCCAGACCGTTCTCGTCGTCGTCGAAGCCCGTGCGCCCGAATTCGCCGATGCCGCCGCCCGCGATCTCACGGCCGCGCTGCAGAAGCAGTCGAAGGAATTCGTCGCGGTTTCGCAGCCCGAGGCCGGCCCGTTCTTCGAGCACAACGGGATGCTGTTCCTGCCACTGAACCAGGTTCAGTCGACCACCACGCAGCTCGCGCAGGCGCGCCCGCTGATCAATTCGCTCGCGCACGATCCGAGCCTGACCGGCCTCGCCGGCGTGCTCACCACGAGCCTGCTGCTGCCGTTGCAGATCGGCCAGATCAAGCTCGCCGACATGAGCCACCTGCTGTCGAAAAGCGCAACCGTGCTCGACGGCGTGCTCGCCGGCCAGCCGTCCGTGTTCTCGTGGCGCGCGCTGGTGGACAAGGACGCGGCCAAAGAACCGGCGCGTGCCTTCGTCACCGTGCAGCCGGTCGTCGATTTCGGCGCGCTCGAACCCGGCGCGCGCGCCTCGGCGGACATTCGCGCGACCGCCGCGTCGCTGCATCTGGATACGCAGTACGGCGCGACCGTCCGCCTGACCGGCGAACAGCCGCTCGCGGACGAAGAATTCGCCTCGGTGAAAGACGGCGCCGTGGTGAACGGCATCGGCACCATGCTCGTCGTGCTGGTGATTCTCTGGCTCGCGTTGCGCTCGAAACGGCTGATCCTCGCGGTATTCATCACACTTTTCGTCGGCCTCGCGATTACCGCCGCGCTCGGGCTGATGATGGTCGACGCGCTCAACATGATCTCGGTCGCGTTCATGGTGCTGTTCGTCGGGCTGGGGGTCGATTTCGGCGTGCAGTTCGGCGTGAAGTATCGCGAGGAGCGTAACCACGACGACCGCCTGCCGGCCGCCCTGCTGAACACGGCGCACAGCATCGGCGTGCCGCTCACGCTCGCGGCCGTGGCCGTCGCCGAAAGCTTCTTCTCGTTCCTGCCGACGGCCTATCGCGGCGTGTCGGAACTGGGGAAAATCGCGGGCGTCGGCATGTTCGTCGCGTATTTCACGAACATGACGCTGCTGCCGGCGCTCCTCAAGGTCTTCGCGCCACTGCCCGAGCCGGTCGCGCCCGGCTTCCGGCAACTCGCGCCGGTCGACGATTTTCTCGACCGCAACCGCAAGCCCGTGCTGATCACGACGCTCATCGTCATCGTCGGCGCGTTGCCGTTGCTGCTGCATCTGCGCTTCGACTTCAATCCGCTGCATCTGAAGGATCCGCACACGGAATCGATGGCGACGCTGCTGTCGCTGCAGGACGCGCCGGAGGCGTCGGTCAATAACGTGCACGTGCTCGCGCCAACGCTCGCGGCCGCCGACCAGATGGCGGCGAAACTGTCGGCGCTGCCGGAAGTCGGCCGTGTGACGACGCTCGACACGTTCATTCCCGCCGACCAGCCGCAGAAACTCGCGCTGATTGCGAGCGCGGCGCAGCAACTGCTGCCGGCGCTCACGCAAACGCCCGCGCCGCCTGCCACGGACGCGAACCGCGTCGCCGCGCTCAAACGCGCCGCCGGCCAGCTCGCGCTGGCCGCTGGGGACCATCCGGGTCCGGGCGCCGCCGAAGCGCAGCATCTGTCGGCCACGCTGACGAAGCTCGCCGCCGCCGATGCCGCCACGCGCGATCGCGCCGAACGGGCGATGTCCGCGCCGCTGAAGATCGCGCTCGGCCAGCTGGGCGCGTTGCTGCAGCCCACGCCGATCACGCGCGAAACCGTGCCGGCGCAGATTGCGCGCAACTGGGTTTCGGCCGACGGCCACGCGCTCGTCGACATCTCGCCGAAGGTTGTGCCCGGCGCCGATCCCGGCGACGACGTGATGCTGCGCCGCTTCGCACACGCGGTGAAAGCGGCCGAACCCGGCGCGATCGGCGGCCCGATCTCGATCCTGCATTCCGCCGACACGATCATCAAGGCGTTCATGCAGGCGGCCGGCTGGGCCGTGCTGTCGATCACGATCCTGCTCTGGATCACGCTGCGCCGTTTCGGCGACGTGCTGCGCACCCTGATTCCGCTGCTCGTTTCCGCGGTGGTCACACTCGAGCTGTGTGTCGTGTTCAACATGCCGCTCAACTTCGCGAACATCATCGCGTTGCCGCTGATGCTGGGCGTCGGCGTGGCGTTCAAGATCTACTTCGTGATGGCCTGGCGAAACGGCCAGACCGGGCTCCTGCAATCGAGCCTGACGCACGCCGTCATCTTCAGCGCCGCGACCACGGCGACGGCGTTCGGCAGCCTCTGGCTGTCGCACCATCCGGGCACATCGAGCATGGGCAAACTGCTCGCGCTGTCGCTGTTCTGCACGCTTGTCGGCGCTGTGGTATTCCAGCCTGTACTGATGGGAAAACCGCGCCCCAGGCGCGCTACGAAAAAACACCACGGGATTGACGGATGAAGATGCAAACCTCCGCGCTGGCGCTGGTCGTCGCGTGTGTTGCCAGCGGCTGTGCAACTGGCCCTGACCGCAAACCCGGCGATCCGTTGGAACCGATGAACCGGGCCGTCTTCAAGTTCAACGACTCACTCGATACCTACGTTGCACAACCGATCGCGAAGGGTTACCAGAAGGTCACGCCGGGTCCGCTGCGCACGGCCATCAGCAACTTCTTCTCGAATCTCGGCGATCTGGGCAACGCAGCCAACAACCTGATGCAGTTGCACATCACCGACGCAACCGAAGACGTCATGCGCTTCGCGTTCAACTCGACCTTCGGCATTTTCGGGCTGCTCGACTGGGCGACGCCAGCCGGCCTGCCAAAACATCATCAGGACTTCGGACTGACGCTTGGACGCTGGGGCGTGCCGTCGGGTCCGTATCTGGTACTGCCGCTGTTCGGGCCGAGTTCGTTCCGCGATAGCGTTGGATTCGCGGTCGATTTCCGCTTCAATCCGCTGAATTACGCGGAGCCGGCGGTGCGCAATCCGATGTATGGGTTGCAGTTCGTCAGCAAGCGCGCCGACCTGCTCGGCGCGACCGATCTGCTTTCGCAGGCGGCGCTCGACAAGTATTCGTTCGTCCGCGACGCGTACACGCAGCAGCGCATCTCGCTGCTGCGTGCAGCGGGTGCCGTGGGCACGTCGCCGGCCGCGTTGCCGGATTACGGCGAGCCGGACGATTCCAGCGCAGCGCCGGCTTCAGGCGCTTCGGGTGCTGCGCCTGGCGGCCTGCCCGATTACACCGATCCGGGCGAAGGCGCCGCGGATTCGACCGCGCCGGCACCGGCTTCCGGCACGCAGCCCAACGCGCCACCGGATGTGCCGAACTACACCGATCCGGGCGAGACGCCTGCTTCGGGTGCATCGGGCTCGACGCCGCCCGCCGATAACCAGACGCCCGAGGTCGCACCGTTGCCGAAGCCGGCCGTGCAATAAGCCGCGCGTTTTGCGAGATGCAACGGAAACAGCCCGACAGGTGCGAACCTGTCGGGCTGTCGTAGGGGCCAGGCTACGTTCGAAGGAAGGCTTTCACTACTGGGTGATAGCCAGTGTCGCACCAGACTATTCAGCCGCTGATTCGGCCAGAAAAACTCTTATAAGAGGCGCATAAGCAATTCATGGCTCTATCGTGCTACATTTATGAGGCATAAGGAGTTCCCTCATGGATTGCACCCTGCAGATATTCCTGGACGACCGCTGGGTCGACTGCGCACAGATCGAACTCAACGACGGCCTTTGCCAGTGGAATCATCTGGTCATGTATGCCGTTGAACATACGGACGCCCCCCTGTCACTGGCCGAGCCCGTTGATATGGACATCCGCGCGGCTCGGACCATGCCCGCCTTCCTCTACGACCTCGTCCCGCAGGGGGCGGGTCGTCGCTTCCTGCTGGGCGAGCTGAAACTACCGGATGGCCCTGGTGCGGACTTTCCACTGATCTGCGCGGGCGCCTTCAATCCGGTCGGCCGGATCCGGGTTGCCGAGGCAGTCGACTATTTTGAGACTCACGTGGCGCGACACCCGGCCGCGCGTGGCCTGCCTGGCCTGACAATCGACGACGTCGTCGTGCGCAGCGCGGAATTCAAGGAAAGGATGTTCCTGCACGGGATGCTGGGCACCGGCACCACGGGGGTCCAGGGTGCGGCGCCGAAATATCTGCTAACCCGGGACCGGGCGGGCTTGCTGCATGGTGATGCCGTCCTGCCCGATGCCGATGCCACCCAGCACCTGATCGCGAAACTGCCGCGCGGAAATAGCCCGGCCGATGACAAGGTCCTGCGCAATGAAGCGGCGTACATGCGGGTGGCCGCCGCGCTCGGTATCCGTACACATCCGGAATTGCCAACCCTTCACGGCGACGTTCTGCTGATTCCGCGCTTTGACCGGATCGCGCGCGACGGGAAGGTCGTGCGCATCCATCAGGAAAGCGTCGCATCCATTCTGGGGCTGTCCGGCTTCGACCTGCGCCCGAGCCTCTTCGAGGTCGTAGCCGGAATCCGCAGGGTCGTGACCGATCCAGCAGCCGAAACGCTCGAATTCATCAGGCGGGACGTGCTCAATCTGGCGATGTGCAATACCGACAATCACGCTCGCAACACGGCTGTGCAACGGGTCGAAGGCAAAGTCCAGCTCACGCCGTTGTTCGATTTCGCGCCGATGTACCTTGATCCCCAGCTGGTTCCACGGGTACTGAGGTGGTATCGACCAGATACCCGGGTTGAGCTGACGGACTGGGGCGACGTGCTCGCGGCGCTGGCTGTACCCGACCACGAGCGCCGGATGCTAGCCCATGAGTTAAGCCGGTTTGCCGTGCAGATCGAACGCCTGCCCGACATCATGGAAGCACAGGGCGTCGATCACGACGTCATCGGGTTCCTGGCGCAACACGTAGCTACGCAGGTCCGACAGCTCAAAGCCCTTCAACCCCCAGAGGCCCATCATGCCCCGTCGGACCCGACCCTCCCGTGACGAGCAGAACGCCTTGCGCCGCGCTTTCTACGAAAGGATCGGCCGGGGCGATATGAGTATTCCCGAAGCCATGAAGGCGATGCGACAGATGACGGGCCTGACCCAGGCGGAATTCGCCGCGCACCGGGGTGTCAGCCGCCGGGTCATCCAGGACATCGAGCGTGGGACCGGCAATCCGACCGTCGACTCGCTCAACAGCGTTGCGAGACTGTTCGGGCTGCAGGTCGGGTTCGTCCCGGTCAGGCGGAACGAACCAGCCTCGCCTGCATCAGGCTAACTTGCTGTCGCATGGCAAAACCTGCAGGTTACCGCGGTGACGGATAACGATGCTTGACCCGTCCTGGCATGGATTGACACCTGCGGGTCTCTGTTCGCGATCAGAAAAAGCCCGGTTCGGACTCAGTGCATCGTATCGGCTTCGATGTGCTCGTATCTCAAGAGGGAAGTCAGCTGCTTTAGGAGGGACTGACCGCGGAGGTGCCGGTCCTTGCCAGATCAAGCAGCGCGCAACGCGCCGGCCGTGCCGAGCGCGTGCCGCACCCGCACCAGCGACTGCCGGGCCGCGCGTGCGTCCGCCGCGACCTGGAGCAGCGCGCCCAGTTGCGACGGCTGCCGGAGCAGCTCGCGCAGAATTGGCGCGATCGCTGTCTGGCCGTCGTCGCGCAGGCCAGCCGTTGCGGCCGACGGCAACGTGCGCCAGGCCGGATCGACAATCGCCCGGCATACGGCGAACGGCACGCCGTTCGCGGCGGCGATGGCGCCCGCGATATGCGATTCCATATCGACCGCGAGCGCGCCCGTCGCACGATTGAGCGCGAGCTTGTCCTGTGCGCTGACGAGCGGCGCGGCGACCGCCGCCTGAACACCCCGGCGCAGCCGCGCACGCAACGGCGACGCGCCGATCGCGAGCGCAAGCCGCCCCGACCAGTCGACGTCTGTCTCGACGCGCCCAAACGGTCCTTCGACTGCGTCCGCGACGATCACGGTACCCGGCTCGAGGTCCGGCGCCAGACCGCCGGCCGTGCCGAAGCTGAGGATGCCGCTGCATCCACGCGCGACGGCCGCGCTCAGCGCGCGTTCGAGCAGATCGGCGCGCGCCGCATAAACCACCTCGACGCCTTCACCGCGGGCGATGCGCGCTTCGAACGCCATGCCGGCCACGACGATCACGGGCAACCTGTCGCCACGCGCCTGCGTGTTTCGCGACACCGCCATCACATGCCGACCATGACACGCGTGCCGCCACTGCGCCTGAGCGAGCGGTAGCGCGCGAGCGCCCACAGCGGGAAGAACTTGCGATAGCCGTGATAACGCAGATAGAACACGCGTGGAAAGCCCGTCGCGGTGAAGCGCGTTTCGTCCCAGAGGCCGTGATCGCGCTGCTCGCGTTGCAGGTACTCGATGCCGCGTGCAACCGCCGGATGGTCGAGCGCGCCGGCGGCCATCAGGCCCATCAGCGCCCACGCGGTCTGCGATGCCGTGCTCGGCGCCTGCTCGTAGCCGCGATATTCGAGCTTGTAGCTGGTGCCGTCCTCGCCCCAGCCGCCGTCTTCGTTCTGGATCTTCACGAGCCACTGCACCGCGCGCGCGATGCGCACGTCGTCATGCTTGATGCCGGCGGCGTTCAGCGCGCACAGCGCCGTCCACGTGCCGTAGATGTAGTTCATGCCCCAGCGGCCATACCAGCTGCCGTCGGACGCCTGTTCCTTCAGGATGTAGTCGTACGCGCGCTTCGACGGCTCGCTCGTCGACGGCATTTCGCCAAGTTGCGCGAGCATCGACAGGCAGCGGCCCGACACGTCCGCCGTCGGCGGATCGAGCAGCGCGCCGTGATCGGAGAACGGAATGTTGTTCAGGTAGTACTGCGTGTTTTCCGGTTCGAACGCGCCCCAGCCACCATCGCTGCTCTGCATGCCGACGACCCACTCGCGGGCGCGCGCAATCGCGGTGTTGTCCACGTTCGACTGCGTCAGCGCCGCGGCGCGATGCATCGCCAGCGCGACCACGGCCGTATCGTCGACGTCCGGATAGTGCGGGTTCGCGTACTGGAATGCCCAGCCGCCCGGCCGCACGTCCGCGCGACGCGAAATCCAGTCGCCGCGCACGTCGAGAATCTGCAGCGGACGCAACCATTCGAGACCGCGCAGCGCGGCCTCTTCGGCACGGGCGTCGCCGGTTTCGAGCAGCGCGTGCGCCGCGAGCGACGTGTCCCATACCGGCGACAGGCACGGCTGGCAATACGCTTCGTCTTCGTGAACGACGAGCAGCTTTTCGATCGAACGGCGTGCGATCGCGCGGTTCGGATGATCGGCGGGATAGCCGAGCACGTCGTACATCATGACGGCGTTCGCCATCGCCGGAAAAATCGCGCCGAGACCGTCTTCGCCGTTCAGCCGTTCGTCGACGAACGCCACCGCCGCGTTCACCGCGCGCTGACGCAATGTCTTCGGGAACAGGCCGTCGATGGCGCGCAACACGCCGTCCACGCCGCGAAAGAAGCTGAACCAGCCCTTGTGCTGATGCGGCGCACGCGGCGACAGGCCGGTCGTGACGGGCGCACCGCGGAACAGTTCGTCGATCCGCACGCCGCGCGGGTTGCGCGCGACCGGACGCTTTGCGTTGAGCACCAGCAGCGGCACGATCACCGTGCGTGCCCAGTACGACACCTTCGACAGATGGAACGGGAACCACTTCGGCAACAGCGTGATTTCGACCGGCATCATCGGCACCGCGTACCACGTCACGACGCCGAAGAGCGCGAGCAGGATGCGCGTGAACACGTTCGACGCTTCCGCGCCGCCGTGCGCGAGAATCGCCTCGCGGGCACGGCGCATGTGCGGCGCGTCCTCCGGGTCGCCGATCATTTTCAGCGCGAAGTACGCCTTCACGCTCGCGCTGACGTCGAGTGCGCCGTCGGTGAAGAGCGGCCAGCCGCCGTCCGCCAGCTGGATGCGGCGCAGATAGCGGCCGATTTTCTGTTCGAGCGTGGGGTTCGCCTCTTCGCCCAGGTAGTGAACGAGCAGGATGTATTCGGCGGGAATCGTGGCGTCGGCTTCGAGTTCGTAGACCCAGTGGCCATCGGCGCGCTGATCGGCGAGGATCGCGTCGGTCGCGCGCGCGATCGCGCTTTCCAGCAGGTCCTGCGACACGGCAGTATCGACGGTGTCAGCAGGGCTCGAAGCAGGGATTGAGGCGGGCGTCTCACCATCCATCGGCGGGACCTGGGATAAATCGTTCATCGGCGTTCCATCGGTTCATTCAGAAGCAGGTCCGCGGCCTTCTGGCCGGAGCGGATCGCTCCTTCGATCGTCGCGGGCAGACCGGTGGCCGTCCAGTCTCCCGCGAGCATGAGGTTATTCCAGCGCGCGCGCGTGGCAGGGCGCAGCATTTCCTGGTCGGGCACGGCAGCGAACGTCGCGCGTTCATCCATCACGACCTGACATACCGGCATCGGGTCAGCCGGCAAGCCGGCCGCGTGTGCGACCTCGGCCCAGACTGTCTTCGCGAGTTCTTCGTGTGGCGTGCCGGTCAGATGGTCAGCGCCATGGATCGTGACCGACAGACGGCCGTCGAACGCAAACAGCCATCCGGCGGTCGAGCCGATGAGGCCCATCACCAGCGGCAAGCCGAACGGCGGTTCGATGGCGAAGTGCACGTTGACGACCGCGCTGAAGCGCTGCGGCGCCTGCAAGCCGGGCACGATCGACTGCGCGACGTTCGGCGGCACGGCGAGCACCAGGCCTTCGTCGGCGCCCAGCGCGATGCTTTCGTCGGCGAAATGCAGCGACGCGACGCGCCCGGATTCGGAAAACGTCAGATCGTTCAGCCGCGAGCCGAGCTTGATCTGTGCACCGCCATGCTGCAGCAGACGCAACGCGGGATCGACAAACGCGCTGCCAAGCCCGTTACGCGCGACGAGCGGACGGCATGCCCGGGCGCCCGCAGCAAACGTCTCGCGCGCGACGGCACCCGCCAGTTGCGCGGTGGCATCGCGCGGTTCCACGTTCATTACGGCGTGAAACAGCGGACCCAGCAGCCGGTCCCACAGCACGCCGTTACAGCGCATGGTCTGCGCCATCGAGCGACCGGGCTTCGCGAACAGCAGCGGCAGCATCGAAAAATAGTCCGCCCAGTTCGTGTCCGGCACACGGGCATTCGCGTCGAACACCCACAGCGGCAATGGACCGGGCGAAAGCTTGACGGTCCAGCGCTCGCTGGAGGCGAGATCCATGAACGGAAACTCGGGCTGCGTGGGGCCCACCAGTTCGTCCGCGGCGCCAATTGCGCGCGCATAACCCAGCGTTGCCTGATTGCCGGAGAAGATCAGATGGTTGCCCGTGTCGATCGTCGCGCCGAGTGTCCGGGCGTAATACGAACGGCACCGTCCACCGGCCTGCGCGGCGGCCTCGTGCAGCACGACCTGCGCGCCGCGGCGCTGCAGCTGTACCGCGGCTGCGAGGCCAGCGAGGCCCGCGCCGATCACATGGACAAGTTTGACCATCAGAACAGCGCGTAGCGGGCGACGATCCACAGCAGCCGCGCGCGCGGCTTGCTGACTTTCGTGCGCGGGATGTCAAAACCACGGTCGACGGTGCGCTCGAGCAGACACCGGTAGACGCCCGACATGATGCGCGGCGCGCGGACTTCGCGACGCGGCTGCGCATCCATGATTTCGTCGGACTTCGCGAAATGCGCCCGCGCACGCGCGACGAGCGCGGCGCAGACGCGCGGCAGCGACGGATCGTCGGCGATCGTATCGGGGTCGGTGGTCGCGATGCCTTCGCGCGCCAGCAGTTCGCGCGGCAGATAGCAGCGATGGATGCCGGCGTCTTCGTCGATGTCGCGCAGGATGTTGGTGAGTTGCAGCGCGCGGCCCAGGTGATGCGCGAGTTCGCGGCCCGGCGCGTCCTGCATCCCGAATATCCTCACCGACAGACGCCCCGCCGCGCTCGCGACGCGGTCGCAGTACAGGTCGAGCGTGGCTTCGTCGGGCGCGCAGATGTCTTCGGCGGCGTCCATCGCCATGCCGTTGATCATCTCGTGGAAATCCTCGCGCTGCAGATTGAAGGTGTGAATGTGCCGGGTCAGCGCGCGCAACGAAGCGCGCGGCGTGCCCGCGTAGCACGCGTCGATGTCGGTACGCCAGCGCTCCAGCGCGGCCGCACGTTCGGCACGTGGCATGTCGCTGTCGGCGATGTCATCGACCGCGCGACAGAAAGCGTAGACCTGATACATCGCGTCGCGCTGCGCAGCCGGCAGGATGCGCATTGCGAGATAGAACGAGCTGCCCGAGGTAACGGCGGCTGCGTCGGTTTCTGTTTCGTCCACGACAAGGTTGGAAACGGCCAAGACGATCTCCGCTGAGGCGCCCGCTGTTCCTGGCCAGGTGGCCGGACGCAGGGCATGTCGTCCGCGCGCGCGGACACGCGCGAAACATTCCGGCTGGGATGCCGGAAACGCCGAAAAGTATAACAATCTTTGGCCTTCGCCGCTGAAAACACGTCGGCAAGACAGGCCGGCGTAACAATGCCGTGGCAAAGGTCACGCCAGGACCGCGGGTTCCAGCGGTTTTCCGCTTTATCGGGTCAACGCGAACATCCCCCCGGAGTCACTCACCCGTGTGCAGCGCCACCAGAAAGACAGCGCTGATTCTCACGCGCTTCAGGCGGGCGATGGGACTCAGTTGAACGCGACCGACCGGTTGCGCCCCTGCCGCTTCGCGCTGTAGAGCGCGGCATCAGCTTCGTTGATCAGCACTTCGTAGGCCGGCACGCCGGTACGCGCGCACGCGCCGCCGACGCTCGCCGTCACCGGCACGAGCGTGCCCTGGACGTCGATGGCCGTATCGCCGATCTTGCAGCGGATTTTTTCCGCGACCAGCATGGCGTCCTCGAGCGGCGTGCACGGCAGCAGCAGCGCGAATTCCTCGCCGCCGAAGCGGCCGAACGTGTCCTGTACCCGCACCACCTCCGCGACGCGCTGCGCCATCACGCGCAACACCGTATCGCCCACAACGTGGCCGAACCGGTCGTTGATCTTCTTGAAATGATCGAGGTCGAAGAGCAGCACCGACAGGTCGCCGCCGTACCGTTGCCAGCGCGTGTATTCGTCGCGCAGCCGTGACTCGAAATAGCGCCGGTTCGCGATGCCCGTGAGGCCGTCGCGATCGGCATATTCCTGCAGCTTCGCGACCGCTTCCTCGCGTTCGCGCTGCACGATGCTCACGGCTGTCACATCGGAAATCGTCACGCAGACAGCCACGACTTCGCGGTCGCGCGTGAGCGGCATGAAGGTGCAATCCTGCTGCATGAAGTCGACGCCGCCGGTAATCGGCCGGTCATGGTCGAACTTGAACAGATACGGCCGCTGTTCCCACGAACTGAACGCGAAGCTGCCCAGCTGGAACACGCTTTCGAGCTTGCGCGTGAGCCACACGCGCGGCAGTTCGGGAAAGCTCGCGAAAATCGGTTTTCCGACCACCTGTTCCGCGGAAAGGCCGCTGTGGTCGTGCATGAACCGGTTCCACATCAGCACGTTCATTTCGCGATCGAGCACGAAGATGCCGAAACCAACGCGCTCGACAACCAGATCGCTCAAGGACGCGGACGGCTCATTCATAGGCTGGACAGCAGCGCGTCGAGCGCCTCATTCATGTGACGGATCGACTCTTCCGCCATCAACATCACCAGGTGGGCACGGAAGCTCTGGTCTTCCAGCGCGAAATTCACTTCGACCAGCAGCGCGACTTCCCACGCGAGCACCTTCGGCTGGAACACATCGTCGAGCGACATGGACGCGCCCAGCAGCCCCGGCGCCGAAAACACCGGCGTGCGGCCCAGCTGGTCGAGAATGCACGACACGCAGGCGCCCGTCAGCACGTTCGCCACGTCGTAAACCAGCTCTTCCTGCGAAACGGTTTCGTACGCCGAACCGGCATACGGGTCGTTCACCAGCGCGCACAGCTGCGCGATGCTGTCGCTGCGGCAGATCACCAGCGCCTCGCCCTTGATGTCGGAGCGAAAGCCCTGCCGCACCGCCGTGACGGCCTCGTTGATACCGGTCATGTCGCGCAGCGCCGCAGCCGCCTCGCGCACGTCGACGACGCGCACGCGCGGCACCGACAGCTCGATAAACGTATCGAGCAGCGTCGCGAGACGGGTCGCGGCCTGGCCCATCGCCAGGTTGGCGACCTCCTGCAGCGCGTCGCGCTGTTCTTCGTTCAGGGCTGGCTCAGACATACAACCCGTACTCCTTGAGGATGGGCAGTAGCGCCTCGGGCGTCACCGGCTTGGCGACGAATGCAATGGCACCCAGCGTGCGCACGCGCGCCTGCGCCATCGGCTGAACGTCGGCGGACACGACGATCACGAACGTATTGAGATCTTCGTGCTGCAGCGCTTCCAGCACCTGAAAACCCGTCATGTCGGGCATCGTCAGGTCGAGGAACATGACGGAAGCCTTGCCGGCCCGATACAGGTCGAGCGCCTCGACGCCGTTCGATGCGTAGGCGATATCGACATCCCAGTCTTGCGGAAGGGCTTTGGTCAGCACCTTGCGGGCAAGAAGCGAGTCGTCGGCAATCACAATAGGCAAGGACATGGCGGCGGTCGGTAGACGTTATAGGCTCAATCGGGTTAACGGCAGCGCGACGCCGTTCTTGAGCCGCCGCCGGACCGGCCATGCGGATAAACAGTCAGAAAGGGATCGAACGAAGGTGACCGCGCCGCAAAAGCCGGCATGCGAGGAACAGGCGCCCGCACAACAAGGTGCATGAGCGCAAAAGACAACGCCAGAATCCGACATGATGGAAGCCTACCCCGTACATGAACGGCGCAGCAGTAGACGACCTCTGGACCTGAGACCTGGTGCCCCCGCGCCTGCATCCGCGGATGGCCCCAGCATGCATGTCACATGCACTGTCTGATGGGCCCCGCCGGAGATACGTCCGGGCATGGCGGACGTACTAATTGTCACAGGAATGATTCTTGAATTAATTCAGCGAAAAAGCAACGCGCCAAAATCGATCGACTTGACAGAATCCACCCATGAATAGCGCTGAATCGAATAAATCTTTTCAAAAAATAGTAAATATTTATAATTTATACTTTTGTGTACGTTTGCGCTTCTGGATTCGTCGCTGATTGCGGCTGCCTCGCGAAAAAACCGCTCGAAAACCGTATGCGTACGGGAAAACCTTTTCCATTGTGCGTCGCGCAATCCGAGCCGGACTTTCTTCTCGTTTATGATATTGGACACGGTGTCCCTGTTTTCCGACGTTTCCAGCCCTGCCGACGATGAATCCTGAACGGCCCGACCTGCTCCGGGCGAGCCGCGCGCCTGCCAGCCGGCAAGACGAACCGCTGTTTCCGGCGGCGCCTCCCGAACATCATTTCGCGGCGCGACGCCTGACGTTGATCGCGCTGCTCATCGCGGCCGTCGTGTTGCCGTGCGTTTACGTCGCGACGATGGCGTGGAGCGACCTGAAAGCGCGCGAATCCGATGCAACCGATGTCACGCTGCGCACGGTGCGCGTCGCCGAAGAGCACGCGTTGAAGGTTTTCGACATGAACGAGGCGCTCGACGCGCGCGTCGTGGACCTGGTGAGCGGTCTTGACGACGCGGGCATCCGCGAGCGCGAAGCGGGAATTCACGAGAAGCTGCGCACGATGGGCGGCGGTTATCCGCAGATCGCCGCAGTGTCGATCTTCAGCGGCACGGGCGAGCTGCTCGTGAGTAGCCGGTTGTATCCGGTGCCGGCCGTTTCGATCGCGGACCGTGCCGATTTCACCGGCTTGCGCGACAACAAGGTGCTGGAGCACGTCTCGAAGGTAATGGCTGGCGACGTCGCCGGTGAAACGGTGTTCAACACCGGCGTGGCCCGTCACGACGAGAACGGCGCGTTTGCCGGCGTGGTCTCGGTTGCGCTGCGGCCGGGCTACTTCAACGCGTTCTATCGCGAACTGCCCGGCGGCGAAGGCACCCCGATGACGCTCGCGCTCACCCGCGCCGACGGCGCCACGCTCGCGCAATATCCGCAACGGTTGCACGCACCGTCACCCACGCCTTTCACGGAAGCACTGGCGCAAGGCCGCCGCGCGGGCGTCGTCAAGATGCGCGGCGTGGACGGCGACAGCATGATTCTCGCGTTCCGGCGCGTCGGCTCGTATCCGGTGTATGTGTCGTGCGGCTATCGCACGTCGGCGATCTGGGCCGGCTGGTACCGGCATCTGAGCCTGCTGGTTCTCTCGATGTTCACGCCCTCGATCGTGCTGTGGTGCGTGATCTGGCTTTCGCTCAGGCGTCTCCACGCGGAAGAGGAAGGGTGGGAGCGCTGGCAGGCGGAAGTGTCGATGCGTCGTTCGTTCGAATCCGCGTACCGGCAGTCGCGCAAGATGGAGGCGCTCGGCAATCTGGTCGGCAGCGTCGCGCACGACTTCAACAACCTGCTGATGATCGTCTCGACCAACGTGCAGATCGCCCGCCGGCGGGGCGCGCCTGGCCTCGATCGTGAACTGTCCGCCATCGAGCGCGCGCTGAAAAGCGGTCAGTCGCTGACGCGGCAACTGCTCGGCGTCGCGCGCAAGCAGCCGCTGCGCAACGAAACCATCGTCGTGGAACGCTGGTTGCCCGGCTGCCGCGAACTGCTGGGCGCGTCGCTTGGCGCGAAGGTCGCGCTCGTCGTCGACGTGAGCGCGGGCGTGTGGCCCACACGCGTCGACGTCGCCGAACTCGAACTCGCGCTGATCAACGTCGCCGTCAACGCACGTGACGCGATGCCGAGCGGCGGCCGCTTCACCGTGCGCGCGGGCAACGTCGCGTTCCGGCACGACGACGGCTTTCCGCTCACCGGCGACTTCGTGCAGATTTCGCTCGAGGACACGGGCGTCGGCATGCCGCCTGACGTACTCGCGCGCGCATTCGAGCCGCTCTTCACGACGAAGCCAAAGGGCATGGGTACCGGCCTCGGGCTGCCGCAGGTGTTCGCGTTCTGCGAGCGCTCGGGTGGTCTCGCGGCAATCGACAGCGCGACTGGAGCGGGCACGTCGGTGCGTCTGTACCTGCCGCGCGCCGAGGCCGCGCCGCAGATCGCGCGCCCGGAGGAACCCGGCGCGGAAAAACCCGCTGCCGTGCGCCAGGGTTTGCGGATTCTGCTTGTCGAGGACAACGAGGAAGTCTCCGCCGGCACCGAAGCATTGCTGCAGATGATGGGACACGAAATTACCTGTGTCTTCAACGCCGACGCCGCGATACGCCTGTTCGACGAAGCGCGTGCAAAGCAGGCGCGCAGCGGCGAACCGCTACCGTTCGATCTCGTGATTTCGGACATCCACATGCCGGGCGCGATGAACGGCATCGACCTTGCCGAAGCCGTGCTCGCGTTCGAAACGAAGCTGCCGGTGATTCTCGTGACCGGCTACGCCGAGGAACTGGACCGGGCGCGTCACGTCGACGTGCGCGTGCTGTCGAAACCGTTCGATATCGCGTTGCTCGACAAGATTCTGCAGACCATTCAAGGCACGCTCTCGCCCACGCATCCCGCAGTGTAGTTCCGGATGACCCGCTGACCCGGCGCCATGCCATGCGCAGTGCTAATTACGTGGCGGTTGTAAAAAGCGCGTCGACGCCGAATCAGGGGGCGTCGCGGCGCCCGCCGCGAAACCGTGCGCGCCCCTTCGTAGCGGGACTTTTGCAGACCCGGCATGGTCGTTGCGTTCGCTTCCATGACTGGGCAGCGACGCGCCTCGCGCCGCGCGATCCGGACCCACCGGACCGGCCCTGTGAAAACGAAGGGAGGCAGCCATGCGACACACCGTGATCGGGTTATTCGACACCTACACCCAGGCCGAAGGTGCACGCGACACACTCGTACAAACCGGTTTCGCGCGTACCGACATCGAATTGCAGGCCAATCCGGTCACGCCATCCGGGGCCGGCATCGATCCAGCCGCTAATCTCGAGGCCGGCCACGGTTTCATGGCCAACATCGAGCGGTTCCTGTCGAGCCTGTTCGCTTCGGGGCCGCGCCCGGCCGACCCCGCCACCACTGCCCGCTACGCCGACGCCGTACGGCGCGGCGCGGTACTCGTTTGTGTGAGCGCAGCGAGCGAATCGCACGCGGAACTCGCCGGGCGCACGCTGGCGAAACTCGGCGCGGTCGATATCGGCGAGCGGGCGCCGGCGTGGGATTCACCGATGATGGATGCGACCACGGCGCGCGACCAGTCGATGCTCGACGAACTCGGGATCGGTGCGGCTGGCGCCGTGCCGCCGCCGCTCTCCCCCGTCCCGCCGGTGTCTCCGGCGACTGAACGCCCGATGCTGGAGCCGCTCGATCCAGTCGACCCGGCGCGTGTCGAGGCACGCGATCACGCGCCGCTGGGCGGTACATCTTCAGGCTACGACACGCCGGAACCGTACGACGACGCGACACGCGCGGTCTCGATGGCTGCCGCGCCAGGATCGGGCGCCTACATGACGCCCGCCTCGCCTGCGGCTGACGCTGACGCTGACGCTATTGGTGCGCCGGTGCCTGACGAGTTTCTCGAATACGAAGAGGACTTCCGCGGCCATTACGACGAAAAATACGCAGCCGAAGACGCGCGTTACGAAGACTACTCAGGCGCGTATCACTACGGTGCAAAGATGGGCCAGGACGTCCGTTACCGCGACCGTCAGTGGGACGACATCGAACCCGAAGCCCGTCGCAACTGGGAAACGACACCTCAAGGCGACACGTGGGAACGCGTCAAGGCGGCTGTGCGTCACGGCTGGGATCGGGTGACGGGTCACCATCACGTTTAAGTCAGGTCTGTCGATTTCGTCCGGCGTGTAGCGTGTAGCGGGACATGCGGCGCTCCTTCCGGAAGCGCCGCTTTTTTGTCGCGTGGTCTCGCGATAACCGGTGAATCGGCGGAGCGGAATGCCTATCGTGTCCCGCCGTGCGTCTTGACCCACGCGACATAGCGATCGACAAACGACTGCAGGAACTTGCGCGTGTCGTCGTTGAGAATCTTGCCGTTTTCGTCGATCGTGGCCGCGTTGTGCTTGATGAACATCTCGGGCTGGCCGAGCGTCGCGACATCGAGATACGCGAGCACGTTGCGCAGATGCTGCTGCGCCAGTGCCGTGCCGGTCGCACCCGGCGAGGTGCCAGCGACCGCGCCCGGCTTGTTGCCCCAGGCGCTGGTTCCCCACGGCCGCGAACCCCAGTCGAGCGCGTTTTTCAGCACTCCGGGAATCGACCGGTTGTACTCGGGCGTGATGAACAGCAAACCGTCGGCCGCCTGAATCTTCTGTTTGAACTCGCGCGCCACCGGGGGGTAATCCGCGTCGTAATCCTGGCTGTACAACGGCAATCCGCCGATATCCACGAAGTCGAACGAAAAATCGGCCGGCGCGAGCGAGATCAACGCCCGGGCCAGTTGCCTGTTCGTCGAATCCCGACGCAAGCTGCCTACGATAACCGCGATCTGATAAGCCATCTTCGTTTCCTCAGGTGGAGCGCGCGCCGCGCGAAAAGGTCTCGATGCTCAATCATAGGCGGTCAGCGGAGCCGATGCCGACAGAAAGGGAAACGTCCTGAGACGCCCACGCCACGGCGTGCGGTGGATAACTCGCAGCGCATCCGAGATATCCACAGTTTCGTTGAACAACCTTGTGGATAAGTGAGCTGCAAACCTTGCCCATCAAGGAAAACGCCCGGCATCTATTTCCGGGCCCCAAAACCGCGGTAAAGACGAAACAGTCCGCAGGCGGGTTGCGTCGTAGAAAAGTGAACCTGTGCAGGCGCGACGGCATCGAATCTCTGTGGTCCGTGGTTTTTTCAAGAGGAGAGAGACATGACATTGAACTACGCAGGCAAGTCACACGATGAAGCCGTTGCAGCACGCAAGCACAAGGAGCAGAAAGCGCAGGAACAGGCCGGCGGCGACATGGCGGTCAAGGGCACCGAGGGCGATGCGGGGCACAGCAGCGGCGAACTCTCGGAGCGCGGCAAGGCGGTGTGGCGGCAGGGATGCGGAATCGACGGTGGCGGCAAGGTGTGACGCGCGTCCGGCATCAGGACCTGTAACAGCGCTCGCGGCGGTGGTCCGGTTTGAGCGCGAGGTTGAAGATCGCGACGCGGATCGGGAAATCATTTGCAAGCCAACTGTCATAAAGCCGCCATTCGCGCGACCAAGGTGAGATGACTGAAAACCGGACCGCTGCCCGCGACACGCCGAATTTTGTCTCGCGACACGGCAAGGTGCGGGAGAATGACGGGCGAACCAGCCCGCGACCGCTCCGGTTGCAGAAGGCATGCTGTGCGTCCGGAGCTGGAGTTCGCTTCGTGCGGTTATGCTGTCGGGCCGCTTCCTGAGCTTGCCCCGCAGTCGAGCCCACGTCGGCACCCATCCGTCATCGCACACGCACACATGAACCCGATTGATTTCGCCGACCGCGACAGCAGCAGTCATGCATTCACACCGACGATCACTGGACAGCGACCACCGTCGCGCATCCCGGGCGCTGCTCCGGCGCGGTCCGATGCCTCGTGCGCATGGGCTACCGGGCGGATTCGCGCGGAAAGCACCGTCCGTCTGGAGTGGCGCGTATGACCGGCCCGATGCGTCCCGCTTTCGACGATCCGGCCTACCTGGCGCAACTGCGCCGCGACCTGCTCCGGTTTGCACGCCTGCAGCTCCGCGATGCCGCCGCAGCGGAAGATGCCGTTCAGGAGGCGCTCACCGCAGCCTGGACGCAGGCCGATCGTTTCGAGGGACAGTCCGGGCACAAGACCTGGGTATTCGGCATCCTGCGTCACAAGCTCGTCGATACGTTGCGCGCGCGACACCGCACCGTGAACCTGTCGGCGCTCGAATCCGAACTCGACGACGAATCCGCGCTCGACCGGGAGCTGTTCAAGGAGAACGGGCACTGGTCGGCACAGGCCAAACCGCGACCGTGGCCGACGCCCGAAACAGCGTTACGTCGGCAGCAGTTCTGGGAACTGTTCGAGATCTGTCTCGACCGTCTGCCGGAAAACATCGGACGCGTGTTCATGATGCGTGAGTTCCTCGAACTGGAGACGGCCGACATCTGCACCGAGCTTCAGATGACGGCAAATCACTGCAGCGTGCTCATCTACCGTGCGCGGCTGCGACTGCGCACCTGCCTCAGCGAGAAAGGCTTTTCCAGCGAGGATATCAATGGGCAAGTGTAAGCACATCACGCGACTGTTATCCGACGCGCTCGACCGCCCGCTGACAGCGGGCGAGTGGGTCGCCATCGGCGTGCATTTGCCGACATGCAGCGGTTGCCGCAACTACCGGCGACATATCAGCCTGCTGCGCGCGGCGTCGCAGGAAATCAACGGCACCGCCAGCAACCCTGAGGCTGGGGACG
This sequence comes from Paraburkholderia gardini, assembly GCF_907164545.1. NCBI lineage: Bacteria > Pseudomonadati > Pseudomonadota > Betaproteobacteria > Burkholderiales > Burkholderiaceae > Paraburkholderia > Paraburkholderia gardini. Next base: position 76,614 of record NZ_CAJQZB010000018.1, on the reverse strand, counting down.
AGCAATAAGTTTTCTGGTGCTCGTTGGGCGCATTTCGGGTTCGGCTCTGGCGAACTCAGGTTGATGGACGACGGTTCGCCGCGGGTTTGCGCTGCGCGACCCCGGGCAAGCCGGATCGCTCAACGCCTGGACGGTGGTGTTGTGCGATAGCGCTCGAAATACTCCGCATGCGACGCTTCGTCGAGCTTCGCTTCGTGCCGCTCTGTGCGTGCCGGATGTTTCGCCAGCATCGCCTTCGGGCGATTCGGCCGCAACTGAAAATTGCCGCCACAATTCGGACAGACATTGCGTAGCACGCTCAACGCGCAAACTTCACAGAACGTACATTCGTACGTACATATCATTGCGTCGGTTGCGCTGGGCGGCAGGGATTTGCCGCAGCATTCGCAGGATGGTCGCAACTCCAGCATAAAAAGACTCCTGAGCGGAATGGAAAGGGCGTGACGCGCTTCTGCAGATCGCCGGGTTCGTTCGCTGGTGCGCCACATCTTCATGCGGCGCACCTGACGCTGATGCAACCAGTCTAGCGACGCGGCGCCACGCACGGTTGCCACCCAGCAGGCAATTCCTGCCAGCCTGCGGATGGCACGCGCGTGGCGCATCGCAATCGCGTAACGTTGCTGGTTCGCCGCGCGTTTCGCTTCCATCGTGCAGGGGCGCCATGCTTCGGCGCCGGAACCTCACCTCAGGTCAGCACGCCCCATAGAACAAGCGTCAGGGCCAGTCCGACCACCGAAACAATCGTTTGCAGAATCGACCAGACGAAGACCGTCTGCTTGAGTTGCAGCCCGAAGTACTCGCGCACCATCCAGAAACCCGCGTCGTTCACGTGGCAGAAGAAGACTGAGCCCGCGCCGATCGCAAGCGCCATCAACGAATTGTGCGTCGCGCTCAGGCCAGTGACGACAGGTGCAACGATGCCGGCCGTCGTGGTCGTGGCGACGGTGGCAGAACCGGTTGCCTGACGCAACGCGACGGCGATCAACCAGGCGAGCAGGATGAGCGGAAGATGCGCGCCGACCGCGATCTTGCCAATGGTCGTGCTGATGCCGGCGACGACGAGCGTCTGCTTGAGACCGCCGCCCGCGCCGATGGTCAGAAGCAGCGCGGCAATCGGCGGCAGGCTCTTGCGGAGAATGCCGCCGACGCGCTCACGGGGCATGCCGCGTGACCAGCCCAGTGCGACGATCGCGAAAAGCACGGTAAGGCCCAGCGCCACGAGCGGCTCGCCGAGAAAGTTGAGCGCATCGAAGAGAAACGTCTCCGGCGACAGACCCAGTTTTGCGACCGTGCGGCCCAGCATCAGTATGACCGGCAGCAGGATCGTGATCAGCGAAATCGCAAAGCCGGGCGGCTCCAGCTGGCTGGATTCGGCCGTGAACAGCTTGCCCATCTCCTCAGGCTCGACGACGTGCATGCGCTTCGACAGCCACATGCCGTACAGCGGCCCGGCGAGAATCACAGCGGGAATCGCGACAATCAGTCCCAGCCCCAGCGTGATGCCGAGATCGGCGTGGAGTGCGCTCACGGCGATCAGCGGCCCCGGGTGCGGCGGCAGCAACGCATGCAAGGTTGTCATGCCCGCCAGCGCGGGAATCGCGATGCGCAAGATGGGTTGCTGCGAGCGGCGCGCCATCACGAAGATGATCGGCACCATCATGACGAGCCCGACTTCGAAGAAAAGCGGTAACCCGATAATGATGGCGACGAGCGCCATCATCCATGGCAACAGGCGCGGCGTGGAGTGCTTGAGAATCGTGGAAACGAGCCGGTCGGCCGCGCCCGAATCGGCCATTAGCGCGCCGAGCATCGCGCCCAGTGCAATGATGATACCGACGTCCCCCAGCAACGCGCCGGCGCCCTTGCTAAACGCACTTGCAACTGCTTCGAGCGGCAAACCCGCCGTGAATCCCGCCGCGAACGTGCCGACCAGAATGGACAGAAACGGTGCGAGCTTGAGCGCGCTGATAAAGACAATGATGATCGCGAGGCCCAGCACACAGGAAAGAATGAGCTGGGTGTCGTGGGCTGCCCATGGCGCAAGAGTGGTCAATGGATGCAAGGCGTTTCCTGTGTCGGTTGAAGACATTACGTGAGAGGCACAGACGGATTGTAGCGGGCACTGAAGAACGCGACACCCTGGCCATCCGGACGATACCGGAGTGTCGCGGTTGTCTGTTTCAATCGTTGGCATAGAGGGGCCGCGTGATTTGCTTATGCGAATCCATCAGTTCGCAATTGGCGCGGGGCGTCTTATCGTTGGCCGCAACCGGTCCGTGTTGCGGCCGTCATAACGTCAGAAATCCTCTTATGCCACGAACTTTTATACCGACACGTCGTGCATTCATTGTCGGCGCTGGCGTCGCGCTGGCCGCGTCTGCCCTGCCCGTTTTCGCGGGCACGTCCGCGCGGGAACTGCGCATTGGCTACCAGAAGGCTGCGAGCACGCTTGTGCTGCTCAAGTCGAAGCAAACGCTCGAGAAACGCCTTGCGCCGCTCGGCGTATCGGTGAAGTGGACCGAGTTTCCGGCGGGCCCGCAGCTACTGGAAGGCCTGAACGTCGGCGCGATCGATTTTGGCTACGTCGGCGAGGCGCCACCTGTTATTGCGCAGGCCGCGGGCGCGAACTTTGTCTACACCGCCTACGAGGTGCCGACACCGCACGCCGAAGGCATCCTTGTCCATCGGGACGCGCCAATCCACACACTTGCTGATCTGAAGGGCAAGAAAATTGCGTTGAACAAAGGTTCGGACGTGCACTGGTTTCTGGTCGCAGCGCTGCAGAAAGCGGGCGTCCCGTATGCGGACGTACAGCCGGTGTTCCTGGCGCCGGCCGATGCGCGCGCTGCATTCGAGCGCGGCGCGATCGATGCGTGGGCGATCTGGGATCCCTTTCTCGAAGCCGCAAAACAGCAACCAGATGCACGACTGCTTGCGGACGCGAGCGGGATCGTGGATCACCATCAATTCTTCCTGAGCGCGCGGCCGTTCGCTCGGGACAACAGCGATGTGCTCGCCGTCGTGATCGACGAAGTCAACAAGGAAGGCGCCTGGGTCCGTGGTCATTATTCAGAAGCGGCGGCGCAGCTCGCTCCCATTCAGGGCCTCGACGCAAAGGTGATCGAAGCGGGACTCCGACACTACGAACACATCTACAAGCCCGTCGACGCCGCCGTACTTGCCTCACAACAGCGAATTGCAGACACGTTCGCTGAACTGCATATCATTCCGGCAAAGATCGTGACTCAGGATGCCGTGCTCGGCGCGAAAGGATAAGCGCGCCATCACGCTTATTCTTTTGTTTGAGTCGATGTTTTATCGCAACCGTTGCTGATCAATCCGCGCTGGTAAACAGCGCGGAGATGTTCTCGGGCGGGCGGCCAATGACCGCCCGTCCATTTCGCACGACAATCGGGCGTTGTAGCAGGATCGGGTTCGCCACAATTGCTTCGTATAACTGATCATCCGTCAACTCGGGAGCAGCGAGACCTAACGCCGTGTATTCCTTTTCCGTATCGCGCATCATCTCGCGTACGGAACAACCCAACATGCGGTTGAGCTCTTTCAGTTGGGCAACCGAAGGCGGGGTCTTCAGATATTCGATGATTTCCACTGGTTCATTTTTCGGATTGAAGGCGTTTGCGACGAGATCGCAAGCGCCTCTCGATTTCGAGCAGCGAGTGTTGTGATAGATCGTGATCATGGTTTGAAGTGCCTGCGGGTCGTTGAGCAACCGGAAGTGTACCGATTCCGCCCGATTTAGGCGGCCACGGTTCCTGGGATGACGACCGGATGGATCGACGTTCGATGTGAATTCTGCGCGGCTTGCTTACGCCGCCGTGCTTTAGACGTGGGTGGGCGTCGAGTGTCGATTTGCTGGCCGATCGACGGCCGTGGGTCGTTCGCGGTTTATATCGTCCTGTTGTCGAAGCGCTGGTTGCCACATCAAAGACGACGGGTGAATACGGGTTACGGCCCGAATCGAAGCCCTTTCGCTGAACGTGAGGTACGTCTCCCACAGCGAGCAGTTCCGGTGCCAATCGTGCCAGCCAGAAGACCGGGGATTGACGCATTCCCAACCGTCACATTAAGCCGCCTTTTTAGCGGTTCACCATTGATGCATGCCTCGCGGCCAGGGCACTCGATGCACTCGCAATCACGCGGCCCGCTCTCTGGTTTCGCAGCTTGACGACTGTATTACCGGCAGCGGACAAATCTGTCCGTCTTGATCCCATTCCACGATAACGATTCATTGACCTCTGGTTTATGCGCATAAACGCGAGTCTGATTGTTGAGACCTGCGGGGATGCCGTGTGCAGATCAGGGTGGGTACGCGTTTGTGAGAGAGACGTTGGTACATCCGCAACGTCTCCTCAAAATGGCGAACCGCATCGCCACAAAATAAATAACCGCAGTACGTCTCGGCCAAAAACCCAGCCTCCGGCCAACGAAATGTCGAAAGTCGTGGTTGCCGTGACCCATCAGCCCGCAGGAGCCCGTTTATGCGCATAAACCTTGGCCGAATAGCTAATTCGTCGCGTCTGAACTACGAAAATCATTGAAATCGAAATTCATCACGGTAAAATCCATCAGCGTCTAAAAATGAGGTGAAGAATTGGCAGCTGAAATCATCGCGGTCACGCAACAAAAAGGCGGAGTCGGGAAGAGCACTATCGCCATGCATCTCGGCGCTGCCTTCCATGAAAAAGGTAAGCGCGTCCTCGTTGTAGACGCCGATGGTCAGAACACCCTCGTTCACTGGGCAAGCGCATCGTCTGAAGGAGAATCGGGAATTCCGTTTCCCGTCGTCAATCTCTCTGAAGCTGGCGGCCAGATCCATCGCGAGATCAAGAAATTCGTCGGCGACTACGACATCATTGTTGTCGACTGTCCGCCGTCCATTACCGAAAAAGTCTCCGGCGTCGTTCTGCTCGCAGCGACGGTCGCCGTCATTCCTACCTCATCATCGCCCGCCGACTATTGGTCAAGCGTCGGTCTCGTCAAACTCATTCAGCAGGCTCAGGCCATGAATGAGGACCTTCGCGCAGTCTTCCTGCTCAACAAGACTGAAGAGAAGCGCATGCTGACCCGCGAACTGAAACGGGCCCTCGAAGAACTCGGATTTCCGCTGCTCAAAACCCAGATTCCGACCCGAGAAGCCTATAAACAGGCAATGGCACTGGGGCAGACCGTCCTGCAGATGAATGACCGCGGCGCCAAACTCGCCAGCCTTGAAATACGGGCGTGCGCGAACGAGATCGCCGCCTTGCTCCCCTGAATTTATGCGCATAAAGGACCCTGAATGAAACCCTCTCAATTCGCTAAAGGCTTCCAGGCGCGCCCTGATACGACCAGCAGTGAAAAACGCACCGCGCTCGACCGACTCAACGCTATCGATGGCCTTGTTCAGCGTAGCGATGCGAAGTCAGCCGACGTGCCGGGACGCTCCAGCCAGTCCGACGTCGCGGTTGTGCCGATGATGGAAGAACCAGCACTGTCACAAGCTGGGAGCGAATCGGCTGAGTACCACGCCTGGCGCATCGAACATGGATACCGTTCTGGCCAGGTCATTGAGCTTGCACTGAAAACGATCAAGCCGAGTCCGTTCAATCCACGTCATTTCTATTTGAAATCATCGATTGCCGAACTCGCAGTCAATCTGGCAAAGCAGGGGCAACAACAGGCGATCCATGTCATCCCTGACTATGACAATCCTGGCAGTTATTTCGTCAGCGATGGCGGCCGCCGCGTTCGGGCGTTGAAAGAGGCGAACAAGGATTTCGTCAAGGCGATCGTCATCGATCTGCCGATCGGTATCCAGAGCTACAAACTCGGCTACGACCTCAACGTTCAGCGTGATTCGCAGACTGTCTTTGATAACGCCGTCGTCTGGAAGCGTTTTCTAGATGACAAACATTTTCAAAGCCAGAAAGAACTCGCCGAACATCTCGGTCTCGATGAATCCACTGTGGCCGTCGCGCTGTCAATCGCGAAGTTGCCCGAAGCAGTCATGCATGAGATGGTCGCCCGGCCAGACCGCTTTGGTTCGAACATGGCCTATCAGGTTGGCCGGTACCACAGTGCGCGCGGCGCTGACGCCACGCTGCGCCTGATCAACAAGATTCTTTCAGATGATCTGAGCACGCGGCAAGTCGCGGACATCGTTAAAGGCCGGGCCACGGCGCAGGAAAGCGCGAAGCCGACAGGACGCCAGCGCTACGCCCAGCGACTCGATATCAAACTCGACGGAATGACGGTCGGAGACCTGAAATCATACGGTGATGACCGTCTGGAGCTCAGGTTGCGCGGGCTGACGCGTGAAAAGCGCGACGACATCCTGAAGCAGATCGAACAGATGTTGCTGCCGAAGTAAACCTCGATCCGACCGAGGCTGCCTGCCATTACAGCGGGCAGCCCTCATTGGCAAACCGCCGGATCAGGCAGCGCGGGACTGGCTCAGCGTGAAGGCGAGCAGATCACCATCGGTGGGATCGCCCCATGTCTTGCGGGCCAGCCAGTCAAAGAATGCGGTCTCGGCCAGCTTCGAATCCAGGCCGCGACGACGCCAGTCATCACGCATATGCGCGCCCAGCGACGGCAGTTCGTCTTCCTCGAAAGACTGCCGCGCCACATCCCGTTCCGACTCACCCTGCTCGTCATACAGTGCGCGCGCTTCCTTGCGACGGTAGGCGGAGTATTCGCCCAGCAGGCGCGCCTTCAGGTCATCCGCCGGCACGGCCGCGGTGATGCCCTTCACGCCATCCACCGAAGGCAGCACTTCGACTGGCGGAGCGTAGCCCTTCTTCAACGCGTCCTTGAAGAGCGCCGGGGCGCTGCGTACGGGTGGCAACGTCGTGCTGCGCATGCGCTGCTCGGTCATCTGCAGGGCCGCACGAATCCGGTTCTCCTCGCTATCGGCGTAAAGCGTCTGCGCCTCTTTTAGCGGAATGCCGATCTTCACCATCCGGTCGACGAGCGTGCTGTCGAAGACATTCGGATGTTCGTCAAGCGCGAGCATCGGTTGCTTGCGTTCCGTGACACGAAACTGGATCTCCCCGACGCGTCGACCTTCCCGATGCTCGATCAGCTCGACGAAGATGTTGGTCACGGCATTCACTTCGGCAATCGCGGGGCGCAGATAATCGCGCTTGAAGTATTTGTATTCGCGCTTCGCTTCGTCACCGGCTTCCGTATCCGGCGTGCCCGACAGAATCGGGCGCCACCATTCCCACGCCTCGCGCATCGTGAGATGGCTCGGGTTCGTCAGATAACGCACGCAGATTTCATAGAGCGCGAGACCTGCGCTGCTGCGCAACTGGCTCTGGAACTGCAGACTCAGCCGCGCGTACTGCACTGGATCGAGCAGCTTCTTCTTGATTTTCGGCGCAAACGAGAATTCGACCCACACGCGCCGCGTGGCCGGATCCTCGAGAATTTCGGCGTCCGCAATCAGCGTGGAAATACCCCACTTGCGGCCCGGCTTCTGGCTCGAGGTACCTGTGCTCCATTCCACCTGCACCGACACCATCCGTCGCAGATGCTCTTTGACCAGTGCCGTATCGTTCGAATCAAACGCGGAATTCGCGACGATGTCGGACAATAATGCGCGATAGGTATCGCCAGATTCGTCTGCCTGCTGAGCCACGGCTAGCAGCACATTGAACAGCTTCCGGGTAAGCAGGGTGATCTTGCCGCTCTTGGGCTGAATGGCAATGGCCTCAACGGCCTTGCGCAATTCCGCGGAGCTCGGGCTCACCACATCAGTCTTCTTCGCGCGCTTCGTGGCCATGCGTCGGGTCGAGGAGGGATTTGGCGAAAGCATACCGGCTGCGGTGAAGCACGTCTATAGCGCGCATCTCACCATTGCCGGTGAAGTGTGTTTACGAACCGCACCTCACCTCGAAACGTTCCCGTAAGTCCTCACCGCAGCCCGAATGCACCCGGGGCAGCAAGCGTTGTCCGTCGCCGGATCCCGAAATTCACTCCGTTTTTGGCCTTCCACTCACCGCAATTTCAGCTCCCGTATCGGCTCACCGGTCAATATCGTCGAAATTTTACGACGCAGGCGCGAAAACTGGTCGTGAACGTCAGGTTTTCGCGTTTCGCATCACAAAAGTCAGCTGGACCGTCCCACGTTCGGCCATTTTCATCATCGGTCGCCAGGATCGCCGGAGGTTTTTGCATTCCATACTCTTCAGAGTGTCTCGAATCCGGCTGAATCGATCGATGGCGGCAGGAAAGGTCCCGAAAAGCCTCACCTTTGACGTGCGCGAGGCCCCGTTTGCACGGGATTCCCGGCCAGCAGGCTGTCCAGATGACCGTTTTCCCTCCCGAAAAAGCTCACCCAAGGCGCAAGATCGACACCGGACGAGGTTAGCAACGAGAGGTCCTGAAAAACCTCACCTTTCAGCGGCCATGGAAAAATACCCAATCGTTACCGGCACTTACCTTCGATTCGTCAACCGGTATCTTCACTCGATCACGCTCCCGGAAATACTCACCGGAAGGCCAGACCCAAGCTTCGGGTACGCGGGGCAGAAGAAAATCATCCATCTCCTGCATTTCCTCACCTTTGCATCGTGAGCAACCTGAAAGAGACACTCACTGACCAACGTCAGCGCAGTGTTTCCGGTAAGTGACTGCAAACTTGCTCCCGAAAAGCATCACCAGACCAGAATGCCCCCCCCAATCTCGCTCCTGAAAAGCCTCACCATTGTCACCCGGCCCATAAGACCATCGGGTTCAGCATTTTTTCTGACATATCTCCCGAATCTCCTCACCTTTACCCGTTCCGACCGTCATTGATACCTGAAATCCCGCGTCGATCCAGCGCTGACCGTCACTACACCTCCCGTAAAGACTCACCGCAAGGCCGTGGGTCGCCCAAAACCGGCGCGTTTCGGCGGCCAATCCCTGAAAACCCTCACCTTCGCATGCCGTTCTGTCCCGTTATGTCTCACCACCAGCCTTTTTCGACTCGAAAATCAGGCAAAACGAAGAGGCGATGCGCGTCCCGCAAGCACTCACCACTGCTTCTGGGCTCCCGGAATCCTGTTTCCAGGTCGTTATGGGCGTTCCGGCCGGTCTGCTCCCGAAGAAACTCACCTATAGAAATGGCCTGCCTGACGCACAGCTCCCGAAGCCACTCACTCACTGTCCTGAACCCTCTCACCCGTATCCCTGAACCCCATCACCGTCACCTCCCGGGATCGCTCACCAACTGTCCCGCAAAGCCTCACCTCACCGCCCGCAAACCCTTACCTGGTATAGCTTTGCCAGGGCGTTAACGTTTTTAACCTAGGTTCAAGGGTGTTTACTTCTATTACTCTCAACGAAGATCCGCGGTGCCGTCAGGAACAACACCGGACATCAAAACCGCCCCTGTCATCCCGCTTCGTGAAACAGCCCCGATTTTTTGGCAAAGGCAGAATCTTCTTTATTTACAGATGCTTATTGACTATTCTTCGATTTGTTTCACGGTAAATCTTCGATGTTGAGCTATACACGCGGTAAAGGCGACCCTTGACGCACTGTTTACCTGTCAAGCAAGTCAGGAACTGAAATTCGTATCGTTTACTACGTAAATTGTTATGATTCGCTGGATCGTCGTTCCATTGAGGCATGAATGAATTCAGATGAAGAACGCCAGGCCATTCGTCAGGAACTTGAACAGATGCGGGCAAACGGGGGGCGCCGTCAGGAACTGTCGCTTCATGCCTGCAAGCGACTCTTTTTCGACCTGGGTATTCGCCCTTCAATGGCGACCGTGCGTGAGCTAACCCAGACGGGCAGCGCGAGTGACATTCCAAAAGACATCGACAGTTTCTGGGAACGTATTCGAAGTGCATCGAAGGTGCGCGTCGGTGCGGGCGCAATACCGAAGGCGCTCGAAGACCGCGCCGGCGAACTGTTGGGTGAGCTGTTCCAGGCGGCGATGACACACGCGCGCTCAACGCTCGACGAAGACCGCGCGACGATGCAACACCAGGTTGAAGCCGCCGAGCAAAAAGCGCGCGAGGCGGAAATTCGCTTTGACGCGTCGGAGGAAGCGATCGAGCGTGCGGAAATACGCGCTGATGCTGCATGGAACCGGATCCGCGAACTGGAAACGGAACTCGCTGCCGTGAATTCCCACGGATCGGCGCATCAGGAAAGTCTGCAGGCAATGGTCCGACGTCTCGAAGCGGAAACCGAAGCGCTTCGCAAGCGCCTCGATACCGAGCAGACCACCAACGCTGGATTACGCGACCGGATGGATGCCCTGCACGCGGATATGCGGCAAAGCACCGAACATTATGCACAGCAGATCAAGGACGCCGTCGCCGAAGCCGAACGTCGGGTAAAACCGATGCTGGTCGAGCTCGACTCGCTGCGCAGCGTGGCGGCGACGTACCAGTCCGGCGTACGTGACGCGAGCCGCAAGGAATTCGATTTCATTCAGCAGATCGCTTCGTCGAAGGCCCGCGGCGACCGGCTGGACGCGCAGGTTCGCGAGCAGTCAGATGAGATCGATGCACTGAGCAAGGAAGTGACTGCCTTGCGTTCGCACGAAGGTATCGATCCTGCCATTGCCGGTTTGCTGTGCGCGCTGGCCGGCGCCGGGCGCCTGACGCCTGACGAGCTAAGCGCGATCGGAACCCTCGCCGACGCTCAGGTCGCCCTTCCGCTTCACTGCCCGAAATGCGGGGATGGCGAACCGGAGTTGTCGCAGGTGGATCACCGCTTCGAACTGCAGTGTCCGGAATGCGAGCATTCGTCGGGCATGGGCGACTCCAGACTTCAGGCGGTGGCGCGGTTTCTGTCCGCCAGGACCGTTTCCGCTTCGACGGCAAACTAGAAAACGAATCGGGCAACAAAACACAAACACCCGGCCAGTCGAGCCGCGATCGACGTGCGATAAAGGTGAGCCATTTCGGGAGCCTGTGGGTGAGCCCTTTCGGGATCAGGAATCGGCGCACGCCCGGCTGGCGGGCATGATCGCTAGATAGAACGCGTTGATGAGGCTGGATCTGGAATGTCGCTCGCCGGTGCGTCCTGCAGGTTCATCCAGTTTTGCCACGCGCGGTGCAGCCGGTTCGAAGAGACGGGCTGCATGAATCCAAGCCACTGACCCACGAGTTCCGGCTCAACACCGGCTTCGAACAGATCTGCCGCGTAGGTATTGCGCAACGTATGCGGACTGGCGCGTGTTGTACGTGCGTCCGAAATGCCCGCGGCATCGATCAGCGCATCGACCGATCGCAACATCGTCGCCTTGTGCATCGGCCGTCCCGAAGGCGAAGCCGGAAACACAAGATTGCCGGCCAGTTCGGAAAGACGCCGCTCGGCAAGCCATGCATCCATGACGGCCACGGCGAACGGCGAGAGCCGGGCGCGTCGCGTGAAGGCAGGATTGGCGGCTTCGACCAGAACCCAGGGCGAGCCTGGATTCACGCAACTAATGGTTAGCGTTCGCGCTTCGCCGGTCTTGAGTCCGCCACCGAGAAAAACCGCGATCAAGGCGCGATCGCGACGCTCACGCCATCGGGCCGCAGCGGAGAGATCGGCGAGCGGCGAGAACAGATGTGCAACCAGAAGCGATCGTTCGACCGAAGCGAGAAATCCGGTTGGTTCATTGTCGCGGGCGTTGCGCCATGCGGCGTCTCCATCCTGGGCAATAAAGCGCGCGGGGTTGGTCGATGCCAGCTCGATTTCGCGGACGTGATCGAGCACACGCTCAATCAGCCTTAAATATCGGGCACGTTGCGGTTTGCGGATATCGAGACCAGCGACGAAATCGGCGATGGTATGCATGTCGACGGTTGAAAGACTTTTGCGACGAACCTTCAACCAGTCGAGAAACAGTCCCCACTGCGCACGATACACATCGGCCGAAGAGCGGCGGAACTGCTGACCCGCGAGCCAGGCGTCGAACGCGATGCGAGGATCGCGTCGCCAGTCTTCGCGTTGCTGGTCGAACAGATCGGTACTGGCCGGTTGCCGTCGTGGTTGCGATGAAGGAGGCGAAGCGACCATAATTGAATATCCGTTAGTTGCGTGAAGTGTAGGGCATTCATATGGCGTTTTCCAGACGCGAAGCGCAAGGTCAACACGCTATCGGTCCCAGGCTCACAGATCTTCGGGCGCCTTCAGCGCACAAATACGGATAAAAAGACATCGCTTCTGAGGCACGCTTTCCGCGATGCGTCGCCCCCCGATGCGCACCGCGCCTGCTGACCTCCAATGCAACCATAACGGACGAGACCCTTCGCCTAGCCGCCCCAGGCGCTGGGGCGCATTGCCGCCGCCCGCTTTCCCGCAGACTGCATCGAGGCGACGTGCGCCTTCTCATAAGCATTGACCGCAAAGGCGAATACCGCTGGCAACGCGTTCGATGCGCCGAAATCCACCGTATCGTCGGTTTCCGGGTATGGCAGGTTATCCGGCCGCTGGAACAGCACGAGCAAAAATGCGTCGTGGCGGCTCGCGAAGCCCAGATCGGCCAGCGCCTCCGCTTCGATTGCATGCAGCAGCCGCCACGTCAGCGGTACCTGCTGCGCGATATATCGCTCTGCGATGTGACGCACGATGTGTTCGAGATCGCGCGCGGCCGCCTGGAAGCGCAGCGCGGCAAGGTCATGCTCGTTCGGGTGGTTCATTCTGGGCTCCGGTCAATCTGCCTATACTGTACAAACATACAGTAGTTGGTGCAACCTCGGCCATCCGGCCGAGGCGTCAGATTGCTGCCGTTGCGCTATCGTGAAGGCGTTGCATGAGCGCGGAGGTTCACCCGTGAATCACCACCAGCAAGGCCTTTGCCTCGCCTTTTCCTGCATTGCGGATCGCGTGCGGTTCGTCGGCGATGTAGCGCGCCGTGTCGGCTGCCTTCAGCTTGCGGCTCGTGCCCGCGGCGTCGATTTCGATCGTGCCGTTCAGCACCGTCAAATGTTCGCGCGTGCCGGGCTCGTGTGCGTTCGAGACGAGCGCGCCGCCCGGCTGCAGTGTCAGTTCGTACCACTCGAACTTGCCCGCGAGCTCGATCGGCCCCCATACCCGCAACTGATAGCGGCTGTCGTGGCCGCTCAGCGTCGGAATTTCGTGTGGTCCGGATACGGCGATGGCTTCCGGCGGCTTCTGCTGGGCGAACAGCGAATCGAGGCTGACACCAAGCGCGTTCGTGAGACGCCACGCCACCGCGATCGTGGGATTAGCCTTGTCGCGCTCGATTTCCGACAGCATCGATTTCGATACGCCGGCTGCGCGGGAGAGATCGTCGAGCGTCATCCGCCTTTCGCCACGCAGGCGCTGGATCTGCTCGCCCACGCGTGGAGGCGCGGCGACCGTCGCAGCCTGGGCCGTGGGCGTGAGAGGGGACGCTGTCGATGTGCGGCGCGTTCCGGAACTTGCCATCGGGTGACCTATCGTTTAAAGTTGTTCGATATACCGAACTTAGGTTCGAAATATAGAATTAATCCGGTAAAGCTGACAGCCGACTATAACAGGCTGCCGGTCCGCGAGCTAATGCCACGGCGTGATCCGCCGGGCCATTCAGGAGCCTGATTCATGCGTGAACCCTTTCTCGCCCATCTGCGCAGCACGGTTGAGCAGATTCGTAACGACGGCTTTTACAAGACCGAGCGCGTGATCGCCAGTCCGCAGTCGGCTGACGTTCGTCTTGAGGGCGGCGCCGATGTGCTGAACTTCTGCGCCAACAATTATCTGGGCCTCGCGAACGATCCGCGGCTCGTGGCCGCCGCAAAAGACGGACTCGACCGGGACGGGTTTGGCATGGCATCGGTCCGTTTCATCTGCGGCACGCAGACGGTGCACAAGGAACTGGAGCGTGAGATCGCCGCGTTTCTGCAGACGGACGACTGCATTCTCTACTCCAGCTGTTTCGATGCGAACGGTGGCCTGTTCGAGACGCTCCTCGACGAATCCGACGCGATCATCAGCGATGAACTGAATCACGCCAGCATTATCGATGGCGTGCGTCTGTCGAAGGCAAAGCGTTTCCGTTACCGGAACAATGATCTCGCCGATCTCGAAGCTAAGTTGCAGGAGGCCGATGCCGCTGGCGCGCGATTCAAGCTGATTGCCACTGACGGCGTGTTTTCGATGGATGGCATCATCGCCGATCTCGCCGGCATCTGCGATCTGGCGGACCGGTACGGTGCGCTCGTCATGGTCGACGATTCGCACGCAGTGGGATTTATCGGCGAGAACGGGCGCGGTACGCCCGAGCATTGTGGCGTGCTCTCGCGCGTCGACATCATCACGGGCACGCTTGGCAAGGCACTCGGTGGCGCATCGGGCGGCTATGTCGCCGCACGCAGGGAAGTCGTCGAGTTGTTGCGGCAGCGCTCGCGTCCATACCTCTTTTCGAACACGCTCACGCCCAGCATCGCCGCGGCCTCCCTGAAGGTGCTCGACCTGCTTGCCAGCGAGGAAGGCGCGAAGCTGCGCGAGCGCGTTCGCGCCAACGGCGCGCATTTTCGCAGCGCCATGAGCGCACTCGGTTTCACGCTCGTGCCGGGTGAGCATCCGATCATCCCGGTGATGCTTGGCGACGCGCAACTCGCCTCACGCATGGCCGACGCGCTGCTGCGCGAAGGCGTCTATGTCATCGGTTTTTCGTTTCCAGTGGTGCCAAAAGGCCGTGCGCGCATCCGCACGCAGATGAGCGCGGCGCATACGCCGGAGCAGATCGGTCGCGCCGTCGATGCGTTCGCGCGCGTCGGTAAAACGCTTGGCGTTATCTGAAACGGAGTCCATCACATGAAAGCACTTGCAAAACTCGAACGCGCGCCTGGCCTTACGCTCACGCGCGTGAAAAAGCCCGAAGTCGGTCACAACGACGTGATGATCCGCATCACACGCACCGCGATCTGCGGCACGGATATTCACATCTGGAAATGGGACGACTGGGCGCAAAAGACGATCCCCGTGCCGATGCACGTCGGACATGAATATGTCGGTGAAATCGTCGAGATGGGTCAGGAAGTGCGTGGCTTCGCCATTGGCGACCGCGTCTCCGGCGAAGGCCACATTACGTGTGGCTTCTGTCGCAATTGCCGCGCCGGGCGTCGTCATCTGTGCCGCAACACGGTCGGCGTCGGCGTGAACCGCGAGGGCGCGTTCGCCGAGTATCTCGTGATTCCCGCTTTCAACGCGTTCAGGATTCCGCCGGAAATTTCCGACGACCTCGCCGCGATCTTCGATCCGTTCGGTAACGCGACACACACGGCGCTTTCGTTCAACCTGGTCGGCGAAGATGTCCTGATCACGGGCGCCGGGCCGATTGGCATCATGGCGGTCGCGATTGCGAAGCACGTCGGCGCGCGCAACGTCGTGATTACCGACGTCAATGACTATCGGCTCGGCCTCGCGCGAAAAATGGGTGCGACGCGGGCTGTCAACGTTTCACGTGAATCGTTACGCGACGTCATGGAAGACCTCCACATGACCGAAGGCTTCGATGTCGGGCTCGAGATGTCCGGCGTGCCGAGCGCATTCACCAGCATGCTCGATGCGATGAATCACGGCGGCAAGATTGCACTTCTCGGCATTCCGCCGGCACAAACCGCGATCGACTGGACCCAGGTCATCTTCAAGGGTCTCGAGATCAAGGGTATCTATGGCCGCGAGATGTTCGAGACCTGGTACAAGATGGTTGCGATGCTGCAAAGCGGGCTGGATCTCTCGCCGATCCTCACGCATCGTTTTCCGGTTGACGATTACGAGCGTGCGTTCGCGACGATGCTCTCGGGTGAAAGCGGCAAGGTCATTCTCGACTGGACCTCGGCCTGATTCGTTGTAGTGTCGTCGATTCGCGTTGCGTTGGGCGTGCGTCCAGCGCGCGCGTACACAACAACGAACATAGGCAAAAACCGATGCGCTCAGCTTCCCGCGGGCGGCTTCACAAATTCTGCCTGGATGCGCACGTGCACGTCGTCGCCTACAGCCGGATACCACGTCGAAAGCCCAAACTTCGAACGGCTGAAACGGCCTTCCGCCGAAAAGCCGAGCGTGTCCTGCTTCGTGAGCGGATCGGGCGCGAAGCCGTTGAACGTCACGTCGAGCGTGACTGGCTGCGTGGTGTCGCGAATCGTCAGATCGCCGGTTAGCGTTCCACGCGAATCGCCGGTTCGCTCAAAGTGCGTGCTCACGAAACGTATCTCCGGGTAGCGCACGACATCGAGCATCTGGTCGCTCTTCACCATCCTGTCGAGAAGCGGCACATTCGTGTCGACGCTTGCCGCGTCGATCGACGCCGTCACCGCACTTTTATCCAGCCCGCCAGGGTTCCAGTCGAGCTGTGCGGTTTTGCGATCGAATCGCATCGTAAAGCGCGAATACCTGAAGTGATCGATATCGAACGTGATGCTGCAATGGTTCGGATCGAGCGTGTAGCGCCCGGCAGGCACGCGCGTTTCTGTCGTGCTGACCGTGTGCGTTACCACCTGAAGTGGCGTGCAGGCCGCCGCTGTCGCGAGCATTGTGAGCAGAAACGTGCGCGTGAGCGCGGCGCGTAGCGTGGGTGTGCGCATGTCGTCGATCCGTGTTTCGAAGAGCATCACCATAACGCAAGCGCCCGACATCATCCAGATTCCATGCTTGACAAGGTAGAATGATCGTTCTACCTTTCGTTCATGGCGACTTCCACGACTTCTTCTGACAATCCGTCGACAACCCGTGCACGCGAGCGGCTGCTCGACGCCGCCGAGGCGCTGGTTTACGCCGGCGGCATCCACGCAACCGGTGTGGATGCGATCGTGCGCCAGTCGGGCACGGCACGCAAAAGCTTCTACACGCATTTCGGCTCGAAGGACGCGCTGGTTGCCGCCGCGCTTGAACGGCGCGACGAACGCTGGATGAACTGGTTCTCCGGTAACACGCTGGCGCAGGGCACGACACCACGCGCGCGGCTCATCGGCATGTTCGATGTGCTGCGGGAGTGGTTCTCGTCGGATGATTTTCATGGCTGTGCGTTTCTCAATGCAGCCGGCGAAATCGAGGCCGCTGATGATCCGATCCGCATCGTCGCGCGTGAACACAAAGCGCGTCTGCTTCGCTTCGTGCGCCAGATGTGCGACGACTACGTGGCATCGACCGCCCCAGACGCCGTCGTGCAGGACAAACAGAACAGGCAGAACCGGCAGGGCAGGCAGAACAGGCAGGACGATCAGCGCACAGCACGCGCCGCGCGGCTGTCGCGGCAATGGCTGATCCTGATCGACGGCGCGATCGGCGTGGCGCTTGTCAGTGGCGATGCCGATGCCGCGCTCGATGCACGCGCCGCAGCCGGACAGTTGCTCGAAGCAGATTCCATGGTCTCTCGCCCGTCGGTCCGACGGGTGTCCACCCAACGTCAGGAGAAGTCATGACCGAACCGATCGAAAGCCGTCCGCCCTTTCCGCCTTTCACGCGCGAGACGGCGATCCAGAAAGTACGCGGGGCAGAAGATGGCTGGAACACGCGCGATCCCGAGCGCGTGGCGCTGGCTTACACGCCGCAAAGCGTCTGGCGCAATCGCGCGGAGTTTGTCACGGGCCGCGCGGAGATCGTCGGCCTGCTGCGTCGCAAATGGGCGAAGGAACTGGATTACCGGCTTATCAAGGAATTGTGGGCATTCACCGATAACCGGATCGCGGTGCGTTTTGCCTACGAATGGCACGACGATTCGAACAACTGGTTTCGCTCCTACGGCAACGAAAACTGGGAATTCGATGCGAACGGCCTGATGGCACGTCGTCACGCAAGCATCAACGATATGCCGATCCGCGAGGCGGACCGTCTGTATCGCTGGCCGCTCGGCCGTCGTCCGGACGACCATCCCGGACTGTCGGATCTGGGCCTGTAAGCGCGGGCCCGCGCCGCGCGTTTCACCGATTCGCCATCGGTTCTCCGTTATTGTTCTCTCCGGGCGGCACGTCGCAGGTCGCGTGCCCGCTTTCCCGAGCGTGCCCACCAGTTCGCGCACTGCGCGTTGAGGTACAGTGCGCGACGGTGATGACACAAACACTGGACAAGAACATGGATCACGTCGGCATCCGACCGACGACGGAGAGGACATGCGTTTCTGGCGCAAAAAGAACAGGGTGGCATGCGCGGTGGTGGCCGCGGCGGCAGGTCTGACCATGACGACCGCGGCACACGCAACCGACTGGTGCAAGGGCGGCGTCTGGGCCGACGTGATGATTGGGTCGTATCACATCGACCCGGACCCCGACGAGCATTTCCGGCAGTTCAATCCCGGCCTCGGCGTCGAATGCTGGCTGAACAACGAATGGGCGCTGACGGCCGGTGGCTTTCGCAATTCGCTGTCGCGTCCTTCATGGTACGGCGGTGGCGTCTGGTCGCCCGACTTCACGCACTGGGGTTTCGTGCGACTCTCCGTGATCGGCGGCATCATCTCGGGCTATAACTACGGCAACTGGGGTCTCGGTCGCGATCACACAATCGGACCGGTGGTCGCACCGATCCTGATGTTCGAATACAGGCGCGTCGGCGCGAACGTCATTCTGATTCCACCGATCCCGTCGGACAATCTTCCGTTCACGTTGGGGTTTCAGCTGAAGGTGAAGTTCTAGCAGGATCGCATCGCCGCAATGGTGAGGAATTCCAGGAGATGTCCGTAGAGGTGAGACAATTCGGGAGCTGCGAAGCGATGGCGTCAGGTGAGTGTTTCCAGGATGGTGAGGATATCCAGGAGATGCTCGCCGAACCGAAACCCAGGCGGGTCATGCATGATCGATTACCCGCTGCACTTTGAGCGCCACCTGGTGGACCCTCTGCACGACGGTGTCGCTTGCGCTTTCATCACGGAGGGCTAACCTCAATTCAATCGACGATTGAACGGAGCGGTCAAATGTCATACGCGTACAAGGTCGTGAATTCGCTGGTCGGCAAGCTCAAACTCGTCTCGAAAGGACGCGGCCTTGTCGCCATTCTCTGGGAAAGCGAGCGGCCCAATCGTGTGCGGCTCGGCGAAATGGTCGAAGTCGAGCACGATCCGGTACTCGATGAAACGGAGCGCCAGCTCAAGGAGTACTTCGCCGGCGAACGCACCTGTTTCGATCTCGAACTGGATTTCGCCGGCACGGCGTTCCAGAAGAAGGTCTGGGCCGCGCTGTTGACGATCCCGTTCGGCGAGACCCGCAGCTATCTGGACATCGCGACGCAAATCGGCAACCCGAAGGCGGTTCGCGCCGTCGGCGCGGCGAACGGCAGAAACCCTATTTCGATCATCGCGCCGTGCCATCGCGTGATCGGCGCATCGGGCGATCTCACCGGCTTTGCCGGCGGACTGAAGGCGAAGGAAACATTGCTCGCGATCGAAGCCGCAAGCGGCCCGACATCCCCAGCCGTGAAAACGTCACACCGTTCGAGCGCGATGTGGACCCGAACCGTATCGCAAACGACGCAGCAATCGCTGTTCGACAGCAATCTTTGAAACCGGGTACGAAGATGCGCTGCGTGGCGAGTAATACGACCCATGTGATATTTTCGCGTCAACAACACAGGACCGGGCGCGATGGACATACTGCGGAACATGAAGATCTTCGTGCGGGTGGCGGAGATTGCCAGCTTCACGATCGCGGCACAGCAGCTTGAAGTGACGACCGCGCAGGCCTCCCGCGCCATTTCCGAACTCGAGGCTCACCTGCGCACGCGTTTGCTCAATCGCACGACGCGTCGCGTTGCGCTGACCGATGCGGGCAATCGCTACCTGGTTCGCTGCAAGGAAATTCTCGGCCTGGTCGAACTCTCTGAAGCCGAAGCCGGTGAGGCGAAAGACACGCCATCGGGCGCGCTGCGCATTCACGCGTCGCTCAGCTTCGGCCATATCTACGTAATCCCCGCGCTCGCGGAATATCTCGAGGCGAATCCGCTGGTGCGCGCGGAACTGACCCTGTCGCAACGTCTTCCCAATCTGCTCGACGAAGGGTATGACGTGTCATTTCAGATCACGACCACGCATCTGCAGGATTCGGCGCTGATATCCGCGCACATCTGCACGATGCCGAGCGTGCTGTGCGCGTCGCCGAAATACATCGAGCGTCATGGCGCGCCCGCTACGGTTGCGGCGTTGCGCGAGCATGCGTGTCTGCAACTCGTCACGCCGTATTTTCCGGTCGACCACTGGAAGTTCGAAACGCCGGATGGCGTCGAGGAAATCGACTTGCCGCCCGGCAAGCTACGTGTGAATTCGCCGGATGCGCTTGCGGGCGCGCTCGCAAGCGGCATGGGAATCGGTGCGTTGCCGATGCTCTCCGCGCTACCGCTGCTGGAAAGCGGTGAACTGGTGCGCGTGCTGCCCGAGTGCAGGCCGCAGGAGATGACGGTTTACGCCGTGTACGCGTCGCGTGAATATCTCGACGCGAAGATCAAGACGTGGATCGCGTTCCTCCGCGAATATGTCACGGTCGCGCTGGCGGCTGCGCACGTCTGATCGTTCGCACGCTCCAGGTCGCTTCGCTAGACGCTTGAGGCATGAGATCCACTCCGGTCCTTGATGCGTACGTGCGCGCTGCCGGCAGGTCATCTGCGCATTCACGCGCCGTCGGCGTTTGGATAGCACCAGGCGGTGCCCGCGCTCGCGCGCTATCTGCGGAAGTGCCCGTCGGTGTACGTCAGTGCTTCGGCACCAGCGCATCGACGAGCGCGGACGTGGTCTGTCTGAGCGATTTCGTGTCGCCATAGACCCGCTCCATCACGGCGATGCCGCGCGTCATCGTGACCACGAGCTTCGCCGCCTGCCCCGCTGGAATCGCGAGCCGCGTTTTCGCTTCGGACGTTTCCAGCGCGCTGAGTACCGCGGCCTCCAGTTCGCCGATCATCTTTTGCAGCGCCTCGCGCAGGCGCGGCGAATCCGGATCGACTTCGATCGCGGTCCTCGTCGACAGGCAGCCGCGCGAAGGCGTGCCCTGCGTCAGCGAGGCGATCACAAACGCGAAGAAAGCGAGCAACGAATCGCGCACGTCGGGCTTCTTCAGCGCCTGACGCGCACCGGCGATAAACCGTTCGGTGTATCGCTCGAACACCCGCATGAAAATCTCTTCCTTGTCGCCATACGCGTTGTAGAGCGAGCCGCGCTGCACGCCGGTGGCCTCGGCCAGATCCAGCATCGAGGTCGCGCGGAAACCCTTGCGCCAGAAAACTTCCAGCGCCTGCGTAAATGCGCTGTCTTCATCGAACTGTCGAACGCCTGCCATGCCTGCCCCAATCCACAAAACCGCAATGACTCTATTTTGACACCACTGCTAAAAATGTGCAAAAGCGTCAGGTCGCGGAGCACTGAGAAAGGTGAGGATATTCGGGAGACGAAACCCCGCCTCGCCTCGTGGAATCGGGATGAGGCTTCCGCGCTGCGTCTGTCGCCGGCCGGATGGCTGGAGGGTTTTAATTAAATGCGGGGTCAAAAGATTCACAACAATTAATCACATCCAGAACGTGAGACCGACTACGATCAATTCGTGGCTTCCCGCGCGTGAGCGGCGGGAAGCCTTCTTGCGTGGTTCCCATTTTTGTCGTCTCCAGAAATAGCCAGACGCATGGCGGCGTCGTGATTGTGACCGCCACTCCCGTACGAGGTGACCGATGAACATCCAGGATTTTCCGTCCCAGAACGATCCCCGCACGCGGATCAGCCCTTGCCGTGGAATGCCCGCCGGCACATGGGAGCGCGACCCGTGGGCACAGATGCTGTCGCTGCTCGAAGCGCTGTGTGCGGCGCCTGTGGACGAAAGCAGGTCCGGGCGCCGTACGCGCGAGCCGGATGCCCGCTACCGGGCGCGCGCTCCGCGGCGCGACCAGACGTCGTGCCGCGACACCGAGCCACCCGTGATCACGTTGCTGGAACGCCTGTCCACAACGGCTGTCGTACTGTGCTGGCGCTCGACGACCTGCCATTACGGCGACCAGGTATGGATTCAGGGTGTGGCGCGAAGCTCCGGCCGGTGTGCGGTGAGCGGCATGGCGATACGTCGCGGCGATGCGGTGTATCGTCCAGGAAGTCGCGGTCGACGCGTGCCAGTCAACGTCGGCGCGATGATCCACGCGTCGGCGTTTGCGTGAACCGGACGCCCCAGGCGCCCATCTTCCCACAAGGACAGGACACGACATGAACAAGCTCACCACTGCATTTGGTGCACCCGTTGTCGACAACAACAACATCCAGACGGCCGGCCCCCGCGGCCCCGCGCTGTTGCAGGATGTGTGGTTTCTCGAGAAGCTCGCTCATTTCGATCGCGAAGTGATTCCCGAGCGCCGCATGCACGCGAAGGGCTCCGGTGCGTTCGGCACGTTCACGGTGACGCACGACATCACGAAGTACACGCGCGCGAAAATCTTCTCCGAGATCGGCAAGACGACGCCCATGTTCGCCCGCTTCTCGACGGTTGCCGGCGAGCGGGGTGCCGCCGATGCCGAGCGCGACATCCGCGGCTTTGCATTCAAGTTTTATACGGAAGAGGGCAACTGGGACATGGTCGGCAACAACACGCCGGTGTTCTTCATGCGCGATCCACTCAATTTTCCCGATCTGAATCACGCCGTGAAGCGCGATCCGCGCACCGGCATGCGCAGCGCGGAAAACAACTGGGATTTCTGGACGCATCTGCCCGAAGCGCTGCATCAGGTGACGATCGTGATGAGCGATCGCGGCATTCCGAAGTCGTTTCGCCACATGCACGGCTTCGGCAGCCACACGTTCAGCCTGATCAATGCCGCGAACGAGCGCCACTGGGTCAAGTTTCATTTCCGCACGCAGCAGGGTATCCAGAACCTGACCGACGCCGAAGCGGAAGCGCTCGTCGGCAAGGATCGCGAAAGCTCGATGCGCGATCTGTACGAAAGCATCGAGAAAAAAGCGTTTCCGCGCTGGACGCTGTGCGTGCAGGTCATGCCGGAGAAGGACGCGGCCACGTATCCGGTCAACCCGTTCGATCTGACGAAAATCTGGCCGAAGAAGGACTATCCGCTGATCGAAGTCGGCTATGTCGAGCTGAACCGCAACGCGGAGAACCATTTCGCCGACGTCGAGCAATCCGCGTTCAATCCGGCCAACATCGTGCCGGGCATCAGCTTTTCGCCGGACAAGATGCTGCAGGGCCGTCTCTTTTCGTATGGCGATGCGCAGCGCTACCGGCTCGGCGTGAATCACAACCAGATTCCGGTGAATGCGCCGAAGTGCCCCGTGCACAGCTATCACCGCGACGGCCAGATGCGTGTCGACGGCAACGCGGGCGGCGCAACTTCGTACAATCCGAATTCGCGCGGCGAGTGGATCGAGCAGCCGGATTTCCGCGAACCACCGCTTTCGCTGGAAGGCGCGGCGGATCACTGGAATCATCGCGTCGATGAAGACTATTTCTCGCAGCCGGGTGCGCTGTTCCGTCTGATGTCGGCGGAACAGAAGCAGACGCTATTCGACAACACCGCGCGCGCGATCGCGGGCGTGTCGAAGCCGATTCAGGCGCTGCACATCGAGCACTGCACGAAGGCCGATCCAGCTTATGGCGCGGGCGTCGCAAAGGCGATCCAGGCAGTCGAGGGAAAAGCCGGGCGGTAATCCGCTGCTGAACCTTCGTCCGGAAGGTTCAGCAGGTTGGAGCATCGCATTGAAGAAGGGGCGTGGCGTCGCGATCGCACGCCCCTTTTCTGTTTCCCCGGCCTGGAAATGTTTATTCAGACGCATCGGTGAGTATTTCCGGGAGCCTCATACAGTTCCTTGCGGCTCCCGTCACGCGCTTCAATCAGGTACGCGGCGTCACGTTTTGGCGGGCTGGCCGATCTCGTGATTCGCGAGCACTTCGAGTGCGCGAACCATCGCCGAGTGATCCCATGCCTTGCCGCCGTGCGCGACGCATGCGTTGAAGAGCGCCTGACAGGTCGCCGTGTTGGGCAGCGATACGCCGAGCGCCTGCGCGGTCGAGAGCGCGAGGTTCAGGTCCTTCTGATGCAGCTCGATGCGAAAGCCCGGATCGAACGTGCGCTTCGTCATCCGTTCGCCGTGTACTTCGAGAATCCGCGAGGAAGCGAAGCCACCCATCAGCGCCTCGCGCACACGTGCCGGATCGACGCCGGCTTTCGACGCCAGCAGCAGCGCTTCGCCGACCGCCTCGATGGTCGCCGCGACGATCACCTGGTTGGCGACCTTGCACACCTGTCCTGCGCCCACGTCGCCGATCAGCGTGACGTTCTTGCCCATCATGTCGAAGAGCGGCTTCACGGCGTCGAACGTGGCCTGCGTGCCGCCGACCATGATCGTCAGTGATCCGGCCTTCGCGCCCACTTCGCCGCCCGAGACCGGCGCGTCCAGATACTCCGCGCCGCTTTCGCGCACCCGCGCGGCAAATTCGCGCGTGGCCATCGGCGAGATCGAGCTCATGTCGACGACGGTCTGGCCCGCGCGCAGTGCGCCCGCGAGTCCATCCTCGCCGAACAGCACGCGCTCGACGTCCGGCGTGTCCGGCACCATGATGAAGATGACGTCGGCTTTCGCCGCGACGGCCGCCGGGCTGTCGCAGGCGACGGCGCCAGCCTGCTTCAGGTCGTCCGGCACGCCGCTGCGCGTGAAGGTCGCGAGCGACACGTTGTTCTTGAGTAGATTCGCAGCCATGGGCTTGCCCATGATGCCGAGTCCGATAAAGCCTGCTGATTGCATGTGATCCTCCGTTCGGTCTGTCGGGTTCAGTGTGTCGTTGAATCGGGTGTCTGACATGTCGGGTTCAGGCGGCGATGAAGTGCCTGTGCACGGCCTGCGCGGCGTTGCGCAGCAGACCGAGATCGGCGCATACGGCCACCACCTGGCAGCCCATCGCGATGTAGCGTTCGGCGTCTGCTTCCACCGGCGCCAGGATGCCGCTTGCCTTGCCGCCGGCGTTCGCGCTCGCGAAGACGCGTTCGATGGCCTGCTGCACTTCCGGATGGTTCGCGTTGCCGAGATGGCCGTAGCCAGCGGCGAGATCCGACGGACCGACGAACACCGCGTCGACGCCGTCGACGGCCACGATCTCGTCGATCGCTTCGACGGCCGTGCGGCTTTCGATCTGCACGATCACGCAGATGTTGTCGTTCGCGATATCGAGGTAATTGGCGACGGTGCCAAAGCGATTCCCGCGATGGCCGACCGACACGCCGCGTATGCCGTGCGGCGGATAGCGCGTCGCGGCGACGGCGCGCGCGGCATCGGCCGCACTGTCGACGAACGGAATCAGGAAGTTGCAAAAGCCGCTGTCGAGCAGACGCTTGATCACGACGCTCTCGTTGGCCGGCGGCCGGACGACGGGCGCACTGCGACTGTCTTTCAGCGACATCAGCTGCGGAATGAGCGTGATGACGTCGTTCGGCGCATGTTCCGCGTCGAGCAGAAGCCAGTCGAAGCCGATCACGCCGAGCATTTCCGTGACGATCGGGCTTGCCAGCGACGACCAGCACCCCACGAGCTTCTCGCGGTTGCGTACGGCCTGACGAAAACTGTTGGGCAGAGGCTGAAACGGCGAGGCAGCGATCATGAATTGTCCTTCGGCTGGGTGACGAGTGGCGGGCAGAACAGGTCGCAGGGCAGGGTTGAAGCCACGTCCCGTTCAAAACATGATGTTATCTGTCATCGTACATCTTAATTGCATTATGCACCTGCCAGTGTGCGTTCATAGCCGCGTTAACCCGTATATTTAACAGTGACATGGTGTTTCTCCGTCTTTTTGTTAAGTTATACGATGACTGATGATGAAGATGCCTGATGCCTGCCACATAGCGAACGCGGCACGGCATACATGATGCGACGGGAAGGAAGGCAGGGAAAGGGCTGAACGCCCGAATGACAAAGGTGAGCGCGAAACGGGATCGCGCTCACCTCCCGAAAAAGCTCACCGCAGGAGATTGGCTACCGGCTTTTCACAAACGCAGCGATCTTTGCGTTCAGCAGTTCAGGCGCCTGGCGATGCGGTGAATGTCCGCAGCCGTCGAGTTTTGCGAGCTGCACGTGCGCGACGTGCTGCTGGATCAGATCGATCTGCGCCATCGTGCCGTACTCGTCGTCATGGCCCTGGGCGGCGAACAGCGGGCACGTGATCGAGGGCAGCGCGCCCGTGATATTCCAGCGCCGGAAGTCGGTGTTGAGCCAGATGTCGTTCCAGCCGTAGAACGCGGAATCGACGTCGTTGTGATAGCGCGCGAGCTTCGGCTTGAAGTCGGTTGTCTCAAAGGCGATCTTCGCCTGCGCGATGGCATCGACGGACTTCTGCTCGACGATCACATGGGGCGCGACGACGATCGCGCCACCCAGCGCGTGCGGAAACGCCGCCGCGTAGAGCAGCGCGATCGAGCCGCCATCGCTATGACCCACGAGCCACATGCGCGCGCGTTCGGCTTCGTCGACCTGAAGGGCATCGAGGAGCGCGGGCAACACGTCGTGCGCCTGCCGGTGCATGAAATCGACGGGCCACTTGACGTCGTGATCACGCGGCGTCGAGCGGCCATAACCCGGGCGCGAATACACGAGACCCCGGAAACCCAGCGCGTCGCACAGCGTTTGCGGCCAGTCTTTCCACATCGCGATCGAGCCGAGCCCTTCGTGCAGAAACACGGCAAGCGGCGCGTCGACATGCTCCGGGTTGAGCCATCGATACTCGATGCGAAGCGCGCCGCGATCCGCGCCGGCAGGCAGTTCGGCGAAGGCAGTCGACAGGGGCGTGCAGGCGGTCATGCGATCCGATCCATTAGACAGTCACAGAAGAGTTGAACGGCGTTTCACCGCGTATTGTGAGGCGGTTTCGATGGTATCCGTTGCGAGTGCATCACGGTGCTTCACGGCGCCTCGCGCAGTTTGAAACGCTGGATCTTGCCCGTCGCAGTTTTCGGCAGATCGTCGACGAACAGGATTTCGCGCGGGTATTTGTGCGGCGCGAGCCGTGCCTTCACGAAGGCCTTCAGTTCGGCGGCGAACGCGTCGTTCGCGCCCGCTTCGCGCTTCAGCACGACGAACGCACGCGTTTTCATGAGCCCGTCGCGCGTCACGCCGACGACCGCCGCTTCGAGTACGTCGTCGTGCTGCATCAGCACCATCTCGACCTCGATCGGCGACACGTATTGTCCGCTGACTTTCAGCATGTCGTCGCTGCGGCCGGCATACGTGTAGTTCCCATCCGGCAGACGACGGTACTTGTCGCCGCTTTTCAGCCAGTCGCCGAGAAACGTCGCGCGCGATTTGTCGCGGTTGCACCAGTACATCAGCGCGGCGCTCGGCCCCCGGATGTAAAGGTCGCCGATTTCGCCGTCGGGAACCGGCTGGCCGCTTTCGTCGCGCAGTTCGACATCGTAGCCCGGCACCGCGGTGCCCGTCGTGCCGTAGGCCACGTGACCCGCGCGATTCGACAGGAAGATGT
Organism: Paraburkholderia gardini; assembly: GCF_907164545.1. Classification (NCBI taxonomy): domain Bacteria; kingdom Pseudomonadati; phylum Pseudomonadota; class Betaproteobacteria; order Burkholderiales; family Burkholderiaceae; genus Paraburkholderia; species Paraburkholderia gardini. The sequence goes on along the minus strand of NZ_CAJQZB010000018.1, from coordinate 49,243 downwards.
GCAGCATCTCGGTCGAGCCGATGCCATCCAGAATCTCGCAGCCGAAGCGCTCCGTGAAGTGCTCGCCGGTTTCGCGCGGCAACGCCTCGCCCGCTGACGTGCACACGCGCAACCGTACGTCCGCGCGCTCAGGCAGGTCGGGTGAGGCGAGCATGCCCGCATACAGCGTCGGCACGCCATAGAAGATGGTCGGCCTGTGGCGCGTGAGCTGCGCGAAGACGGCCTCGGGCGTCGGCCGGCCGGCCATCAGGATGGCGGTTGCGCCAACGGAAAGCGGAAACGTCAGCGCATTGCCGAGACCGTACGCGAAGAACAGCTTCGCTGCCGAATAGACGACATCGTCCTCGCGGATACCCAGCACGCGTTTGCCGTAAAGCTCGGCCGTCCAGTACAGGTTCGCGTGCGTGTGGACCGTGCCTTTCGGCTTGCCCGTCGAGCCGGACGAATACAGCCAGAACGCGATATCGTCGGCGTGGCTTGCCCAGGGCGTCGCGCGTGGTGTGGATTCGTCGATCATCCGACGAAACACATGCTCGCCTGGCAGATTCGCGTCCTGCGGCTGCGAGACGATCAGCACGCAGCCTTCGTTCGACGCATCCGCGAGCGCCTGCGCGACCGTCGGCAGCAGCGCGCCCGTTGCGATGACCGCGCGTGCGCGGCTGTGATCGAGCATGTACGTGTAGTCGGCGGGCGCGAGCAACGTGTTCGCGACGACCGGCACGACGCCCGCATACAGCGCGCCGAGAAACGCGACGGGCAGATCGGTCGTGTCGTGCATCACGAGCAGCACGCGTTCCTCGGGATGAATGCCGAGTTTCGTCAGCGCGCTCGCGAAGCGGCGCGCAAGCGATTCGAGTTCGCCGTAGGGCGTGACGCCGTTGTCGTCGATATACGCGGGTTTCTGGGCGCGCGTTTCGTTTAGCGCAAAAAGGTGCGCTGCGAAATTGAAGTGAACGGGCGGCGCTTCGACGGCGGGTTGACCGTTTGCGGCGGTCGGCTCTACCAGGGCTTCCATGCTTGTCTCCTGACGTGGGCGACGCGCGTCCGGCTGGGCGAGGGCAGCCGTCACACATTCTTTTTACCGGTTGTATGGGTCGATTCAGTGGTTCGTGCCTGCTCCGGCTTCTGGCGTCGGACGGTTACCGGTGAGCAGGCTTCGGCGTCACGCATTCGCGCTGGAGGTCGCCTGGTGTACCGCTTCGTTCGTTGCGGCCGGCGCCTGGATGGCCGCGCGGCGATGATAGAAATTCAGCGCGCGCACGCCGCCCAGTTCCTCGCCGCCGCCGGCCCGGCCCGGACCGCCGTGCAGCGACATCGGCATGACGTTGCCGTGGCCGGTCTGGCTCTGTGCCACCGAAGGCGAGATCGCATGGACGCGCCCGTGCGTATCGGCGAGTTCGAGCGCGATGCGCGCAAGACGCGCTTCGTCGTTCGAAAACACCGACGCGACGAGCGAGCCGTGTCCGCGTCGCGCGAGCGCGATGGCATGCGCTTCTTCCAGCGATGTGTCCGGTGCAGATGTGACGGTGTACGCGCACAGCGTCGCGACCGGACCGAATACCTCGATGTCGTGAATGCGCTTGGCCGTGTCCGCGTCGTCGACGACCAGCAGATGCGGCGCGATGCATGCCGCAACGGCAGGATCGGCGTCGATGAGTTCGACGGTCGAGCCATCGAACGCGACGCGCGCTTCCTCGCGCAAGGCCGCGATGCCGGCCTGCACGTTGCCGTACTGTTCGCGATTGACGAGCGCGCCCATTCGCACCGACTCGTTGCGCGGATTGCCGACAGTGATTTTCGCGAGCTTCGCGACGAGGGCATCGGTGGCGGCGGCGAGATGCTGCTTCGGCACGAAGGCGCGACGGATCGCCGTGCATTTCTGGCCGGACTTCACCGTCATTTCGCGCACGACTTCCTTGATGAAGAGATCGAACGCTTCGGTGCCCGGCGCGGCATCGGCGGCGAGAATCGCGCTGTTCAGGCTGTCGGCTTCGACGTTCAGACGCGCGCCGTGCTCGATGAACGCGGGATGCGCGCGCAGCTTCGCGGCGGTTTCGGCGGAGCCGGTGAACGAGACGACATCGAACGCGCCGATCGGGTCGAGCAGGCCCGCCGAGCCGCCGCAGATCACCGAAAGCGCGCCGTCCGGCAGAATGCCGGCCTTCACGACATCGGCCACCATGCGCTGCGTGAGCCATGCGGTCGCCGTCGCAGGCTTGACGATCACCGGCACGCCGGAGAGAAGCGCAGGCGCGGCCTTCTCCCACAATCCCCACGACGGGAAATTGAACGCATTGATAAAGAGCGCGACGCCGCGCGTGGGCGTCAGCACATGCTGCGTGGTGAACGACCGGTCCTTGCTGAGGCTCACGGTGGCGCCGTCGCGCAGCGCATGGACGTCGCCGAGCGTCGCGCCGAATTTCGCGTAGTACGACAGCGTGAAGATCCCGCCATCGATATCGACCGCGGAGTCGTTCTTCGTCGTGCCGGAGTTCGCGAGCGCGATCGCGTAATAGTCGTCGCGGTTCGCCTGCAGTACTTTCGCGACTTCCGCGAGCAGGGCGGCGCGCGCCGCGTAGGTCAGGCTGCGCAACGCGGTGCCGCCCTGCTCGCGGGCGTAGTCGAACGCCGCGGGCAGGTCGAGGCCCTGGCTGGAGACGCGCGCGAGCGCATCGCCCGTCACCGGATCGGTCAGCAGCGTGCCTTCGCCGTCACCGGCGACCCACTTGCCGGCGATAAAGTTTTCTAGCAATGCGGCCATGAGATGCCCCTTCCTGAGTGATCGGTTGAGCGGTTCGTCGCGCCGGCTTCGTGGAACGCGATGCAATGAGCGTGGATGCGGAACGCGGCGCGCGTCAGGCAGCGGCTTCCTGCTTCGTGAACTGGATGGCGCCTTCGGGCAGCAGATAGAGCACGAGCGCGCTGCCGTGAGCGACCGTCGGCCGGTGCGCGGTGCCCGGTCCATACACGCACCAGCCAGCCGGATGGCCGTCGAAGGTCGCGCCCCCGGTGAGCGGAATGATCAGATCGATTTCACCGTTCGGATGCACGTGATGCGGCCCGGCGATGTCGGTCATGCTGACGACGTCGACCGAAAAGCCGTGTGTGTCCGGCAGCGCCTTGAAGATGCGTCCGTAGCGGATGCCGCCCGCTTCGCGTTCGCACAGCCAGCCTTCCTTCACGCCGGCGCAGCAGGCGTCGGCGAGTTCGGCCCAGGCCGCGCCCGAGGCGGGATACTCGGCGTTCAGCCAGCCGGCGAGATCCTGATCGAGCGGGCGCGCCTCGATCCTGCTGGTCACGCCGCGAATCAGCGTTCGAAATGTGTCGGGGGACATAAGTGTCTCCACCGCGCGTCAAGCGCGGATCGTCGCCGTGACGCGAGCAGGCCGCACGCGTCTGGCTGTCTTGAAAATGTGCATTAAACTTAGCGTGCGACAAACTGCATGTCAAGCACTATAATTCATTAAGATCCGCTCAGAGGACGCTTCAACATGAAACAAACCGCCGCCATGCAACCGGTCGAGCCTGCGGATCACGACACCGCGCCCGACGACGCACGTGAAGCCCGCGATCCGTTTCTGGTCGGAATGGGAGAGCGCGTGCGCCTGCTGCGCGCGCGTCGCGGCCTGACGCGCAAGGCGCTGGCGAAGGAAGCGGATGTCTCCGAGCGCTACCTCGCGAACCTCGAATCCGGCGTGGGCAACGCATCGGTGCTGTTCCTCCGTCAGCTCACGAAGGCACTAAACTGCATGCTGGCCGAGATCGTCGGCGACGAAACGACGTCTTCCGCCGACTGGCTGCGCATCCGCGAGCTGCTGTACGGCCGCGATCACGACACGTTAAAGCGTGCCCGCGTCGCGCTCGAGGAGATGCTTGCCACCGCGCCGCAAGACCCCAACCGGCGCAACCGGATCGCGTTGATCGGCCTGCGCGGCGCCGGGAAATCGACGCTCGGCCGGATGCTCGCGGACGAGCTGAAAATGCCCTTCGTCGAGCTGAACCGCGTGATCGAACAGCTGGCGGGCTGCCCGCCGGCGGAGATCCACGCGCTGTACGGAGCGAGCGCTTACCGGCGCTACGAGCACCGCGCGCTCGAAGCGGTGATCGCGGAGCATCCCCGCGCGGTGATTGCTTCTCCGGGCGGTCTCGTGTCCGAGCCCACCACGCTGAACGCGCTGCTCGCGCATTGCTTTACCGTGTGGCTGCAGGCCACGCCAGAAGAACATATGCGGCGCGTGATCGCCCAGGGCGACCTGCGGCCGATGTCCGGCAACAAGGAAGCCATGGATGACCTGAAGCGCATTCTGGAAGGCCGCGGCGAATTCTACGGACGCGCCGACATGACGTTCGACACCAGCGGCAAGCCGCTGGCGGAATGCTATCTGTCGTTGCGAGACCGGCTGGCGGCGCGGATCGCCTCGGAGTGACGTCGATGTTGATGCCGACGCGTGAACTGAACTAAAACGCATGCCCGGGAAAACCCGTAATAAGCATTAAAGTGCTTTACTCGACATAAAAGATGCACTATCGTACATTCAACCAATCCGCAATGTACGAAGGAGACATCCATGTCAGTCGCTCAATCAGTGGAGCAGGGCATCGCGGCAGGTGCGACGCCGGTTCAGACACCCGCCGCGCCGTCGGCCGGCCCGCGCGTCGACTATCGCACCGAGCCGTCACGCTATAAACACTGGTCGCTGACATTCGATGGCCCGGTCGCCACACTCGGCATCGATATCGCCGAAGACGGCGGCATTCGCGAAGGCTACAAGCTCAAGCTCAATTCGTATGATCTGGGCGTCGACATCGAACTGCACGATGCGATTCAACGCATCCGCTTCGAACATCCGGAAGTGCGCACGGTGGTCGTCACGAGCCTCAAGGACCGCGTGTTTTGCTCCGGCGCGAATATTTTCATGCTTGGCCTGTCGTCGCATGCATGGAAGGTCAACTTCTGTAAATTCACCAACGAAACGCGCAACGGTCTCGAAGACACGTCGCGCTATTCGGGCATCAAGTTTCTCGCAGCAGTAAACGGTGCGTGCGCCGGCGGCGGCTACGAAATGGCACTCGCGTGTGACGAGATTTACCTGGTCGACGATCGCTCGTCGTCCGTCGCGTTGCCTGAAGTGCCGCTGCTCGGCGTATTGCCCGGCACCGGCGGTCTCACCCGCGTCACCGACAAGCGCAAGGTCCGTCATGACCGCGCCGACATCTTCTGCACGATCGTCGAAGGCGTGCGCGGCGAGCGCGCGAAGCAGTGGCGCCTCGTCGACGAAGTGGTCAAGCCCAGCGTCTTCAAACAGACCGTGCAGGCGCGCGCGCTGGAACTGGCCGCGCAGAGCGACCGTCCGGCTGACGCGAAGGGCGTGACGCTGACGCGCGTCGAACGTCAGGATCGCGAAGACGGCCTCGCCTATGCGACCGTCGACGTCATGATCGACCGCACGAAACGCACCGCGACGTTCACCGCGAAAGCGCCGTCGGGCCACCAGCCCGCCGATATCGACGCCATCGTCGCGGCCGGCGCGAACTGGTGGCCGCTGCAGTTCGCCCGCGAACTCGACGACGCGATTCTCTCGATGCGCACCAATGAGCTCGATACCGGCACGTGGATCTTCAAGACGGAAGGGGATGCCCGCGCACTGCTCGCCGCCGACGCCACGCTGCTTCAGCACAAGGACCACTGGTTTGTCCGCGAAACGATTGGCATGCTGCGCCGCACGCTGGCGCGCATCGACGTATCGTCGCGTTCGCTCTTCGCGCTGATCGAGCCGGGTTCCTGTTTTGCCGGCACGTTCGCCGAACTGGCGTTCGCGACCGATCGCACCTACATGGCTGCGCTGCCGGGCAATGAAGACGAAGAACCCGCCATCACGCTCTCCGACGTCAACTTCGGTCTGTATCCGATGATCACCGGGCAGTCGCGCCTTGGCCGCCGCTTCTACGACGAAACCGGACCGATGCAGGCCGCGCGCGAGCAGACCGGCAGGCCGGTGAAACCGGTCGAAGCCGAGCGTCTCGGTCTCGTGACCGCTTCGCCGGACGACATCGACTGGGCCGACGAAATCCGGATGGCGATCGAAGAGCGCGCGGCGATGTCGCCGGATGCGTTGACGGGTCTTGAAGCGAACCTGCGCTTTAACGGGCCGGAAACGATGAACACGCGCATCTTCGGCCGGCTTTCCGCCTGGCAGAACTGGATTTTCAACCGGCCGAACGCGGTGGGCGAGAAGGGCGCGCTCAAGGTGTACGGCAAGGGCAGCAAGGCGCAGTTCGACCTGAACCGCGTGTAACGCGTTTTATCGAACATCCACTGCTCAACGATCCCGCAACGCACGCGCTCAAGCTCAAGGAAACAGACATGTCCACGATCAACTACAGCGAAAAGATTCCGAATAACGTCAATCTCGCCGACGACCGCACGCTGCAACGCGCGCTCGAACAATGGCAGCCGAACTTCCTGTCATGGTGGGGCGACATGGGCCCGGACGGCTCGCATGGTTACGACGTCTATCTGCGCACGGCGGTGAGCGTCGATGCCGGCGGCTGGGCGCACTTCGATCACGTGAAGATGCCGGACTATCGCTGGGGCATTTTCCTCGCGCCCGGCGACACGGAGCGCAAGATCAACTTCGGCGAGCACAAGGGCGAAGCCGCGTGGCAAGACGTGCCCGGCGAGCACCGCGCGAACCTGCGACGCATCATCGTGACGCAGGGCGACACGGAACCGGCTTCGGTGGAACAGCAACGCCACCTCGGGCTCACCGCGCCTTCGATGTATGACCTGCGCAACCTGTTCCAGGTGAACGTCGAGGAAGGGCGTCACCTGTGGGCGATGGTCTATCTGCTGCATCGCTACTTCGGCCGCGACGGTCGCGAAGAAGCCGACGCGCTGCTCGACCGCCGCTCCGGCGACGACAACAACCCGCGCATTCTCGGCGCGTTCAACGAGCGCACGCCGGACTGGCTCTCGTTCTTCATGTTCACGTACTTCACGGACCGCGACGGTAAATTCCAGCTGTCGGCGCTCGCCGAGTCGGGCTTCGATCCGCTCGCCCGCACGACGAAGTTCATGCTCACGGAAGAAGCGCATCACATGTTCGTCGGCGAATCGGGCGTGTCGCGCGTGATCCAGCGCACCGCGCAGGTGATGAACGAGCTCAAGACCGACGACATCAACAAGCTGCGCGCCGCGGGCATCATTGATCTGGAGACGATCCAGCGGTACATCAACTTCCATTATTCGGTGACGATCGACCTGTTCGGCGCCGACCAGTCGTCGAACGCGGCGACGTTCTACAGCTCGGGCCTGAAAGGCCGTTACGAAGAAACGAAACGCGACGACGACCATCAGCTAGGCGGCCAGAACTACAAGCTGCTGGATGTGCAGGACGGCAAACTCGTCGAACGCGAAGTGCCGATGCTCAACGCGATGAACGAAGTGCTGCGTGACGACTACATCAAGGACTCGGTGGCGGGCGTCGGGCGCTGGAACAAGGTGCTTGAAAAGGCCGGTATCGATTTCCGCATGACTGTGCCGCACAAGGCGTTCAATCGCCAGATCGGCACGTTCGCCGGCGTGCGCGTCGCACCCGATGGTCGCGTGATCAACGAAAACGAATGGAAGGCGAACGAAGCCACCTGGTTGCCGACGCCGGAAGACCGTGCGTACGTGGCGTCGCTGATGGGCCGCGTGGTCGAGCCCGGCAAATTCGCGAACTGGATCGCCCCGCCGGCGATGGGCATCAACCGTCAGCCGGTCGATTTCGAATACGTGCGCTTCAACTGATTTATCCCGGCAATACCAGGCGCCCGGCTGCGCCGCCATCCATCGCGACGCAGCCGGATGCAGGGGGAGACAAAACATGAATGGCCCAGCCCCAATCGCAGTCCTCAGGCAGCATCTGATCGACCCGGAGATCTGCATTCGCTGCAACACGTGCGAAGAGACCTGTCCGATCGATGCCATCACGCACGATTCGAACAACTACGTCGTGAAAGCCGATGTGTGCAACGGATGCATGGCCTGTGTGCCGCCGTGTCCGACGGGCGCCATCGACAACTGGCGCAACGTGCTGAAGGCCGACGCGTACAGCATCGACGAACAGTTCACGTGGGACGAACTGCCCACGCAGAACACGACGGCGAGCCCCGCGCTCGATGAAGTCGCGCCTCAACCTGGCGCTGGCGATACGGAAGAATCAGCAGAGACATCGGAAGGCATCGAGGTGGATACGGTGCGCGGCTCGACGCTGCCACCCTGGTCGTCGGCCAGGCCGTATGTGAATCTTTATACGCATAAAGACCCGGTGTCGGCGACGGTGGTCGGCAACTACCGGCTCACGGACGAATCGACCGAAAGCGATATCCATCACATCGTGCTGGATTTCGGCACGATGCCGTTCCCGGTACTGGAAGGCCAGTCGATCGGCGTGCTGCCGCCGGGTTCGACGAAGGACGGCAAGACGCATCATGCGCGGCAGTATTCGATCGCGAGCCCGCGTGATGGCGAGCGCAAGGGCTACAACAATCTGTCGCTCACGGTGAAGCGCGTCACCCAGGACTATCAGGGCAATGCAGCGGATGGCGTGTGCTCGAACTATCTGTGCGATCTGAAGAAGGGCGACAAGGTCGATGTGATCGGCCCGTTCGGCAGCACGTTCCTGATGCCGAATCATCCGAACTCGCATTTGCTGATGATCTGCACGGGCACCGGTTCGGCGCCGATGCGTGCGATGACAGAGTACCGGCGCCGCCGCAGGCTGAAAGGCGCGACCGGCAAGCTGATGCTGTTTTTCGGCGCGCGGACGAAGGAAGAGTTGCCGTACTTCGGGCCGCTGGTAAACCTGCCGCGTGATTTCATCGATACGACGCTGGCATTTTCACGAACGGTGGGTCAGCCGAAGCGCTACGTGCAGGATGCGATGCGCGAGCGTGCAGCGGATGTCGCGCAGATGCTTCGTGACGCGAACACCTACATCTACGTGTGCGGCTTGAAGGGCATGGAAGACGGCGTATTACAGGCATTGCGCGATATCGCCGAACAGAATGGGCTTGAATGGGAACCGCTGTGGAAAACACTCAAACGCGAAGGACGTCTGCATCTCGAAACATATTGAGATCGATCGAGAGGTGAGTGTTTGCGGGAGCCGATGAACGGTGCGCAACGCAGCGTCGCGTTGCGCACCGTTTGTTTTGGAACGCTAACTTTTGTGGATGAGGCTGGCGGGTTGCTTTGCGAGTGTGTTGATTACGATGCGCAGGCGTTTTGCGGCACAGGTTTGCGCTACGCACCGGTATACGTGGAGCTTCCTGGGTTTTAGCTCGAATGCTTTAGCACGCGGATCAGTCGGTACGGTCGGCAGCGCTGTCTGTTCCTATGGTCGGTGAAACGCGTCGGACGGAACCAGGCTGGCAGTAGCCAAAAACATAAGGGCCGGTAATCCAGCCCTTATGGCAGTCTCCTGTCTGGAGCCGTGTCCTTGCCTTCGACCGGCGCCGTTTATCCACGGTCGACAATTAACCCGGCAACTTCATTGACACGTGGGCGGGGGCTGGGTCTGGTGTATTCAGTAAACCGTCTATCCCGTTGATAACACGGTAGGCTTCCACGAGTGCTTTTTCCTTGTCCACATCGTGTCCACCAACAACACGGGCCATCTCGGAAGGGGAGAGCTCCTGCTCCTGATGCACGCCGAAGCCGCGCCACTGTCTGCCAGCGGGCCGCCAACCGCCAGCCTGTTCCAGGGCTGGCGTTACTCGTACGGATCAGGGTTGGCGTTTGCCGCGGCCACCAGCGGGTTTGCCAGCCGGCTTACGTGAACCCGCAGCTGGCTTGCTGGCGGGTTTGCTGCTTGGCTTTTGCACGCTGAATGGGTTACCGCTGGACAAGCTTGTGCCTTTACCCGCGGCCACAGCGCGTTGCGCCGCAGGTTTGCGTTTGTTTTCGCCACTTTGCGGGCGCGGTTTTTTGCTGAGCACCTGCATGGCGCCCGGCGCAGCTTGCGGCACTTTGGGCTTCTTGGGCTTTTTGGGTTTCCTGATGATCTGGCCCGTCGCGCTGGTTTGCGGCACGCGGTGTTCGGCCTCAAAACCCGGCTCTTCTTCACGGCGTAGCGTTTGCCGGATCAGCGCTTCAATCGCGGCCAGTTGCGGCGCTTCATCGGCACACACAAGGGACACCGCCACGCCGCTGGCGCCCGCTCGGCCGGTACGGCCAATACGGTGCACATAGTCTTGCGCCACGATCGGCAGATCAACGTTGATCACCAGCGGCAGGTCGTCGATATCCAGCCCGCGCGCAGCCACATCGGTGGCTACCAGCATATGTACTTCGCCCGTCTTGAAGCGCTCCAGCGCACGCAGGCGCGCGGGTTGCGGTTTATCGCCGTGGATGGTGTCGACCGCATAGCCCGCTTCATCCAGCATGGCCGCCAGATAATCCACGCCATTGCGGGTTTTGACGAACACCAGCGCGTGCTTCCAGTTGTTTTCAGCCACAAGGTGCATGAAGAGGTCAGGCTTGTTCTTTTTATCCACCGGCACCACCCACTGCTTGATCTTGCTGGCCGTGGCATTGGGCGGGCTGACGCTGATATTGACCGGGCCGCGCAGAATGCCCGCCGCCATGGCGCGGATATCATCGGAAAACGTGGCAGAGAACAGCAGGGTCTGGCGTTGAGCGGGCAAGGCAGCAAAGACGGCGTCGAGTTCGCGCGCAAAGCCCAGATCAAGCATGCGGTCGGCTTCATCCAGCACCAGCGTTTGTACCTGATCAAACTGCACTGCGTTCTGGCGATTGAGATCCAGCAAACGGCCCGGCGTGGCAACGAGCACATCCACGCCTTTGCGCAACGTCATCATCTGCGGGTTGATACTCACACCGCCGTAGGCGGCCAGAAATCGTAAGTCGAGGCCTTTGCCGTAATCGATAAAGCTTTGCAGCACTTGCTCGGCCAGCTCACGCGTGGGCACCAGCACCAGGACACGCGCGCGGTTGCTGGACACCGCCGGGCCGTGTTGCACCAGCCGTTGCAACAGCGGCAGCGCAAAACCCGCTGTTTTGCCAGTGCCGGTCTGTGCCGCAGCCATGACGTCCTTGCCACTGAGCACAGCAGGAATCGCCTTGGCCTGCACCGGCGTAGGTGTCTGGTAATTGAGGTCCTGCACATTACGCAGCAAGGGATCGATCAGGCCAAGCGAGGCAAAAGACATTGGCGCATTCCAGGCTAAAGCCGCAATTCTAGCGGTTACCGCCTGATTGCGTCGCGCGGATCAATGGTCAAAAAGATCGACGTTGATCGCCACTGAAAAACGTAGCGGTGCCGGGCGCCGCGCACCGCGCCGGCAAGCTGTACTACGAGACACCGATGAGCAGCACTGCCGCCAGCGCCAGCCCCAATTGCATCAACTGCAAACGCGCCAGTGGCCGTGCAACCAGCCACGCGCGCACCTGCATCGCCACCAACTGCCCGAAATAAGGCCAGAGTCCTGCCGGGCCATCCATGATCGGATCTGCCGCGGTAACGAAAATCAGGAAAAGTCGAGACGGCACGAACAGGATTGCTTATTTCGCAAGATCGTAGAACTGCAAGGTGACTGAACTATTCCGACCACCGTCATTCTTCATCTACCGTTTCGCTATCGTGTGCATGAGTTCGACACCGCCTGGTTTGCTCGCTCGATGGTCCTGCTCCATCGCGTTGGATTGATAAGAACGGCGTACCCGAAACGATCACAGTGAACAAGAGCGGCGCCAATCTGGCCGCCCTCGAAGCGCTCGATGCCGGGCGACCGACGCCGGTCAAGGTCCGCCAAAACAAATACCTGAACAACATCGTCGAGCAGGACCACGGCGCCATCAAACGCATCATCATACCGATGATGGGGTTCAAGGATTTCCGCTGCGCGCGCATCATCCTGTCCTACATCGAAATCACGCACATGATCCGCAAACGGCTGATGCACAACGACGGCGGCACAAAAATCGCAGCGGAGCAATTCTATTCACTGGCCAGGTAACCATTCCTACCCATTCATAAACTCTATCGATTCATTTGTGTTACCGCGACACAATCATCAGGCTTCTGCCGATCGACCTGCGACTTCATCTCTGCAATGTCCAGACTCGTATCGCGAACATTGCAGTCGGGGAGTTGGGCGGCAATGGAGGAGTTAGACGCCCGGGCGTTTCGTGGCCACCGTCGGTCTCTGGATGGTGGTCGGAATCCAGTGTGCGACGAACGAGTTCTATCGACCCCTTGCCGTCATTCGGATCGCCGTGGCGGCAACGCCCGTTTATAAAGTCCAACGGCCCTTCCCTAAAGCACGACGAAAAAGCCGGACATAATTTCCGCTAACCGGTGCGCAGGCGCCGCCGACGCGATCTCGCCCAACCCTGCGCGGAAACTGATGCCCTGCCCGATTCCTGCCAGCGCCGTGCCGGGCAAAAGCGCGCCGGGCGAGTCCGTCCTCGCCCCCTGCGAAGAGTCGTAACGCCCCTGGCAAGCGCCTCTTACCAGGCGCCATGCTCCCTGGTTGTCTTCCCGCGCTGCCGGGCGCTATCGAAAGGAGACCGTGCCAACGTCGATGGCAACCAGCAGCGGCTCGTCAATTTTCTGGCCATCAGCGTCATGCGCGAACACGCGCCGGGTCGTCGGCACCATCAGGCCATCAAAGTCCCGGTAGTTAGACGCGTAGTTTGCGCCCGTAGCGCCACCCATGACGTCCACGGTGTAGTCGTGACGCCGCAGCAGACCATCCGGAGCGAAGTACGAAACCTGCTCGCGCGAATGCGTCTCGATGAAACCTGGGAACGTTACTTTCAGACGCCGCCATTGCTCACCGTTTTCACGCCATGGCGACAACTCCTCGGTGACCACGCCTGGGTAGGTGTAGAGAAACGGCGTGCTGAAATAGGTCCACAGCGCGTAGCTGCAAAAGTAAGCTGCATGAAGATTGTCCCATGGCGTCTGTTGACTATGTCCAGCGAAGGATGAACGCGGATCGTCGCGACTCTCCAGTACGCGCCCGTCCGTCGATTCGACGGCGATGCGGCCCGGGGTAAAAAGGGAGCGTCGGTCGGGTGCTGTAAACGGCCGCAGTTCGACTCGCTGGGCTTGCGTATCCATTACCGCGACAACGTGCCTGAAAATATCGGGCTTCTGCTTGAGATGCCAGATGCCGCCGGTAATCGACATTTCGGCTTCGAGTGTTCTGATCGCGTTCCAGCGAGCAAGGCCTCCGTGAGCCTCGATAGCCAGCTTCAAAAGATCATTCGTCATATCGTTTCCTCAACCTCGGGTCTGCGCCGGTGGGCTGTCGTCTGTTCGATGCAGCGTCCTGAACTACGGCGATGCGCGCCGAGATGGCGCCGCGACTTCTGTCTGCCGGCTGTGGCCAGGCGACGAGAATCGCCCGGCAACAATGCAATCCCGTCCCGAGCGCCTTGTCCTGCCTGGAGCTTGCCTCTATCACGTATCTCGCAGGCAGCAATTCACCTGCCGATCACTTCCGCCATCTGTGCATTCAAGCCATTGACGAACCCGTGTTCATCGGGTCCCGGGTTCTCGCGAAATTGCCTTGCACCTTCAACCAGAACCTCATCCACATCCGTTCCGAGGACAGCCATCGTTTCGTCGATGAACGCTTCAAGCGGCATCGCCTGTTCAGCTTCGCGGCTGTTCATGAGGTCCGTGCGCACCCAGGGCGGTGCGATCTCAAGTACGCGAACGGGCGTGTCCCTCAGCATGAAGCGTTGCGACAGGATGTACGAATGAAGCGCCGCCTTGGTTGAGGAGTACACCGCCGTCATGGCCAGCGGCACGAACGCCAGCACCGAACTGGTATAGGCGACGACAGGGTCATTCCTGGTCTTGAGGTGGTCGATCAGCGCCGACGTCATGCGGATCGGCCCCATGAGGTTGGTCGTGATCGTTGACACCAGCAGCGCGTCGTCGATGTGACCGCCCGCCTGGTCCGGCTGCATGACACCGGCGTTATTGATCAGCACGTTGAGATCGGGATAGTCCGCAATCACTTGAGCCGCTACCCGCTCGATGCTGGCGGAATCGCTGATGTCTAGCTCGACCCCGACAATGCCCGGGTTCGCCGCCACCACTTCATTCAGATGACTGCGGCGGCGACCGCCGATGATGACCTTGTTTCCGCGCGCGTGGAGCGCCTCGGCCAGCCCGCGACCAATGCCCGAGCCACCGCCCGTAATGAAGATTGTGTTTCCGGTGAGTTTCATGATCGTTTCCTTGTTAATGCTTCAGTGCCTGGGGCTCAGGCAGCGAACCGGTCGCCGAACATCGGCAGGCCGCTCGCGGATTCCGCGCTGGTTGCTTCGTCCTGCAGGACGTCCCAATGCTCGGCCAGCTTGCCGTCTTCGAAGCGAACGACGTCGGCTGCAATCCACGCGGCGGGTCTGCCCGTTCCCGAGAACCGGCCATGGGCGATGACGTAGTCGCCCTCCGCTACGATCAGCTGGTTCTCGTAGCGCAAGGTATCGGGCAGCGTGCGGATCAGATCGAACAGGCCTTCGCGCCCCGGCGCGATATGGGCGCTGTGCTGAAGGTAGCTATCGGACCAGAAGTGCTCTGCTGCAACGTAATCGCGTTTGTTGAACAGAGTATCGAACGCTTCCAGCACGAGCGCCTTGTTCTGTTCAGGGGTTGTCTTTGCCATATAGAGGCCTCTTTCATGACTCAGGGGACGACGCAGTCAGGCGTCGTAAAGCTGTTGTGCCTCCTGCTGCCTGAACATTCAGGTAAAGAAGGCTATACTTAAAACAATGGTGAATGACATTGTTATTTTGATGGATTCTGGACGCGCGTTACGGCAATGTCAATGGTGATCGACATTGTATTTTTCGATGGATCTTATTGGGTCGGGATTGGCCGAGGAGAAAAAGATGGGTATTTCGAGGCAGCGGGCGATTGAAAACCGGCACGCGATCGTGGCAGCCGCCGAGAAGCTCTTTCGTGAGCGTGGCGTCGATGCGGTCGGGCTCGCCGAGTTGATGAAGGCGGCGGGATTTACACAGGGCGGCTTCTACAACCACTTCAAATCAAAGGACGCGTTGGTCGCCGCGGTGGTGGACAAGGCCATGGAAGATGGTGGGGATACATTTGCTTCAATAATCGAAGACGCGAGGTCGGCCGACGCCGACCCGGTCAAGCAACGGATTCAGTGGTACCTGTCCCCCGAACATCGCGCAGATATCGATGCGGGGTGTCCCTTGTCGGGTTTTGTGGGCGACGCCCGCCGACTTGGCGAGGTGGCGCGCGATGCATACGCAGAAGCTCTCGCGGTGAACCTCGAACAATTCACGAGAGTCATCGAAGAGACGAATGGAAATAAAGAAGACAGTCGCAGCAAGGCGATCACGCTGTTCAGCCAGATGGTTGGCACGCTGCTGCTCTCGCGCGCTGTGGCCGATATTGCCCCGGCGCTGTCGGATGAAATTCTTGATGAGGGGCGCCAGCACCTCCTCTCTGCCGTAGATACACAACACGGAACCCGATCACGTCGTCGGTCGCGCCAAGGCTAGCGCAATATCTATTGGGCTTTGGAGAGCGGCCATTGGATCGCTGACCGAGGTCGGCTCCTGTTGGCCGCGTGGCGCCGGACACATCAGGCGCATCTCGACCCTTCTCGGTCATCTGACTCTTTCAATGGTCAATGACCGCTTCTGATGTCTTGCCGTCATTCAACATCGGCTTGGCGTCGGCAAATGAGTTTGCTGTTGCAGCCGCAAAAAAAACTCTCCAGTAAATTGCCGCCGTCAGATCAAGCGTTCGGGCGTGCGCTATTCGTGTATGGCCTCGACAAACAGCGCGGCCGTCCGTCAGCCCGGACCGGGCTTCATCGGCCTTTAGCTTTGTCCGACTCCACCAGTTCAAGATGCTTCCCGAAATGCTCGCTCATGTATTGTTCAAAACGACGTTCTTCCGACAAGCGCAATTGCGTGATCTGTAGCTTGACGCCTTCGGCAATACCAGCCCTTTTTGCGTCTAGCCGCAGCCGTGGATGAACGACGCTGACGTAGTCCCCGCCGACTTTCTTGAAGCTCATGAGATGCCGATCAAATAAACGATCCGCGTGTGCCACAAGCAACAGGCCGTTCATCGGATCCATCCGTTCGCTGTTTGACGAGTCGCGCCACGGTTTGATGTGAGAGGCGACGAGCATCTCGTCGATCGCGATGCCCGTGAGCGCGCAAGCTTCTCCCCGCCCCCATCGGGCCGTGACATCCGCGCGGAACCGACCCTGTCCCACCCGCGCTTTGGTCAATTGGTCTCGTTCCGTGATGTCTGGAACTTCGCTTTCCAACTCCGCCAGATCCTCGACCAAAGCCGCGGCAGCAACTTCTGATGGGCTTTTCGCGCGCCCATTTTTGGTCTCCTCCGAGTCAAGTTGGTATTTTTCGTCGCCGATCCAAATAAACGTTTGAACGTCGATCATGTCGCGCGGCCGTAGGCCGTGATTGACCAAAGTGGCTTTAAGAGCCGCGAGAAATTCGAGCAGGCGCCGATAGTCTTCGCCCGTCATGGCCTGCGCGGGCAGCTTGTCGCGGGCGAGCGCCTCGACCGCGCGCCGGAACTCTTCGGTTTTGACGATGCAATAACGCCAATGGTCCGACAGCATCAGCAAGAAAGTCGGGAGAATCCGGGATTTCGCCGGCCAGGCTTCCAGATTGTCGCCACCTCGAGCGAGCAGATCCTGGAGCAACGGGACAAAAGCGTCGACCCGCGTCTCAATAGGGTCCCTCCCATACAAAAGCGCACTCACCGCCGCGGCGAGCTTGCTTTGACCGTCCCCGTCGAGACGCGTGAGCGCGGTCCAGTAACGCCAATTGACCAATATCTGTGACTGGCCGTCGCTCAACCGCCGCTTAAAAAATTCGCCCAGCTTTAAGCCAAGCCGCCGTTGCTCGGCCGGTTCGTCCGGGAACTGCGACAAGGAGCCCGCTAGCTCTTCTTGGAAAAGTCGAACAAGCTCCATCTTATAGTCCCGCTCCGTGGCGTCGACGCCCTGGTCTCCGCTGCCGAACGCCCGGAACGTGGGAAAATTAACGCGGATGCGTTGCAAATACACTGACACCGCATCGGACGAGATCTCGACGGCCATCGGCGAGCTTCCTTTTTTAGGTTGTGGTGGCAAGGGCATCCTAGCCTAGAGTTTTGGTGATTTCCCGATTCGCGCGTATTCGCCAGCGCACCAACTACGCGCTCGAGCGATAGGTTGGGCGCCGCCGACGCCCCGGCTTGAGCGTTGCCTCAACGATCTGCCGTTTGAACTCGATCGAAAATTCGGCCGCTTGCTTCGTTTGAATTGCGCAGAGTTGTCCACCATTCATTTGGTGGGCGCCAAAGTAGCCAAACTCACCGACTAAATCTCTACGATGATGGGGACGCGCTTACGTTCGGCCAAGCCCCGGCAAGCAGTGAGAGATGGATTATTGTGGCAGTCGAAGGGCCGCCTCGTCACACGGAGTGGCCGTTCGAGTGACCATGCGCGCGCAGCAGTGAGCGGCTGAGATTGGCCGCCTACTGCCCGATGCGGTCAGCCGTAGCCGACCCTCTCCGACCCGTCGAGCTTCCAGGGTGCAACGGCCGTTACTCGATTCGAGCAGGTGCGCAGGTGTCCGGCCGAAGCCGCCGTTCGCACACCCGCATATCTCGCTTAACCGCGAACCGCCACTCTGAAGAAGATCGAACGCCGTGTGCGTTGACCCGTTCCGCTCGGTCGAGCCTCTATGCATGGCGAAGGCAGGACCATCCACTTACAGGCCGTCGACCACAATATTTATGTATCTTTGTCAGGTCTGGTCGCCATAAATCTCGATCCGGTTCCGCCCCCGCTCCTTCGCGCGATACAGTGCCCTGTCGCCGCGAGACAGCGACTGGTCGACGCCGACGTCGCACGTACGCATGATGTCGATGCCGATGCTGACGGTCAGCGCGATGAACTCATCGCCATGCAGCATGGGGGTTCGCGAGGTACGCTGCTGGACACATGCTGCGCGCGTGATGGCCGCGTCGGCACCCGTATTGGGTAGCACCATCGCGAATTCCTCACCGCCGATGCGGCCTACGATGTCGCCGGCCCGCACTTCGGCCCGTAGCAGTGCCGCGAAGTGACTGAGCGCTTTGTCGCCAACTGCGTGTCCCCAGCGGTCGTTGAGCGCCTTGAAGTGGTCCAGGTCGAACATCAGTACGGCGGCTACGCTACTGCCAGCGCGCCGGATGCGCGCCAGCTCCGCTTCGCTCTGGACCATGAAGTGGCGGCGATTGGGCAGTTGCGTCAGGAAATCGATGGTTGCCAGTTCCTGTAACTCCGCCTCGATGTGCTTGCGATCGGTCACATCCGTGATGAAGCCGTGCCACAGCGTGCTGCCGTCGTCCAGCCGTCGAGGCTGTGCATCACCTTGCCGCCAGCGCAAGCCTTGCTCCGGCAGTCGCACCCGGTATTCCAGGTGCCACGGCAACAGGCTCGCAGCCGATTCTTCAAGCGATTCCCGGTACGCGACCCGATCGCGTGCATCGATCAGCGCGTCGATCGTCTGCGCGCTCGTCGCGGCCTGCTGCGGCGTCAGCTCGTAAATGTTGCGGATTCCTTCGCTCGCATAGGGGAAGAAGGCAAGTCCATCGGACATCAGCCTGTACTGGAAGACCATGCCCGGAACCTCGTTGGTCAGATTCGTGACCATCTCGATGGACTGCTGTAGCTGCGCGGCTGTCTCCCGCAACGCAGTAATGTCGGTCGACGTACCGACCATGCGCAGTGCGTGACCATCGCTGTCGCGCCCGACTACCTTGCCGCGGCTGCAGATCCACTTGTAGCTGCCGTCCTTGCAGCGAATCCGGTGCTCGACCACGTAGCTGTCGGTTTTGTTCTCGAAGTGGCTTTGCATCGTCGCCTGCACGTATGCGAGGTCGTCTGGATGCACGCGAAGATAGGCGTCTTCGATCCGGTTGCTGACCTCGTGCTCCGCGTAGCCGAGCATCGATTTCCAGGCAGGCGAGTAGTCGATTTTGCCCGTGACGACATCGCGGTCCCAGGTGCCGGTTTCGCTGCCGGCAAGCGCCAGCGTCATGAGCTCCCCGCTGGCCTCCAGTTTTCCGACGCGGTGACGCAGCGTGGCGAGTGCCTGCTCGCGTTCGAGTCCGTGGGCGATCAGCCCGGCCAGTTCGCGCAGGAAATTCTGCTGTGCGTCATCGAGGTTGCGAGGCAATTTATCCAGCAGGTACAGCGCGCCCAGGTGGCGCCCGTCGGCACTCGTCAGCCCGCAGGTAGCGTAAAAACGCGGCCAGCGCGCGGCGCCGCCACTTCGTCCGCCGCCAAAACGCTCGTCATCCGATGTATCTGGCACGACGACCACCTTGGCTGTCTTCGTGGTTGCATGCAACGGCGGACCTGACAGGTTCGGCGGCAGCACATCAGGCGGCAATCCGTCGAGCGCCTGAAGTCGCTGCCCATGAGCGTGGGATACGGTAACCAGTGCGGTTGCGACGCCGAAATGAGCCCGCGCGAGGCGCGTCAATGCCTGACACTGCGCGTCAGCTGCCGGTATTGCCAGATTGCTGGCTGCGGGCGACGCAGACACAATGCCGTCTTCAACGGAAAATGTACTAGCCGGCATGGGAACGCATTCCGTACGAGGTCGCGGAGCGAGGCAGAGAATTGTATAACGGCGCCGAACGCCATGAATTTAGGAGGATTGATTCAATTCCCTCGCCAGGGATGCATTCCGCGATGGATGCGACGACCTGCGGGGAATGATACGGGCGGGGGCGGCGCGACGGGACAGTCCTGCGAATGGGAGGCCGATTCTTGCCGCAGTTCGCTTCATGCGCTGATCTGACCTACCCGCCTTTGTGGCCCCCAACGAATTTTCACGTCCCGGGTCACCCGACGCTCCCGGTGACCGGCACGCACACCACGCCTTCCATTAACCGTCGCGCCGAACGACTGACGACTGCTTTTGTCACGATCCACACACCGTTTTCCTCGTGGGCTTCGGCACCGACCGTCAGCGTGCCCGACGGATGCCCGAAGCGCACAAGGCCGTCCGGACCGGGCGGCGCAATCAGGCTTACGATCGTGTCGGGAATCGCTGCCGCGACGGCGAGCGCAACCGCGCCCGTGCCGGTCATTGCGTGATGCAACTGACCCATCGAGAAGATGCGTGTGACGAGATCGATTTCATCGGGGCGAATCGCCTTGCCATCCGACGCGACGTAGGATGCCGCGCGTGCAACAAACGCCAGCTTGGGCGTGGCGGGGCGCAGGCGGGTTGCTTCGTCCGCGCTCGCGGACAAACCCATCGCCACCGCACCGTGCGCGCGGATGGCTTCCGCGCGGTCCAGCAGCGAGCGGTCCGGATTTATGTCGGCCTGCAATTCGATGCCGCTGAGCCCGAGGCTTGACGCATCGATAAAGACAGTGGGATTACCCGCATTGATCAACGTCGCCCTGATCGCACCAACGCCAGGTACGTCGAGCGTCTGGATGCGCACGCCGGTTGGAAACAGACCACTGGCGCTGGCTTCGTTTTTACCTTCATCGCCTGCCGGGTCGATAAATTCGAGTTTGATTTCCGCGCCGGAAAACGCGATGCCGTCGAGTTCGAAATCGCCTGCCTCGAGCGGTTCTCCATCGTGCATGGGCACATGCGCGATGATGTGCTTGCCGAGATTGGCTTGCCAGATGCGTACGGTTGCCATGCCGTTGGCCGGCGCGTCGACCAGCCCCTCGTTGATCGCGAACGGCCCGACCGCGGCCGAGAGATTGCCGCAGTTTCCAGACCAGTCGATAACCGCGGTGTCGATCGACACCGCGCCGAACCAGTAATCGACATCGCTATCGGCGCGGGCCGAGCGCGACACAATAACGACCTTGCTGGTGCTCGACGTGCCGCCGCCCATGCCATCGATCTGCTTGCCATAGCGATCGGGGCTGCCCGTGATGCGCAGCAGCAGCTGGTCCCGCGCGAGCGGATCCTGCGGCAGAACGTCCGCACGAAAGAACACGCCTTTGCTGGTGCCGCCGCGCATGTAGACGGCGGGAATTTTCAAACGTTGCATGACCCGGCTCCCGAATGTCGAACACACAGCGTAACGGCGATCGGAGCGAAAGAAAACCCGGCCGTTCGGCCAGGGTGACGCGTCTTCGCCGGGACGGCACACTGGCAGCAATCGATGGAAACAACGGCATCCGCGATTGCCGCGGTCACCCCTAACGCGCGATGTCCCGCAGGAACCCGGACACTTTCGCAAGCCCGGCTTCCAGCACTTCGCGGTTGTTCGTATAGCCGATGCGCACATAGCCTTCCATGTCCATCGCGCTACCGGGTGTAAACATCACACCGGTTTTTTCAAGCAGCGCGACGCAGAAATCGCGCGACGTCATGTCGAGATCGAACCGCACGAGCGCCGTCGTGCCCGACTTCGGTTTGACATACGAGAGCAGGGGCTCTTTCGCGATCCACGCGTCGAGAATGGCCAGGTTCGTGCGCAGGATGTCGTGACTGCGGCGGATGATCGCGTCGCGGCTTTCGAGGGCAATGCTCGCGAACAGATCGTTCAGCATGCCGACACTGATGGTGTTGTAGTCGCGATGAATCTGCACGCGGTGGATCAGTTCGACCGGCGCGACGATCCAGCCCACGCGCAGGCCGGCGAGCGACCACGTCTTCGACATGCTGCCGGTGCCGATCCCTTTCTCGTACAGGTCGGCGATCGACGCGGTAAAACCGTCGCCTTCCTGATCGGTGCCGCGATAGACCTCGTCGCACAGCACCCAGGCGCCGCACGAACGCGCGATTTCCACGAAGCGTTCGAGGAAGGCGCGGTCCATCAACGAACCCGTCGGATTGTTCGGATTGTTGATCGCGATAATGCGCGTATTGTTTTTGACGAGGCGCTTCAGTTCGTCGAGGTCGGGCAGGAACCCGTTCTCTTCGCGAAGCGCGAGGATGTCGACGTTCGCGCCATAGCTCGCGGGAATCGAATAGTGCTGCTGATACGTCGGCAGCACGGAAATCACATGGTCGCCAGGTTCGACGAGCGTCTCGTACACCAGCGCATTCGCACTGATCGCGCCGTGCGTGATCAGCACGTTCGGCACCTTCTGCTGTTCGTATAGCGACGCCACGTTTGAGCGCAGGCGCCCGGTGCCGTCGATGGCGCCGTACGTCAGCTTGAGCGGCAGCATCTCGTCAAGAATGTTGTCCTGCCGGCCGGACATGCGCAGCAGTTCCTCGACCGTCAACGACTCGACGCACGTTTCCGCGAGATTCAACTCGCAGTGGTTTTCGTAGAGATCCATCCAGCGTTCGACACCGAATTCCCTGATTTCCATGACTTCCGTCCTCGAATTGAAAATACGCACTCGCAACAGGTCGCAAATGGCGATCGCGCCGGTAAGCGACCGCCTGGCATCGAGTATAGACGAAAAGTCTATCGTGGACTTTACAGAATCAACTCCGGAACCGTATCCCGGTCATCGAACAGGCAAAGTCGTTGCGGGCCGCCTGCGGCGAACCCGCAAGCCGCTACGCGAGATCGAGTGCCGCGGTCATATCGCCAGGTGGCGTCCTGTCGTTCTGCGCAAACGCGCGGTCACGCGCAATCACACCGTCCAGTGGCGCGAGCCCGTGTACGCGGGTAATCAGTCGCAGGATCGAGTTGGTGTCGTACAGGCTGTGATCGACGTAACCTTTTTTCGCCAGTGGCGACACGACGAGCGCCGGAATGCGCGAGCCCGGACCCCAGCGATCGCCTTTCGGCGGCGAGACCGGGTCCCACCAGCCGCCGTTCTCGTCGTGGGTGACGATCACGACCGTATTCGGCCACAGCGGGCTGCGCTGCAGATGTTCGATGACCTGTGTGATGTGACGGTCGCCCGATTCGATATCGGCGTAACCCGCGTGCATGTTCAGGTTGCCCTGCGGCTTGTAGAACGTGACAGCGGGCAGACGCCCCGCGTCGATGTCGGCGATCAGATGGTTTGTCGACGCATCGTTGCCGAGGCCAGCGTCGCGCAGATGACGCCTGCGGGCATCCGTGCCGGGCGCGAAATTCACGAAGTAGTTGAACGGCTGATGGTGATACTGGAAGTCCGGCACCGCGCCCGTGTCCTGATGGTCGAGCGCGTACTGCCACGCGCCGCTGTACCACGCCCAGTCCACGCCCTTGTCCGACAGCCGGTCGCCGATCGTCGCGTACGTCTGCGGCCGCAGCACCTTCGGGTTGGATGGATCAGCCAGATTCGGGTCGCCGCCTTCGGCCGGACGCACGTTGCTCGGCATGTAGGGCGGCGCCATCGTGTTGACGGCGTAACCGTCCGCGGT
Organism: Paraburkholderia gardini; assembly: GCF_907164545.1. Lineage (NCBI taxonomy): Bacteria > Pseudomonadati > Pseudomonadota > Betaproteobacteria > Burkholderiales > Burkholderiaceae > Paraburkholderia > Paraburkholderia gardini. Next base: position 25,881 of record NZ_CAJQZB010000018.1, on the reverse strand, counting down.
GAAGAGGCCGTCGTTTTCATACTTCGGCGGCCCTTCGAGTGCCGACGCGGGGGACTTCGCACTGAGTTTCAGTCGCGTGCCGGTCGGGTCGTCGCCTTCGATTATCGAGACAAGCTTCTTCGCGGGGCTGTTGTGGATATCCGGATAGAACGGCGCCTGCGCCGAAATCAGGAAGATGTGGTTAAGCCACGAACCGCCGAAAGCGGCCATGAAGAAGTTGTCGCACAGCGTGTATTGCTGCGCGAGATTCCACAGACGCAGCGAGTCCGCCGAATTCCGGTAATGGCCCATCACGAGCCCGCCGGAATCCGCCCACGCGACAAACTGGTTGTTGCGGCCCGCGTTGATCTGCATCTGGTTCTGATAGAAGCGATGCACGAGATCGCGCGTGATGACGCCGTTCGGCAGTGGTACACCCTCAGCGTCGGCGAGACGGAACGGCCCGTTCGGCAGACCGACGATGTCGCGCTCCGCGATCATGTAGCGCTTGCCATCCACTTCCTGCGCCTGCGGCACGAGACCGCCCCAGATTTTTGGCAGTTGCGCGAGCGGCGTCTTGCCGTCGCGGTCGAGCTGCACGGCGTGATCGGCCGGTACCGCGTCGAGCGGATGCAGGATGCCCGGGAAATTGCCGTACAGATTCGCGAAGCTGCGGTTTTCCGCATAGATCACGACGATGTGACGAACCTGGTCATTGAGCGCGGCATCGAGCCGGAGGTCGGCCGTGCTACGCGGGCCGCCGGCACTCGCCGATAGCTGTTCGGTCTTGCAGCCTGTCAGTGCGAGGCCAATACCGACCGCCGTGAGACCGGTCAGGACGCGGCGGCGTTCGGGGTCGTCAGGCTGGTCGGTGTGCTGGGGAAGGTCAGGCGGGAGCGTCGGATCGTCGGGTTGCATCGGCACATCTCCTCAAAGAGCGCGTGTTTCAGCGAAGAAGGACGCCGGTCCAGGCGTGCGCCGGCGTCCCAATACCACGTGCATCCTGGCACCCGGCAGGGTGAACCCGCAAGCGTGAATGTGCATGAAGACCGCCTCGCGGCGAACGGTGAGGGTTTTCGGGAGCGGGGAATGCGGAGGCCGGCACGATGCCTTGATCCAGCCTGGGCGGCGCGGCTGATGTACGCAGCCGGCTGACCGGACGAACCACGTTTCATGGTTCGCGGACGGGATCGTCAGGCCTGGGTTCGCTGTCTGCGGGATGACTTCAAACCCTTATGGATAAAGGGTGACAGCGTTTAGAGCGATGCCAGCCAGCGCGCGGCGAAGCAGAGGCAGCGGCAGGACGGCGGCGCGCTTTCGCGCACGCGTCTGGCAGAGCGAGCGGTGTGCCGTGTCCCTTGCCGATCATCACCTGTGAGAGGCGGAAGACGGCCATAAGGTGAGGTTTTTCGGGAGTGTGCGGCATCGGCACATCAGGCGTCTGGAGTGCTGCCATGCTCTACGGACCGGCCAGCCCGATGCACCGCACCCCATCGGGCAGCAATCTTTTTGCGCATAAAGCCTCGTCGGCAGCACACCGACGCGTAACCAGAATCCCAGCGCACAAGCCCCGGAAATAAAGACTAAAAGCGTAAGTGTGTACTCACATGAAGTCTTCAATCACCCGAAACGAAAACCCCGCTCAAGGCGTACACGCCACCAGTTCACGCAGTTCATCGATATCGAACGGCTTGGCGAGAATCGGCACGCCGAGGTGCCGGGCGCGTTCGAGTTCGTCGGCGTAGCCGGTCATCAACGCGATGCGCTGACCCGGCCACGTGTGCTGTATCCGTTCGGCGAGATCGATCCCGCTCAGGCGGCCCGGCATCTGGATGTCCGACAGCACGAGATCGAAGGTTCCACCGGCATTGAGCGCGTCGAGTGCGGCATCGGCAGTGGACTCGTGGCGCACCTTGCACCCGAACACTTCCAGCACCGCGGCGACACCCTCGGCCACGTCGTCGTTATCTTCGACGAGCAGAACGACGCCCTGCATCGCGGTGGCGGTTGCCGGCGCGGCAGGCGCGACAGGCCGCGCCGGAACCTGCTCGCCCTGATAGCGAGGCAGGTACAGGCGCACGGTGGTGCCGCGCTTCGGCACGCTGTCGATGCGTGCCGTGCCGCCAGCCTGTTCGCACGCAGCCAGCACCTGCGCGAGACCGAGGCCCGTACCGGCGCCACTGAACTTCGTCGTGAAGAGCGGTTCGAACGCGCGTTTCAGCACGCTTTCCGGCATGCCTTCGCCGTCGTCCGTGAGCGAGATCACGACATATTCGCCATCGGGCAGGCGCGTGTCGCTCGCGGTCAGGCGTACGTTCTGCCCGCGAATGACGAAGCGTCCGCCAAGCGGCATCGCGTCGCGCGCGTTCACCGCGACGTTGATGATCGCGAATTCGAGTTCCGTCGCGTCGGCGAAGACGTGCCACAGGTCCGACACGGCCTGCACACTGACCCGCACCTTGTCGCCGACGGCCGTCTGGATCAGGTGCGTGGCGGCCGGCATCCAGGTGGCGAAGTCGATGGCTTCCTGCTTGAGCGGCTGCTTGCGCGCGACGCTCAGGAGGCGCCGCGCGAGCGACTGCGCGCCAAGCGTCGCACGCTCGACCGCCGTCACTTCTTTCTCGAGATTGTTGAAGCCCTTGCGGCGCGCGAGCCCCATGTTGGTCGAGACAACCATCAGCAGATTGTTGAAGTCGTGCGCGACGTTGGCGACGAGATTGCCGAGCGCGCCCATCCGGCGCATTTGCCGGCTCGACGCTTCCGCCGACAGGCGCATCGCCACTTCCGCCTGCCAGCGCTCCCATGCGACCTGTTCGGCGCGCAGCTGACGCAGCGAGAACAGCACGAGTATGCACACCGCAAAACACGGCACCGCGGTGATCGACGCAATCAGCAGGTCATGACGCCACCACGCGTTGAAGATCGCGTCGGTGGCATAGCCGGCCACGACATAAACCGGATAGTTGCCGACGCGACGAAACGACAGCAGACGTTCGGCGTTGTCGGTCGTCGACGTCATGCGAAGGTGGCCGAACAGCAGGCCGTCGCGCAACGCGGTCGTGAACGGCGTATTCGCGGCGGGCATGATGCCCGGCCTGCCTTCGGGATAGCGCAGCAGGGTGCCGCCGTCGCGGCGATAGAGGCCGATCGTCACAGCGGGATTGTCGCTGACGAGTTCGCGGTAGAAATCGGCGAAATATTTGCGTTGTAACGCAATCGAAACGACACCCAGAAAACCGCCGTCCTTCATGGAGGTGCGGCCCATGTCCGTCACGAACACGTCCGCCTGGCCAATGATGCCGCGCAGCGGTAACGAGAAATACGGCGCGGGCCGGATTGCGCGTGCGGAAAGGAAGTCGTCGCGATTCGCTACCGACGCCTTCGGCACCGGGTAATAGCGGCTCGTTGCGAGCACATCGCCTTCCTCGCCGAAGATGGAAATCGCAGCGATCTGCGGGAAGTCGCCGCCGATCATGCTGAGCCGCCGATGGATCGGCGCTTCCTGCGCGCGGATTTCGGCGTCGCCGCTGTCGCCGAGCAGATCGACGATGCGCGTCGCCATTTCGTGATTCAGATCGAGCACCTTCAGCGCGTGTTCCTGGGCCACGCGTACAAGGCGATCGGTTACATCGTTCGCGTCGATGACGCGGCGCTGGTAGTCGTAATAGCCATAGCCGATCAGACAGACCAGCGGAATCAGCACGGCTGCCGCGAGGACGACAAGCAGGATGCGGCGCGTCGTTGCAAAGTTGCGCGATGGCAGAGGCAGATCGAGTGCCGAGGACTCGGTAGGTCGCAAGTTCGCGGGCTCCGGTGGTGGCAAAAGAGACATCGTACCCGGTCGCTGGCCGGGAGGAACGATCGACAGATGCACAACGCATGCCCGGGGCGAGCGGGAAGGTGAGAGAGTTCGGGAGCGTCACGGTATCCGTTCGACCACGAAAGGTGAGAATATCCGGGAGCCGGCGGCCGGTGAACCGCGCCGGCCGGCGCGGTTCACCTTGTCATCATCGAAACGAAAATCAGAGGTTCGCAGCCGGATGCGTTTCGTTCTCGCGCTCAGTGAGCCATGCGCGCCATCCGCGTTCGCGCTCCGACATTGTCCGTTTCGCGCGGGCTATACCGCGCTAGCCCGCGCTCAGTGAACGGGCGACTATACGGGCTGCTGTTCGTCGATGACGGCGCGTTCGATCCGGCGTCTCCCGATCAGATATTCAGTTATTCGAAGCATTTTTCACCCGACTACAACCGCGGATCAGGACAGGAATGGTCGTACAAGGCGTTCACGATGAGCCGCTTCGACTATCCCGACGACACCGCGCTGCATCTGCCGCGCAACGTGGGCGGCAAGTCGTGCCGGGTCGCTGTGTATCCCGGTCTGCGCGCCGTGCAGCGCGCGAGCGGCGAATACGTCGTGCTGGTCGAAGACGATGCGCGCGCGGAACTTCTGACGTATCGCTGGACACCCTGACAGGCCGACGCCCCGGCGTCCCAACGTTCAGGGCTTGCCGGATGGACGACTGCGTGCGATCGGTATATAACAACATGAAAGATCTACCACGGGTCCTTCAACAGGAGCGATTGACCATCATGACGCGCGAAGTATCGGACAAGCAGGAAACGGGTGAGCGGCCGGATCTGGAGCACCTCGACGCAGCGGTGAGCCACGTCGATCATCTGGTGTCGACAGGCGGTATCGCGGCGGGCGCGGCGAAGGGCATTCTGTATAGCCTGATCGAAACGTTGGGCGCATTCGTCGGCGATCCGGATCTGCCGGAGCATGCACGCTCCGGCTACCAGGGTCTGCTCGAAACCGCCCGCGAACTGCGCGGCAGGCTCTAACGCCAGGGCGCGCACGCCGTGCGCCGGTCGTTCAGACCGGCGCTGTTCCTGTGTGCACACGGCTGGCGCGATGCCAGCTGTTTTTATTTTCCGCTATCGTTCCGCCGATGTTCCAGCAATCGTGACGGATGGTTTTGGCGCGGCGCCCGGCAACGGCAAACTCGCGTGGATCAATCCGTCGAAAGTGCAGCGCGGCGCGTCGATTGTGCCCGGCGTGTTTTCGTTGTCGATGGCGTGGGCGGCGTTTCACTGATCTCGTCGCGTCGGTTTGCTTGCGCATCGAACGCCGCCAGCACTTCCTTCGGCGCGGACGTGAACCGCAGTTCGGGTGTGCCGTGCCAGTCGGCGCAACGCTGTAGCGCGCGACGCAGGTCGTTCGTCAGCCGGCCGCTCAGGCGCACGCCGGGTTCGAGATGAAACGATTTCAGCTCGAACACTCCTTCCGTGCGATGCGCCTTCGCATCCACGCGCCCCACCAGCTTGCCGCGGCTTAGCAGAGGCAGCACGAAATAGCCGAATTTGCGCTTCGCGGCTGGCGTGTAGCACTCGATCGCGTAGTCGAAATCGAACAGCGCGGTGGCGCGCTTGCGGTCCCACACGACCGGGTCGAACGGCGAGAGCACGGTGGTCACCGTCGAGGCGAGCGCGCCGCTGACCGCATCGTCGATCAAGGGCGCGAACTCGCGATGCACGAACGTGTCCTGCTTCCAGCCTTCGACGCGTACCGGTATCAGTTCGCCTTCGTCGGCGAGCGCCCTGAGTGCATCGACGTACGGCCGGCGCGGCAGCCGGTAATAATCCGCGACCCAGTCCGCGCGCGCGATGCCAAGCGCACGGCAACTGCGCAGCAGCAGCTCGCGCGCGACGGCTTCGACCGGTTGCAGGTCGCGTGCGTCGTCCCAGCCGGGCAGCACGCGCTCGGTGAGATCGTAGATGCGATGGAAATTGTGACGCGCCGACACCATCAGCTGACCGGTCGAGAACAGCACTTCCAGGTGACGTTTCTCGGGTTTCCAGTCCCACCAGCCGTTGCCCTTGCCGCCTTCGCGCGCGAAATCCGCCGCGCGCACGGGGCCGTTGCGGCGGATGTGATCGAGCAGGTTATCGATGTCGGCGCGGTACTGGGCGTGCCAGCCGGCGGCGTATTTCCAGCCCATGCCAGCCGGATCGAGCATGCGATGGCGCAGCAGGCCGTAATCCTCGATCGGCACGAAACACGCCTCGTGCGACCAGAATTCGAAGAGACTGCCCCCGGCGAGATGCGCGTCGAGCCAGCCCGGTTCGTATGCGCCGATGCGGCTGAACAGCACCAGATACGGGCTGCGCGCGACAACATGAATCGTGTCGATCTGCAGTTGCGCCATGCGGCGGATGGCCGTCAGCACGTCCGCCTTCGTCGCCTTGCGGCGCGGCGGCGTGAGCAGACCCTGAGCGGCCAGATGGAGCGTGCGGGCAGCCGAAAGCGGGACGGTCTTCAAGACGCGGTGCGTGCTCTTCGCTCAGGCGCCAAGCGCGATCGCTTCGCCGGCCCGCTCGGCGAGCAGCTGATGAATCTGCGCCACCACCGCCGCGCCTTCGCCGACGGCGGCCGCCACGCGCTTCGTCGACCCGGCGCGGGCGTCGCCGATGGCGTAGATGCCTTCGACCGTCGTCGCCAGATCGCAGCCCGAGCCTGCACCAATGCCTGTCAGCACGAAGCCCTTCGCGTCGAGTTCGACCCCGCAGGTGCGCAGCCACTCGGTGTTCGGATCGGCACCGGTGAAGAGGAACAGGTGCCGCGTGTCGAAGTGATCGGTGCCGTCCGGAAGCGGCGACTTCAGGACAACCGAAGTGAGTCCGCTTTCGCCAGCTTCGAGGTGGCCGATTTCGGCGTGCGGATGCACCGTCACATTCGGCAACGAACGAATACGATCGATCAGGTAACGCGACATCGTCGACTCGAAGCCGCTCTTGCGGATCAGCACGTGTACATGCTTTGCGTGCGACGCCAGATAGACGATGCCCTGTCCGGCCGAATTGCCGCCGCCGACCAGCACGATCTCTTCGTGCTTGCAGAGTTTCGCCTCGACGGGCGAAGCCCAGTAGTACGCGCCGCGACCTTCGAAGCGTTCGAGCCCTTCGAGCCGCGGGCGACGGTATACCGCACCCGTCGCGATCACCACCGTGCGCGACAGGATGCTGCCGCCGCACACCAGATCCAGCCGGTGCGGTTGCTCGTCGCAATGCAGCGCGCGCACCTTCACGGGAATCGCGACGTGCGCGCCGAATTTCTGCGCCTGCACGAACGCGCGGCCAGCCAGCGCCTGGCCGGAAATACCGGTCGGAAAGCCGAGGTAATTTTCGATGCGCGAACTGGCGCCCGCCTGGCCGCCAGGTGCGCGGCTGTCGAGCACGATGACCGAAAGGCCTTCGGAGGCGGCATACACGGCGGTCGCGAGCCCGGCCGGACCGGCGCCGACAATCGCGACGTCGTAGATATGCGACGCGTCGAGCTCGGGCAGCATGCCGAGCGCGGTCGCCAGTTCGGGATCGCTCGGATGATGCAGCACCGTGCCGTCCGGACAGATCACGAGCGGCAGGTCTTCGGGGCGCGCGGCGAACTGCTCGATAAGCCGCAGCGCGTCTTCGTCGCGTTCATCGATCACCGAATGCGGATGACCGTTGCGGGACAGGAAGCCTTCCAGCGCGAGAAGACGGCGGTCGTTGCGCTTGCCGATCAGCACCGGCCCGCCGGAGCCGTTCTCGATCAGCGCGACGCGGCGCAGAATCAGCGCGCGCATGATGCGCTCGCCCAGTTCCGCCTCGGCGACGATCAGCGCGCGCAGCCGCGCGGGCGGAATCAGCAGCACCTCGACGGGGCGCGTCGTCAACCCGTCGACCAGCGCGGGCTTGCCGGATAGCTGCCCGACCTCGGCCATGAACTGGCCGCGGCCATGTTCGACTATCGGATACTCGCGGCCAAGTCCGTCGCGTCGGGTTATCCGCACGCCACCGCACAGGATCACGAACATGCCTGGGCCGGTCTGGCCGGTGAGAAACAGATATTCACCGGCGCCCCGGCGCGTTACTTCGCCGAATTTGCGCAGGCGGTCGATTTCCGCGTCGGTGAGTTCCGGGAACATCTGGTGCTGCCGGGTGCTCAGGTTCGAAAACGGTGCGTCCGCTACGATTGCCTGACCTTCATTGTCCTGAGTCGCTGCCATCAGACGGCTCCTTCCTCTTTTCTGTGTGATGCGGCGCCGGTGCCAGCGCGGATGCGCCGGGCTCGCCGTGGGTGTCGCGCGACCGCGCGTTACGCCGCTTTCGGTGCGATGTCGGCGTCGTCGACATGACTGGCGGGTGGGCCAGGCAGCGGCTCCAGCTGGCGGCCGGCATCGCGCCAGGCGTCGAGGCCGCCACGCAGCGGCACGACATCGGAGAAACCGGCCTCGGTCATCTGCTTCGCCATCCATGCCGCTGAAATCTCGTTCGGGCACGAGCAGTAAATCACTACTTTCTGGTCGTGCGGATATTTCGCGATGATCTCCGAGAGTTGACGCTCGTCGGCGTACTGCGAGCCCGGGATCACGAACGGATCGAGCTTGCGCTTTTCGTGCGAGCGGATATCGAAAAGCACGGGCGTCTGATTCGCGCTGATCAGCTTGTCGAGCTCCTCGACTTCCATGCGGGCAGTGGCCAGCTTCCTGATCAACTGGCGCCGGCGGATCCAGCGCCAGGCGCCATACAGCAGCAACAGCGCGACCACGACCACCGCGGTCATGCGTCCAAGACGGCTCGCACCGGCAAACAGCATGTCGATCTGCGGCGCGAACAGCGCACCAATCGCCAACCCGACGCCGGACCACAGCGCCGCGCCGATGCTGTCGTAGCTCAGAAACGTGCGATACGGCACGCGCATCGCGCCGGCCATCGGCACCGAGACAATCGACAGGCCCGGCACGAACTTGGCCACGGCCAGCACGCGCACGCCCCAGCGTCCGAAAAAGCGCTCGGTCTTCTTCACGCACGTATCGCGCGACAGCGAAAGCTTGCAGAGCGTCTTCAGCGTGTTGCCGCCGTAGATGCGGCCGGCGAGGAACCATGCGCTGTCGCCAATCAGCGTCGCGAAAATCGACAGCACCAGAACCGGCAGCAGTTGTTCGCCGATGGAGCCCGGATGCAGCGCAGCCATTGCCCCAAAAAGTACGAGAGACGGCATCGCGGGCAGAGGCAGCCCGAGCGACGCGGCGAGCACATTGGCAAACACCAGCAACGGCCCGTACTGCTGGACGAGGTCATGTAGCATCGGCTTACATCCACGGCCTTACGGCCAGAAATGAAGGTAACTCAAGGATTATGGACGCATTTTTGAGACGTGCAAGCGTGCCGGAATGTGACTTGAAAACAAAAGAAATTCACGATCGGGCCGGCTGCCACCAGGCCGGAGAAGCGCAGCGGGCCGGACGCGTGACGCACCCGGCCCGCTGGAGGCGCTAGAGGCGGCCGCCGTGTTTCCATACCGGCCATCAGCGCCAGATGGGGACGAACCGCCGTTTCAAAAGGTCAGACGGTCAGACAGCGCCTTCGGGCATGGCGGCAACGATCAGCGCGGCGGTCTCGCGAAGTTTTTCGGTGTCCGCGGGCACGGTGCCGTGCGGTTTCAGCGTTTCACCCCCGCGTCGCGGGATGACGTGGAAATGCACGTGCGGCACGGTCTGGCCGGCTGCGCGCCCGTTGAACTGGGCGATCAGCACACCGGGTGGGTTCAGGGCCGCCTTGACCGCTTTCGCGACCCGCCGGGTTGTCCGCATGCAGGCAGCCGCGCCTTCTTCCGACAGCTCGAAAATTTCGGCGGCCGGCTCCTTGCAGAGGATGAGTACGTGGCCATCGGCCTGCGGCATGATATCCATGATCGCGACCGTCAGTTCGTCTTCGTACACGCGGATGCCGGGCAATTCGCCCCGCAGGATCCGGGCGAACGCATTCTGCGGATCGTATTCCATTGTCTGCCTTCGAGGATCGGCGGCGCCGCCAGTACCGGCCGGCCCCGCTGAAGAACGTACCAGGCGGGGCGCGTACCACGAGGTACGGGGCCTGCTGCCGCCCGGGGTGAAACCCGCCGTGCCGGCGGTTCAGGGTGAATTAACGGTTGTGCTGTTCACCCGGCAATTCGGCGCCGTGGGCGCGAATCGCTGCGATGAGTTCCGCGGGTGTGATCTCGTAACGCACTTCGCGGTGGATTCCCGGCTTGCGTTCATCGACTTCGATCAGAAGAATGCCTTTGCCGTCTTCAGTCGATTCGAGGCGCAGCGAGCGAAGTTCGCGCGCCGTTGCGTCGTCGTATTCGGTGAGCAGGGTCATTGCCCCGGAAGAGCCGGTGGTGCGCATCGACATTGTCCTCGTTCCGTTGTTGAGCGATTCATTGTACGGGCTGGCGGCAAACTTCGTCCGCCGGGCGGCCATCCCCACGGACACCCGCTGCCGTCGGCTTCGTTGCCCGAAGGACCGCATGCAGCCCGGCGCCGCGGTTCAAGGCCAGTGTAGCGCGAGTGTCCGTCGGGCTGGCCGGCTTTTTGCGTGCCCGGCCACGGTGCCTGCATTTCCCGGGTCGTCTGTACGGATGTCATCGTCGTGTCGCGGGGCTGTGCGATGGGGCGTCGCCCTGTCGGGCGGAATCGCCCGGACGGTTCGATCCGCTTCTTGCCCAACTCGCCCGGCTCGCGGCAGGGGGCGGTGCGAGCCGGAACGATGCGCTAGAGTGATGAGAACTGGAAGCGCCCGAAAGCAGCCTTTGATGGAAGCTGGAACCGCTGCCAGAGCCATGAGAGAGCCATGAAGCAGTGCACCCTGATTGCGAGCCCGTTCGGCGACATCCTGCTGCGTGCGGAAGGCGACGCCCTTACAGGTCTCTATTTTGTCGGCCAGAAGCACTATCCCGACGCGCGTATCGACAATCGCGACACCCAGATCGCGCATGTACTGCGCCAGACCGAAGATGAGCTTGCCGAATACTTCGCCGGCGAGCGCAAGGTGTTCACGGTCAATGTGCAGCTGTCAGGTACGGCGTTCCAGCGGCGCGTGTGGCACGAACTCGTGAAGATTCCCTATGGGCACATCGAAAGCTACGGCGGCCTCGCCGACCGGCTCGGGCTCGAAGGCAACAGTGCGCGCGCCGTCGGCGCCGCCAGCGGACGCAACCCGGTGGCGATCATCGTGCCGTGTCATCGCGTGCTCTCGGTCGCGGGCGAGCTGACCGGATACGCCGGCGGCCTCGAGCGCAAGCAGGGTCTGCTCGCGCTCGAACGACCGGCGATCACGTCAGCCCGGCAGATGAACCTGTTCGGCGCCTGAGTCCCGACCGCGCCAGACAGAGACAGACAGAGACAGGCGACCAAAAAAATAGCCCGTCCATTCCTGGGCGGGCCGCTAAAACGCCGTTGTTACCTGGATCAGCCGGCCCACACTACTGGGCGCTGACAGATCCATCCTGAGCCGTCCCCCACGTGCTGTCGAGATGGTAGTAACGCCGATCCATCAGATCAATTCTGCTTTCGCTTCAGCGTCTGCATCGATGCCCTGGCGCCTCACCGACTGGCAATTCGTTGTAATGCGATGCCGTCATCCGCTACGTACGCGTTGCGTCAGTTCGACACACCGATCAATCGTAATTCGTGGCGGCTGATAACCCGATGCCCGTCCTATAAGGCGGAACGCGGCCAGCCTTTTATGCGAAATATCTGAAATTCGGATCGCCAATTTAAGGAAAATACGATACCGCTGGCGAGGAGTGCCATTGAGAATGCACGGCACATAACGTGTCGGGCGATCTTTATCGATGTAGTCCGGTAGCCGTGCGGGCGTCAGAGGCCGCCAGGCTTGAAAACGGAGGGGCGCTTTTTGCGAGTTCGACCTCGTGCAAATCACTCCAGCGAGGGATGGCCATTACATTTCTTAACGTCCCGCTTACCCGCTTCATATTCCAGTAAAACCGGATATTCCGTGAACGGCAGTCTAAAGAACTTCGCCAATTTCAGATTTGTGAATCAGACATTTCCTAAGATTAATAAAAAGGCTAAACTGCCTCCGAGAATAGCCAGCACATTCCCCTCCGTCGTCCTAAGGAACAACGGTATGTCAGTCAAGCCTATTCGCGTCGCGCTTGCCGACGATCATCCATTGATTGTCGTTGCCCTGCGGGACTGCCTGAGAAGGGCACCGGGTTTCGAGGTTGTGTGCGAGTGCACAAACGGCAGCCAGCTGGTGCAGGCGCTGGCGCAGAATCCAGCGGATGTCGCCGTGACCGACTTCAGCATGGGACACGGCGACGCGTCGATCGACGGCTTCAACCTGCTCAAGCGCCTGTCGCGTCTTTATCCCGACACGCGCATCGTCGTGGTCAGCGCGCAGACCAACCCCGGCGTCGTCATGCGCGCGATGAAGCTGGGTGCGCGCGCCTTCGTCAGCAAGGAAGACCAGCTCGACGAAACCGTTCGCGCGTGCATCCATGTGACCGTCAGCGACGGCCATTTCTACTCGCCCTCGATCCGTGCACTGCTCGATTCGGCATCGGCCAACGCCGCACCCGCAACCGAGTTGACGCCACGCGAACTCGAAGTCGTGCGGCTCTATGCGCAAGGCTCCCTGCTGTCGGAAATCGCAACCAAGCTGGGCCGCTCGGTCAGCACGGTGTCGAGCCAGAAGACCATGGCGATGCAGAAGCTCGGCTTGCAGACCAACACCGATCTCATCCGCTATGCCTACGAGAACGGACTGATCTGACGACCGCGTCATGCAGAAAATTCTCGACCTCACACAGGACTCGCTCGCTGAATCGTTCGCGGCCGTTGCCCGAAGCGCGCGGCGCCAACGGTATCTCTATTTCGCGACGATCGTCACGCTGGTGGCGATCGTCGTCGCGTCGGTGGTCCTGGTGGCCGTGCTGGCCGCCGCGCGATATCTCGACTATCGGCACGGGCGCGTCATGCAATACGCGACCGATGTCTCCGCGCTGCTCGAGCGCGAAGGCTCGTTCCTGCATCGCACCGAGCTGACCGTCCGCTACTACGACGCGATCGCGGCGCCGCGCCCGTTGCCTGCCGGCGCCGCCGATCAGGTGCGCGAGACGGGCATCGCGACCGGTTTCGGCAAGCTGCCGGATGCGCACTTCGACGTGCTGGCGCCGCCGGCCACGCGCGCTGCGTGGGGCAGCACGCTGGATGAGCGGCTTGCCCGCCTGTATGAATCCGCGGACTCGACGCTCGCCACGCAACTCGCGTTCGGTCTCGATCATCGCGCGTATCTGCTGGGCGTGGCCGAAAGCTATGGCGTGATTCTTCCCGCCCTCGATGCAGCCGGGCCGGGCAAGCCATCCGCGCTCGACGTCAGTCTGGTGACGCAGTTGCGCGACGTGCTGACGCGCCAACTCCAGTCGAAGACGGGGCGCACCGTGCCGGCACCTGGCGAGCGCGTATGGATCGGCCCGTACGTCGATCCCGTGCAGAACATCGAGGTGATGACAGCGGTCACGACCGTGTACGAAAACGACGCGCCCACGACGCTCGTCGCCGCCAGCGTTCCGGTCGAAACCTTCCTCACCGGCCTGACCCGTCCGGCCGACCCGGGCACGCTCCTTTTGCTGAACGAAGGCGGGCGCTTCGTGGCGTCGTCGCCGGCCGTCACCGCCGAGCGGTCCAGCCACCTGCTCAGGCTCGCGAACGGCGTGACGTCCGGACACTTCGTCTATTCGCGCGAGGGCGTGCTGCTCGTCGAGCCGACGCAGCCCGGTTTCGGCCCGCTCGTGTACTTCGTCTCGTACGCGGGTTTGCTTGGCGCGCTCAGCGTGCAGCTGACGGTGATCGCGGGGCTCGCACTCGTGCTGATCGCGGGCGTCATGCTGACGGCGCGGTTCTGGGGCTTGCGCCTGCTTCGCCAGTCGCAGGCTGAAACGGAACGCGCGCTCGAAAGCGAAACGATCAACCACATTCTTGTCAGCGCGACGCCGGTTGGATTGTGCATTGTCCGGCAACGCGACTATTCGCTGCTGACCTTCAACCAGCTGGCCGTCGCGCTGTTGCAGCCTGGAAGCGAGGCGAAGCTGCCGCCGCACATCGTCACGGCGTTTCGGGCGCAGGGCGGCCATGATGTGCCGGCTTCCTCGATTGCGAAGATCGCCGGTTTCATCGTGCATGCGAGGCCGCCCGAAGCCGGCAATCCAGCGCCGCAGTTCCTGCAGATTACCTACGCGCCCGCACGTTATGACGGCGAGGACGTGCTGTTCTGCGCGATCATCGATGTCACCGAGCAGCAGACGCTCGAGCAGCAGCTTCGTGCCGCGCAGCAGGCGTCCGAAGCGATGATGCGCGCGCGCTCGAACTTCTTCGCTTCGATGAGTCACGAGATCCGCACGCCGCTCAACGCGCTGCTGGGCAATCTCGAACTGCTGTCGCGAAGCCCGGGTGTGCGGGCGCATGAACAACGGCTGCGGGCGCTGGGGATGGCGGCCGACGGGCTGCGCCGCATCGTCAACGACATTCTCGATTTTTCAAAGATCGATGCGGGCGAACTGAAGCTCGTTGCAGAGACGTTCCGGCCGGTCGACGACATGGAGAGTCTCGCGCTTTCCTATGCGCCGATGGTGCAGGACCGGCCCGTGCGCTTCTACGTGCATCTGTCCGCGACGCTCGACAAGGTGCTGCGCGGCGATCGGACGCGCATCGCGCAGATCGTCAATAACCTGCTGAACAACGCGTTCAAGTTCACGGCGTGCGGAAAGATCACGTTTAGCGCCGAGATGCAGGTCGACGTTCAGGAACGCGACATCCTCGTGTGTCGCGTGTGCGATTCGGGGATCGGCATGGACGCGGTGCTGGTATCGCGGATCTTCAGCCCGTTCGTTCAGGCGGAGGCGACGACGTCGAGCCGCTTTGGCGGCACCGGGCTCGGCCTGTCTATCTGCGCGCGGCTGTGCGAACTGATGGGCGGCCATATCACGGTCGAAAGCGTGCCCGGCGTCGGCTCCGCGTTTACCGTGATGATTCCGCTGGTGTCGCTGCACGACGCGGCCGATGTGCAGGCGCCCGCGCCCGTGCAGCGCGGTACGACGCTGGTCCTGTGTCAGGAACGCGATAGCGGCAAGTATCTGGAAACCTGGCTGTTGCGCGCCGGCTGGCTGACGAACACCGTGCTGGCGCAGCCCGCGGCCGAAGCGTTTTTGCGCGCCAATACACCCAGCTTCATGATCGTGACCGGCGAGTACGACCGTGCCACTATCGATGCGCTGCGTGCGGTGCGCGCTGTGCCGGTGGTGTGGATGACGCGTACGGGACATCATCGCGCGGTGCGTCACGCCGAGGGCGTGTTCGAAGTGAACGCGTTCAATCACCGGTCGATACTCGCCACCGTCGAGCGTGCGCTGAGCGAATCGTCGGGCGAGGTCGAGGCAACGTCCGAGCATCCTGTCGAAGTGGAAGCGCCCGACGCGGCGCTGCATGGCCTTGTCATCCTCGTCGCTGAAGACAATCCGCTCAACCAGACGCTGATCGCGGAGCAACTCGATACGCTGGGCTGCCGGCCGGTCATCGTCGGCGACGGACGACAGGCGCTCGCCGCACTCCAGAATATGGAAGTGGACGCCGTGCTGACCGACATCCATATGCCCGTGATGGACGGACACGAACTGCTGGCGAGACTGCACGTCTCGCATCCGGACGTGCCGGTTCTCGCGTTCAGCGCGGTGACGAGCAGCGAGCAGGCCGAAGACTGGCGGGAACGCGGCTTCGCTGCGTACGTCGCGAAGCCCGCTTCGTTGAAGGAACTGGAAACGGCGCTGCTCGGACTCGTGCGTAGCGGCGCGATTGTTGCGGCGAGCACAGTGACGCCAGCGGAGGCTCCGGCGGCAACACCCGCAGCGCGTGTCGATGACGGGTCCGTTTCCCTCGCCATGTCCGCCGATGAAAAGTCACGCTACATGACGATACTCAAGGACCATCTCGCGACCGATCTGCCGAAGCTTGCCGGCATCATCGAAAGTCAGGACGTCGTGATGTTGCGTCAGTGGGCGCACAGCAGCGCGGGCGCATTCCTTGTGGTGCAGGAGTCGGCGCTCGCGAAGCGCTGCCGCGAACTCGAGCGACTCTGCGGCACGACGTCAGGCTGGACATCCGGTCTCCAGCAGCGGGCAGACGCACTGCATGCCGCACTCAGCGAGCAGTTCAACATTCATGGCGATGCCGTTTCCTGAAAGCTGAAGGAGTATGCTGGACTTCACATCGAACGGAGGCGGAATGATGTATCCGCAACGAGTAACGATTGCCGCGTTGCTGATTGCCTCGGCATGTTCGGCAGGCGCGTGGGGCCAGGTGCGCAGCACCGATGAGGCCATTCAGGCGGCGGGTCGCGGCGCGCATCTCGGAAGCGCGCTGTGCGGGTTCACGGCCGATCAGGTTGCGGGCTACAAGGCGAAGCTGCGGGCTTCAATGCCTGATGCAAAGGATTTCGATTACCACTGGAATTACGGCTGGACCCAGCAGGAACGTACGCTTTTGCAGTATCAGTCGTTGCGTGCCGGTGATCCGCAAGCCTACGCGGCACACGTCAAGAGTGATTGCAACCGTCTGCGATTCCGGATCAAGAACACGCGGCCCGCCGCGCCGGCTGGCGGAACTGAAACAGTACGGCCGTGAGCATGGGTAGCCGGCCGGTTGCGGGTAATCTGCAGTCGGGCCTTTCTCGCAAGAACGGCTTGTGACGCGGCGTCATGACATTTATCCGGTTCAGGTATCGAACAGACCGGCACACAACGCGCGTCCGGCATCGCTCAGACGCGCCGTGCCGGTGCCCGCCTCATCGAACGTCGTTTCGACAAACCCGCCGTCGACCAGCGCCGTCAATTGACGGCGCAAGCCGCTCATCGGCAGGCCCGCCTGTTTGGAGAGTTTCGCGAGCGACCATGCACGCTCCGGCGTTTCCCGCGCGGCGCGCCATAGTTGCGTGAGCACGGCAATCAGCGCGGGATCGATCTCATCGTTCATCTGCGTCTCCGTTGTGTTTTTTTAGCGTGCTCTCAAGCCATCTGCGCGACGAGTTCGCCGAGCGTCTTCAGTGCGGTTTCCGTCGCGGGCGTCCATGCGTAGCTGTAGTTCAGCCGGATGAAATGGTGAAACGCGTTGCGCGTCGAAAACATGTAGCCGGGCCCGATCGTAATGCCGCGCGCGAGCGCGGCCTGATAGAGCCGCATTGAATCGACGCGCTCCGGCAGTTCCACCCACAGCACATATCCGCCCTGCGGCGCCGACGTGCGCGTGCCGGCTGGAAAAAACCGTTGCACGGCGGCTGTCATCAGGCGCGCCTGTTGCCGATACACCCGACGTACGTGCCGCAGATGCCTGTCGTAGCCATCCTGACGCAGATAGTCGGCGACGGCGACCTGCGGCACGGAAGGCGTCGTCAGCGTATTCAGGAACTTGAGCTTTTCGACCTGCGCACGATAACGCCCGGGCATCGCCCAGCCGATCCGGTACGAAGCCGTCAGACTCTTTGAGAACGACGCGCAGTGCAGAACGAGCCCTCGCGTGTCGAAGTGCTTGAGCGTCGAAGGGCGGGCCTCGCCGTAGTAAAGCTCGTGATAGACATCGTTTTCGATGGCCGGAATATCGTGCGCGGCCAGCAGTTCCACCAGTTGCCGCTTGCGCTCGTCGGGCATCAGGAAGCCCAGCGGATTCTGGAAGTTCGGCATGACCATGCACGCCGCGATCTTCTCGCGCGCGATGATCTGCGCAAGCGCTTCCAGATCGATGCCCTCGACAGGATGCGTCGGCACTTCGATCGCACGCATGCCGAGGCGTTCGATCGCGTGCAGCATCGCGTAGTACGTCGGCGATTCGACGGCGACGGTGTCGCCCGGTTTCGCGACCGCCTGCAGGCTGAGGTTGATCGCCTCGGTCGCGCCGACGGTAATGATGATTTCCCGTGGATCGACCGGCACGCTGTTTTCCGCGTAACGCCGTGCGATCTGGCGGATCAGTTCGGGATTGCCGGGCGGCAGGTCGTCCATCAGGTTCCAGCTCGCGTGCCGTCGCGCAATCGCGTTCGCGTACTGGTTGATGCGGCGCCACGGGAAGAGCGATGGATCGGGATAGGGCGAGCCGAGCGGCATCGCGTCGTTCGAGCGGATGCTGCGCAGCGTGGAGAGCACGAGCCGGCTCACATCGACCTCGGAAGCGACAGCGGGCGCCTGCGGCGACATCGCGAGCGTGCCATGCGTGCGGGCGATGTCGCGCACGAAGTAGCCGGATTGCGGCCGCGTTTCGACCACGCCGCGCCCTTCGAGCAGCGCATACGCATGTAGCACCGTCTTGATGCTCACCCCATGTTGCTGGCTGGCCTGCCGCACCGACGGAATGCGCTCGCCCGCCGCAAAGACGCCGTTGCGCACGGCGGTTTCGATTTCGTCGGCGAGTTTCTCGTAAAGCTTCACGGCGAAGAAAGTCCAGGCACGGAATGCCGCCAGTGTAGCCCGGACTTCATCAACTGTACTCCTCGAATTTCACAATTTCTGTGTGCCGCGTTCATTCTGGAACACAGTACGCTTCCCTTCATCGGCGCATCCGCCTGCTTATCCGTCCACCCGGCGACACGTTCATGAAGAAACCCGAAGCTCGTATCGAGCCGTACACGCACCCCGCCGCAGGCTGGGGCGCACTCAAATATGTGGCGCTGAATCTTCTCAAGGAGAAGGTCTCGGGCGGCAACTATCGCACGCTGCTCGCGCAGAACCAGCCGGATGGCTTCGATTGCCCGGGTTGCGCGTGGCCGGATCGCGAACATGCGTCGACGTTCGAATTCTGCGAAAACGGCGTGAAAGCCGTCGCCGCCGAAGCCACCAGCAAGCGCGCCACGCCTGCGCTCTTCGAGCAGTTCACGGTGGCCGACCTGATGACGCAGTCCGACTTCGAACTCGAGCAGCACGGCCGCCTGACCGATCCGCTCGTCTACGCTGCCAGCAGCGACCGCTACGTGCCGATCTCGTGGGACGACGCGTTCGACCTGATCGCCCGCCATCTGAACCAGCTCGACGACCCCGACCGCGCCGCGTTCTACACGTCAGGCCGCGCGAGCAACGAAGCCGCGTTTCTGTACCAGCTGTTCGTGCGCATGTACGGCACGAACAACTTCCCCGACTGCTCGAACATGTGTCATGAGGCGACGAGCCGCGGCTTGCCGCACACCGTCGGCGTCGGCAAGGGCACGGTGACGCTGGACGACTTCGAGCATGCGGACACGCTGCTGCTCTTCGGCCAGAATCCCGCGACGAACCATCCGCGCATGCTCGGCGAACTGCGCGAGTGCGCGAAGCGCGGTGCGACCATCGTATCGATCAATCCGCTGAAGGAACGCGGCCTCGAGCGTTTCGCGAGCCCGCAGCATCCGGTCGAGATGATCACGATGGGCAGCACGAAAATCAGTTCGGTCTTTATTCGCCCGAAGGTCGGCGGCGATTTCGCGCTGATCAAGGGCGTCGCGAAGCGCGTGATCGAACTCGATGACGAAGCCATCGCGTCGAATCTGGAACGCGTGCTGGACGTCGAGTTCATCGCGGAGCACACGGCTGGCTTCAATTCGTTCGCGGACGACCTGCGCGCCGAAAGCTGGGACGCGATCGTCGCGGAATCGGGCGTGCCGTTCGAAGACGTGCTGAAGCTCGCCGATATCTACGTGAAAGGCCGTGCGGTGATCTCGACGTGGGGCATGGGCCTGACGCAGCACAAGAATTCCGTGCCGACGGTGCAGATCCTGTCGAACCTGATGATGATGCGCGGCAACATCGGCCGGCGCGGCGCGGGCCTGTGTCCGGTGCGCGGCCACTCGAACGTGCAGGGCGACCGCACGGTCGGCATCGAGGAGCAGCCGACGCAGCAGTTCCTCGACCGCCTCGGCGAAGGCTATGATTTCGAGCCACCGCGCGAGCACGGCCTCGACGTCGTGAACACGATTCAGGCGATGCTCGACGGCAGGGTGAAGGTGTTCATCGGACTGGGCGGCAACTTCTCGATCGCGACGCCGGACACGCCGCGCACATGGGACGCCATGCGCGCGTGCGCGCTGACGGTACACATCACGACGAAGCTGAACCGCAGCCACCTCGTGCACGGTCAGGACGCGCTGATCCTGCCGACGCTCGGCCGCACCGAAATCGATCTGCAGAAGGGCGTGGCGCAGGGCGTGAGCGTCGAGGATTCGATGAGCATGGTCCACATCTCGTACGGCATGAACAAGCCGGCGTCGGAGAATCTGCTGTCGGAAATCGCGATCGTCGCGCGCATGGCGCACGCCACGCTCGGCAGCGCGAAGGTCGACTGGCTCGCGCACGCGGACGATTACGCATTGATCCGCGACGGCATCGCGAAAGTGATCGATGGCTTTACCGGTTACAACGAGCGGCTGAAGCAGCCAGGCGGTTTTCATCTGGGCGTCGCGGCACGCGATCGCATCTGGAACACGCCGGGCGGCAAGGCGCGGTTCATCGTGCACGCGATTTCCTTCGATACGCCGGTCCACCGCGCGCGGGCGCTCTACGGCGAGCGCCTGATGACGCTGATGACCACACGTTCACACGACCAGTACAACACGACGATCTACGGCCTCGACGACCGCTACCGTGGTGTGTACGGCCAGCGGCGCGTGCTGTTCGCGAACCGGGACGACATCGCGATGCTGGGTTTCAAGCCCGGCGGGCGCGTCGACATCACGAGCGTATGGGATGACGGCATCGAGCGTCGCGTGAATGGATTCCTGCTGGTCGAATACGACATTCCGCGCGGCTGTCTCGGCGCGTATTACCCGGAGACGAATCCGCTCGTGCCGCTGTCGTCGGTGGCCGATGGCGCCGGCACGCCGACCTCCAAGTCGATTCCCGTGCTGCTGACGGCGACGGCCTGCGAGGACGCTACGTCCCCACCAGCGCCGCGGGAAACGTCTCGATACGAGGTGGCATCGGCTTGACCGGATAGCCGCAGCTACGCCATGCGTCGAGACCGCCCGTTAGCGAGCGCGTGTGAAAAAAACCTTCCTTGTGCAGGTACTCGCACATTTTCCGCGACGTCGAATCGTTTTCGCAGAAGCAATACACGACCACGTCGCGCGTGAGCACCCTGGCGCGCAGCGGCTCGGTGGATTGCAGATCGAGCAGCAGCGCGCCGGGGATGAGCCACGGGTCTTCGTCGCGGACCGACTCCGGCCGCGCATCGACGATGACCGGCGGCGACGGCGAGCGCATCATCGCGTCGAGCTGTTCGGGCGAAACCTTCATATGCGCGATGCGCCTGCGAAAATTCAGGCGCTGCCAGCAGCGATACGCAACATAGAGCACCGCGGCGGCGGCGATCACGTCGAAGATCGTCGCGCCGTGCGATCTGACGACAACCATGAACTTCGACAGCTGCTGCTCGAACACCGCTCCGCCCAGCAGCCAGAACGCGGCCCACGCGAGCGTGCCGGCGGCATCCCACGCGAAATACGCGGAAATGGCGACGGAGGTGGTGCCCATCAGCGGCGGCGTCACGAGCGCGAGACCCGGCACGAACTTGCAGATGGCGACGACAGGCAGGCCGAAGCGCTCGAAGAGCGCACGCGCGTGCCGCACGCCGGTTGCGACCGTCAGCGAGATACGCGTGAGACCCTCGATGAGGCGATGCCCGAAGCGCCGCCCCGCGCTGAACCAGACGCAATCGCCGAGCATCGCGGCGGCCACCGCGGCGAACAGGATGTGCGTGAACGAGAGCGTCCCGTTGCCGATCGCGGAACCGGCAAAGATGAGCACGGGAATCGCGGGCAGCGGCGCGCCGAGGCGCGTCAGCAACACGTTGCCGAACACCACCGCCGCACCCCACGTTGCAATCGCCGCTGCGGGAAACTCGACCACCTTGTGACTCCTGTGATGAACGGACACCGGCCCGTTCGTTAAATCCTGCTTATTGTGCCGCGTGATCCGCCGCCGCGCATGGCGGCCGGCCAGGCCGTCATCTCGCCCTCGAAGCGACCAGCGTTACCGGCACGCCCTTACATCCCGTGCTTCTTGCAATCTGCAGATCGCTCCACGACGACGTGGTGCTCCGGTCGAGGATCATCGGTTCGATGCGCGGGTCCGGACGAAGCACGTTGAACGGCCATGTCGGGCGCCGTAACCGTTCGTGAACCACGGAGCCGAGCCAGACCGGCGTCGGCGCAACGCCGTGCCGATGCTCGATCGCGTAATTCGTCGGCCAGAATCGCAGGACGTCGCGCTGGTCGCGGGCCGCATCGGGGCGGATGAAGACGAGCGTCGACGGTTCGCCGTTGTTCAGCTTCGGCAGCGCGGGCAGGTCCACGGCGCTCACGTCTGGCGAAACAAGCGAGAGCACGCTGCGCGCGGAAAGCGGCGTGCCCGCCACCCAGCCGCGATCTAGCAGTTGCGTGCGTATCTGATCGGCGGTGGCGGCCCATTGCACCGTGATCGGCTCATGGCGATCGCCTTCCATGTCGGCGCGATAGCACGAGAACGTGCGCCATATGCGGTCGGTCCACTGAGCGGTCGTCACGACGATGGCCGGCGCCGGCTTCGCGGCATTCATCCACTCATCGCGCCGGGTGGCGTCCAGTTGCGCCACGACGGCGAGGCCAATCAGCACAAGAAACACGAGCGGCATGAACGGTCGCGGGGGCGGGTCTGAAGGATGCCGCCAGACGGCGGTCAGCGCCACGAGAAACACCCAGATGGCGGCGAGCGCGGCGCCGCCGAGCGCGGCCGAAAAAGAAAAGAGCCCTGAATACAGACCCGAAAGCGCGACCGCGGCTACGATCGCCGCGGTTGTCGTGGCCACCAGAATCCGCGAGAGCAGGCCGACGCGGCGCACGAGCAGAAACGCGAGAAAGCCGTAGATGACCACGGCGCCGGCAACGTGATTGCTTGGAAACGCCCGCACGCTGGAAGCGACGGAGGCCGTCGTCAGCCCGAGTGCCGCAATCTGGATCGCGAGAATCAGCACCTGGGAGAACACGACGGCGATCAGCCAGTACAGGATCGTGCGCCAGCGCCGCTCGAAGATCATCCAGATGACGACGGCAAGCGCGAGGATCGACAGCGTGAGCGCGCTGCCGAGCGTCGAGAACAGAAAGATCGCGCGGTCGTAGAACGAGGCATGGAACGAGCGCAGGAACCGGTACACGGACATGTCCACCTGAACCAGCGGATTGCCGCGCGCGACGTCGTTCATCGTGGAGACGAACACCGCGCCCGCCACCAGCAGCAGCATGGAAATGGCGACGATCAGACCCGTGGCCGGGTTGTCCGGATTCAGCGCCCGCAGCACGAGGCGGCCGCTCGCATGCGGGTTGTGCTTCGCCCAGTGCAGCATGCGCTGGCGCGACACGTCGGTCCAGTTGCGCGCGTGCGAGACGAGCACGCCAGTCAGCTTGAACGTCATCCAGCCGATCGCCACGAAGATCGCCGCGACGATCACAAGCCGGAACGACACCGCACCCGCCAGTTCGAGCGAAGCGCCGAACACCACGCCGGGCAGGATATGCGCGGGCGCCCAGAGCAGCGCCGACAGGATGTTGAACCCGAAAAAGCGCAGTTGCGGCATGCCCATCATGCCCGCGACGACGGGCACGATGGCCCGTATCGGCGCGATGAAGCGCGCGAAGATAACGCTCTTCGCGCCGTGTTTCTCGAAGTATTTCTCGCCCGCGATCAGGATGCCGGGGTGCGAGCTGAACGGCCACAGACGCACGATCGTCGTCTTGTGACGGCAGCCGAACCAGTAGCTGGCCGCGTCGCCGGCGATGGCGCCGCCGATCGCGCAGACCAGCACCCAGCCGAGGTTGAGCGTGCCCGTGCCCACCAGCGCGCCGGCGATGAACATCGCGGTGCTGCCCGGCACGAACGTGCCGATGACGGCGATCGCTTCGAAGAACGCGGCGAGCACGACGACCGCCAGCGCCCATGACGGATTCGCGGTCAGAAAATGCAGCAACTCGAAGTAGGCGTGCTCCATCAGCGGGGGTGTGTCCTTCTAGGCGGGCGGTCTGGTGGCGCTGGATCACCGGAAACATAGCACGCGATCAATGCATGGCGCACGCTATCGGGCACCCCGGACAAATCGCGCCGTACGCCGCATGCCATGTGCCTGACGGCGGCGGGCGTCGCCCGGTCGCTTTAGAATCGGTCAACCTGCGGTGTCACTGGATGTGCCGTCTTGTGTCACCGCGTGCCGCCGATGATCTCCTTCCGTCCAGAAGAGTTTTCCCATGAATACTGCAACTGCCACTCACCCGCGCTACGAAGGACACGTCGAACTCTGGCTGATCCGGCACGGCGAAACTGCGTGGAGCCTGTCCGGCCAGCACACGGGCCGCACCGACATTGCGCTGACGGAGCGCGGACACAGCCAGGCGCATCTGCTCGCCCCGCTGCTCGCCGCGCAGCCGTTCGACCGCGTGTTGACGAGCCCGATGTCGCGCGCGATCGAAACCTGTCGCGAGGCGGGCCTCGGTGAGCGTGCCGAGGTCGAGCCGGATCTGCACGAATGGGACTACGGCATCTACGAAGGCCGGACGACGCCCGAGATCCGCGAGACCGTACCGGGCTGGTCTGTCTGGGATTCGCCCATTCCCGAAGGCGAAAGCCTCGTGCAGGTGGAGGCGCGCGCCCGCGCGCTGATCGGGCGTTTCCTGACGATGCAGGGACGCATCGCACTCTTCTCGCATGCGCATTTCCTGCGCGTACTGGGTGGTTGCTGGATGGGCGATTCGGCGGCGCTCGGCGCGCATCTGGTTCTCGATACGGCCTCGATCAGCATTCTCGGCTTCGATCGCGACATCCGCGCGTTGCGTCAGTGGAACCTCCGCTGTTCCGAAGCGGGATGACGCCGCCTGAGGGGGCATCATCCAGCGAAGCCGCTGCGTTCGGGCCTGTTGCGTCACGTCGATGCGCTCATTCACGCCGGATTCCGTTGTAACCGGCTGCAATTACCTTGCTGCGCGCCTCTGAAACCGCGCCTGGACGGACTAAGATGAAGCATTTCAGTCCCGTCGCTGCTCGCACGTTCTATAAGTGTTCGGAACAAACGGCGCCCCGCGCGAATCGGGCCGCTCCTTTATCGTGGACTCCACTCGGGTCGCCGCATGATGAAGCGCAGAACTTTCCTGCTCGGTGGTGCCGGCGCGGCGGGTGTCCTGCTCGTCGGCTGGAGCGCGATGCCGCCGGCGCAGCGTCTGACGACGTCGAAGCCGTTGCCCGTGACCGGCACGCAGGTCGCGCTGAACGGCTGGGTCAAGATCGCCGCCGACAGCACGGTCACCATCATGATGTGCAAGTCGGAGATGGGGCAGGGCGTGCACACCGGCCTCGCGATGATGCTCGCCGACGAACTTGACGCCGACTGGCCGCAGGTGAAGGTCGAGAACGGGCCGATCGACGGGATCTACAACGACCAGCAGAGCATCGTCGACGATCTCTGGTTTCGCCCGGACGATGACGGCGAGATCAAGCGCCTCGCGGTCTGGATGGTGCGCAAGTTCACGCGCGATTTCGGCGTGAACACGACGGGCGGCTCGTCAAGCCTCAACGATCTGTGGACGCCGATGCGCGAGGCCGGCGCGTCCGCGCGCGCGATGCTGGTAAGCGCGGCCGCCGCGAAGTGGGACGTGCGCGCGGTCGACTGCAGCGTCGTGGCCGGCAGGATCACGCATCCGTCGGGCCGCACGGCGAGCTTCGGCGAACTGACGGCGCTGGCGGCGCGGCAGCCGATGCCGCGCAAGGTGGATCTGAAACTGCCGGCGCAGTTCACGATCATCGGCAAGCCGCTGCGGCGTATCGAGGCCGCATCGAAGATCGACGGCAGTGCGCGCTTCGGCATCGATGCGCTGCCCGACGGCCTGCTCTACGCCAGCGTGAACATGTGTCCGACACCGGGCGGGACGGTCGCGCATTTCGACGCATCGCGGATTCCCGCGAAGCTCGGTGTCATCAGGACGTTCGTCGTGGGGGCGGGGGGACCGCGCGCCCGGGGGGGGGGGGGGGGGGGGGGCGGCCCGCGCGGCGGC
>NZ_CAJQZB010000017.1:0-114807 GCF_907164545.1 Paraburkholderia gardini | reverse complement strand
TTTGCCAGGTTCCTGCAATTCCTACAACCCCATTTCGATATCAACGCCTTACCGCTCAAGGCTCGCCCGATTGTTCAGGGCCGACGCCGTAGGCCTTCAGCGTGTCCTGGAACAGCCCGCTGCAATACGCAAGCGACCAGTATCAAGCCTTGCTCAAGCGCCATCACGTGGTTTGCAGCATGAGCCGCAAAGGAAATTGTTGGGACACTCAGTCTAAGATCGCTTCTGAACGCCGGACCGATCTGACCCGTGCTGGGATTGACCGAGTTGCCTTGGCATTGACCTGTCGATCGGGTTCCGGCGTTCCCCGAGCA
The DNA here is from genome assembly GCF_907164545.1 of Paraburkholderia gardini. NCBI lineage: Bacteria > Pseudomonadati > Pseudomonadota > Betaproteobacteria > Burkholderiales > Burkholderiaceae > Paraburkholderia > Paraburkholderia gardini. The sequence goes on along the minus strand of NZ_CAJQZB010000017.1, from coordinate 114,493 downwards.
TTGCCGGGCTCACCGTTTGTGACCTGATAGGAGCTTTGTCCTGCACCGTGAGTGTCCTGTCCAGCGAGTGTGGTTGGCGATGTGCCCACTACGACGGAAACACGCACGCATGGAACAAAACGAAGTCATTCTAGGCGTCGACACGCATCTCGATACGCATGTCGGCGCTGTGATCAGCGGAATCGGAAAGCTCCTTGGCACGCTGTCGGTCACTGCCGACACAGCGGGATATCTCAAACTGCTGACCTGGGCGAATTCTCTCGGTCATCTGCACCGCGCTGGTGTCGAAGGGACTGGCACCTATGGCGCGGGTCTGGCTCGCGTGTTGCGCGATCACGAGATCGAAGTGCTGGAGGTCAATCGTCCTGACCGGGCAATGCGCCGCTCTCGCGGTAAATCCGATCCTACCGACGCTGAAAATGCCGCACGAGCGGTTCTCTCTGGAAAAGCGACGGCCATTCCCAAGGAGCAGTCGGGCGCCGCCGAGGCGATGCGCGCAGTCTCTGTTGCACGGCGCAGTGTCGTCAAGGCAAAAACACAAGCCATCAATCAGCTCCGGGCTTTGCTGGTCAATGCGCCACAGGAAATCCGCGAGCGTCTTCTGAAAACAAAGACCGCGGAATGTGTGGCGGGCTGTGCACGACTTCGCTCGCTGGGTAGCACACCGATGTTGCAAACGCTGACTGCGACGCTGCGTTTGCTGGCGAAGCGCTGGCTGGCGTTGGCGGACGAATTGAACACGCTCGATGCCATGCTCGATCAGTTGACCAGGCAGCACGCCGGGCGGCTGCGGGAGAGGTTTGGTGTCGGCCCGCAAACCGCGGCAGTGCTGGTTGCCGTCGCCGGAGCTAACCCTGAACGAGTGAAAAGCGAAGCCGCATTGGCGGCCTTGTGCGGCACAAGCCCGTTGCAGGCATCGTCCGGTAAAACGGTCCGGCATCGCTTGAACAGGGGCGGAGATCGGTCCGCAAACAACGCCTTGTGGACCATTGCAATGGTACGGATGCGTAGCGATCCACGGACGCGAGCGTACGTCGAGCGCCGGACCAAGGAGGGTATGTCGAACAAGGAAATTCACCGCTGCCTGAAGCGATATATCGTCAGGGAGTTGTACCCGCTCATCCTTGCCGATTTGGCCGGTTCGACGCGCACCGCTTGACATAGGAGCGTCAATTCGGTGATGGAACGCTTCTTCCTGAACCTGAAGATGGAACGCGTATGGCAGCGCCAATACGCCAATCACGAGGAGGCCCGGCGCGACGTCACGCAGTACATCGCCGGCTTTTACAATCCCGTGCGCTTGCACTCAACCTTGGGCTATCTGTCGCCCGCCGCCTACGAGGCGAAATCGACAGCAAAAGAACCTGTCTGCCTGTCCGAAATTACTTGACCACCACAATGCCGCGGCTTCGGACGGGAAATCCGGGAGGCTGGATTCCCTGTACTGCGAACGTCGACCATCAAGGGATGGTTCAGGCCAGCACTCGGGGCTCATAGACGTACTTCAGGATCTAGCTCCCCTACAGCCTCCCAGTAACGCAAAAGCCGGCTACCAGGGCCGGCTTTTTTACGTCCATTCGCATCACGATGCGCACAAATTTTTCTGCGCTAGCACCGTTATCCGATAAAGCAAAATGCGTCCCAACGGACAATAAAGCATAACCTGTCCAGGTGGCCACTTTATGCTTAACGGCACAACCACCCATGAAGAGTGGCCTTCAAGTGTTTGGTGGGCCTCCCGTGAGTCGAACACGGCACCAACGGATTATGCTAACCAGCTACGGCTTTCACCGCCCCTTTCGGGTTTGTGGTCTGGACTGTCTCTTGTCTTTACGACCTGCCCGTTCAGTCTCTACACGTTCTCTCAAAAGAGAGCTTCGCTCGGGATTGCCACGCTGCCAAAGCAGCAGAGGTTTCCCCGAATTTGAGCAGTTCTACCAGAGGGCAGAGCTAACTTACCCCAAGGCAACCCATTCATGACCCACCGTGCCGTGTTGCATGGTTTAGGTGAGCCCTTGCTAAGTCCGCTGCTCTAACCAAGCATGAGCTAGAGGCCCTATGTGGCCGACATAGTACACGAAAAAAGGGGCTTCCGGGACCGCCCTGCATAGCGCAGAACGATCTGGAAACCCCTTCTCCGGCAGCAGCCAGCCTTGCAGCCAGCCGCTTCCGGTCAATTCCCTTCGAGGAACGACTTCAGCTTGTCCGAACGGCTCGGGTGACGGAGCTTTCTCAGCGCCTTCGCCTCGATCTGACGGATCCGTTCACGCGTCACGTCGAACTGCTTGCCGACTTCTTCGAGCGTGTGATCGGTGCTCATCTCGATACCGAAACGCATGCGCAGCACCTTCGCTTCGCGCGGCGTGAGGGAATCGAGCACGTCCTTCACGACGTCGCGCATGCTGGCGTGCAACGCTGCGTCAGCCGGTGCGACCGTGTTCGTATCCTCGATGAAGTCGCCCAGATGTGAATCGTCGTCGTCACCGATCGGCGTTTCCATCGAGATCGGCTCCTTCGCGATCTTCATGATCTTGCGGATCTTGTCTTCCGGCATCTCCATCTTTTCAGCCAGCGTCGCCGGATCCGGCTCAAGACCGGTTTCCTGCAGAATCTGACGCGAGATGCGGTTCATCTTGTTGATCGTTTCGATCATGTGAACCGGAATCCGGATCGTACGCGCCTGGTCCGCGATCGAACGCGTGATGGCCTGACGGATCCACCACGTCGCGTACGTCGAGAACTTGTAGCCGCGGCGATATTCGAACTTGTCCACCGCCTTCATCAAGCCGATGTTGCCTTCCTGGATCAGATCCAGGAACTGCAGGCCACGGTTCGTGTACTTCTTCGCAATCGAGATCACGAGACGCAGATTCGCCTCGGTCATTTCACGCTTCGCCTGACGTGCCTTCAGTTCGCCCGCCGCCATCTGACGGTTGGTTTCCTTCAGGTCCTTCAACGGCAGCACGACACGCGCCTGCAAATCGAGCAGACGTTGCTGCTGTTCGCGGATCGCCGGAATGTTACGCGTGAGGATCGCGCTGTACGCGTGACCTTCGCCGACGATCTTTTCCGACCATTCGAGGTCCGTCTCATTGCCCGGGAAACGCGCGATGAACTCGGCGCGCGGCATGCCGCACTTGTCGACCACCGTGTGCAGGATCTGACGCTCGACCTGACGCACTTCATCCACCTGCGCGCGCAGCGTGTCGCACAGACGCTCGACAGTACGCGCCGTGAAGCGGATCATCATCAGCTCGTTCTGGATCGTCTCCTGAGCCTTCAGATACGCCTTCGACTTGTAGCCTTCCTTCTCGAACGCACGACGCATCTTGTCGAACCATTCGCTGATCGACGCGAATTTTTCGAGCGACGCGCGCTTCAATGCTTCGAGCTGCGCCGCGTTGGCCGTAGCCTGCGCGGTGCCGTCGTCCTCTTCTTCTTCCCCGGCTTCCTCTTCGGCTTCCTCTTCTTCAGCCTCGATTGCTTCCGCTTCCTTCTCGGAGAAGCCATCCGCATCTTCCGCGGCGGCATCGATCAGACCGTCGACGAGTTCGTCGATGCGGATTTCCTCGTTCGCAACACGCTCGGCCATCGCGAGGATGTCGGCAATCGTCGTCGGGCATGCGGAGATGGCCATCACCATATGCTTCAGGCCGTCCTCGATGCGCTTCGCGATTTCGATTTCGCCTTCGCGCGTCAGCAGCTCGACCGTACCCATTTCGCGCATGTACATGCGGACCGGGTCGGTCGTGCGGCCGAATTCGGAGTCGACAGTGGAAAGCGCGACTTCGGCTTCTTCCTCGACTTCATCGTCCGACGAAGCCGCCGGCGCGTTGTCGTTCAGGAGCAGCGTTTCAGCGTCGGGCGCCTGCTCGTACACCGCCACGCCCATATCGTTGAACGTGCTGATGATGCCTTCGATCGCTTCCGTCTCGGCGAAGTTGTCCGGGAGGTGATCGTTGATTTCTGCGTACGTCAGGAAGCCGCGTTCCTTGCCGAGCTTGATCAGCGCGCGCAGTTTCGCGCGACGCTCCTCGAGCTCTTCGGCGGTGCCCGGCTGCGTGGACGCAAACGCATCTTTCAGCAGCGCTTTTTCCTTTGCGCGACGGTCGCGTGCCTTGACCTTTTCGACTTTGCCCGGAACGACCGGCGCTGCTGCTGCCTCTGCGTTCTGGGTTGCGTCGTCATCGACGGATACTTCGTTCAGCTTTTTCGTCATGGAGTTCGCCATACCGGCTGTAGTCTCGACTCGCGGCTGCTGGACAACAGCCGTTTGAACCGTGGATACTGGAGTCTCGCGCACTGCCGCAGTGTCCTGCGCGGCAGCCGCTTCCCTGGTGCTTCTGGAACCCGGTCGCTTCGTTGCTGGCTGCGTGGCTTTTGAGGCTTTCGTGGCGCCAGCCACGTTAGCTACAGATGCCGCAACCGGCGCCGCTCGCGCGGCAGAAGTGGGCGAGGATCTTTTCCCAGGAGGAGGCGCGACGCTCGTGGCAGACGTTTTTTTCGCGGAAGAAGAAGCAGACCTGGCCTGCGTGACCTTTCTGGTCGGCTCCTCGGAGCCTTTGCCCGTCGCTTTCTTTCCGCCTGTAGTCTTTACCATCGCAATTCGCCCTCTTGCCTGGAAAACAAACAAAAACTGCAAACAAACTGCTGGGAACCTTTTATTATAGCACCTCAGGTTCCAGCACCCTCCGTTAGAGCCCGAGCTGACGTTTCATGTCCGCCCGCTTCCGGTTCAGATCGGTGTATTCAGCCAGCTCTTCCGGCGTATGTCGCGACTGCCGCGACAACTGGTCGAGCCGCGCGCTGTACGCGTCATAGCTCATCCTGAAGATCGCCGCCTTCAGTTCCTCGCCGACAATCCGCTCCTGCTCGCGACGTTCCTCAGCGACCGTTTCGTCCTCAGGATTCTTCAGCAGCAGGTCACGCACGTTTTCATCATAGTCCAGAATTTCGCGGAAAATTTCTTCGAAAGTCGGGGCATTGGCGCTGTTTCTGAGCAGATCCGACAGCAACTGAAACTCGGCCGATTCGCCCAGCGCACGCGCATGGGTCGTCACCTCTTCGAACAGTTCGCCGTGACGCGTCACCGTCAGCAGCGCCTGCTCAGCGTCTTCGTCCAGCACCGCGACAATGCGCGGGTGCATCACCAGATTGCGCAGCGCCCGCTGTTCGATTCCGGTCACGCTACGACGATCCTTGCGCGGCGGCGCGGCGCGCGACGCCGCGGCAATCCGCGCATCGACCTCGCAGAGCGCGGCCACTTCGTCGAACGGCACGTCGAGCCGGTCGGCGAACATATGCATGATCTGGGCGCGCAGCGCGTTCGCCGGCAGCGCCTGTAACAGCGGCTTGGCGTCGAAGAGCGCACGCGCCTTGCCTTCCGGCTGATCCAGCTCCTTGCCGGTCAGCACTTCGTTCAGCATGAACTGCGACAGCGGCATCGCCCGGGCAACCTGCTCCGAGAAACCCTCGGTGCCGAACTCGCGCACATAGCTGTCCGGATCGTGCTCCGTCGGCAGGAACAGGAAGCGGATCGTGCGGTTGTCGGCCGCGTGCGGCAAGCAGGCGTCCAGCGCGCGCCGCGCGGCGCGGCGGCCGGCTGAATCGCCGTCGAAGCTGAAGATCACCGTATCCGTCTGGCGCATCAGTTTCTGCACATGCACCGGCGTACATGCCGTTCCGAGGGTCGCAACCGCGTTCTGGAATCCCAGCTGCGCCAGCGCGACGACATCCATATACCCTTCGACCACCAGCACGTACTGCTGCTCGCGGATGGCGAGGCGCGCCTCAAAGAGACCGTACAGCTCGCTGCCCTTGTTAAATAGAGGCGTTTCCGGCGAATTCAAATATTTGGGCTCGCCGCTGTCCAGCACGCGGCCGCCAAAGCCGATCACCTGCCCCTTGACGTTGCGGATCGGGAACATGATCCGCTCGCGAAAGCGGTCATAACGGCGGTTCTGACCCTGTGCATCGGCCTTTTCGCTGACGATCACGAGCCCGGACTCGACGAGCGAATCGTCCCGGTAATCGGGGAACGCCGATTCGAGGTTCTGCCAGCCTTCCGGCGCGTAGCCGAGCCCGAAACGGGCCGCGATTTCGCCGGTCAGGCCGCGCTTTTTCAGGTATTGAATGGCGTTGGGCGCGCCACGCAGCTGCTTGCGGTAAAAGTCGCACGCGACCTGCATCACGTCGGACAGCGCGATGGTGACGGCTTTCGACACCGCCGGCGCATAACCTTCACCACCGCCGCCTCCGCCGCGCATCGGCGATGGTTCCTGCGGCACCGTGAGGCCAACCGATTGCGCCAGCTCGTTCACCGCCTCCGGGAACGTCAGCCCGGCATGCTCGATCAGGAAGCCGATCGCAGTGCCGTGCGCACCGCAACCGAAGCAGTGATAAAACTGCTTAGTCGGACTAACGGTAAACGAAGGACTCTTTTCGTTGTGAAACGGGCACAGTCCCATGAAATTCGCGCCGCCCTTCTTCAACTGCACGAAACGACCGACCACGTCGACGATATCGACGCGGTTCAGCAGATCCTGCAGGAACGCGTGTGGAATCACAGTGGAAAGGCGGCCTCGAATGACATGAAAGTCCGGCGGCAAGCCGGCGCGGCTTGCCGGGGTACGAACGGGGTATTACTTCGCGAGTGCTGCCTTGACAAGCCCGGACACGGCCGTCATGTCCGCGCGGCCAGCGAGCTTCGGCTTGAGCACGCCCATCACCTTGCCCATGTCCTGCGGGCCGGCGGCGCCCGTCTGCGCGACCGCGGCCTGTACTTCAGCGGCGACTTCAGCATCAGACAATTGCTGCGGCATGTAGGCGGCCAGCACCGTGAGTTCGGCCGCTTCCTTGTCGACGAGGTCGGTACGCCCAGCCGCTTCGAACTGGCTGATCGAGTCCTTGCGCTGCTTGATCATCTTGTCGATTACGACCGTGATCGCCGTATCGTCGAGCGTTATGCGCTCGTCGACTTCGCGCTGCTTGATCGCGGCAAGCAGCAGGCGGATCGTGCCGAGACGCTCGGTCTCGCGCGCCCGCATGGCGGCTTTCATGTCGTCGTTGATCTGGTCCTTGAGACTCATCACTCACCTGAATGCGTTGGATTTAAACAAGCCTGATGAACAAGCCCTGAAAACGGTCCGGCAAGACGCATGCGTCAAGACAAAAACCCGCTTGGGACACCTTCCTCAAGCGGGTTGTCGCGAATTCACGTAATGGATGCGGCCTCACCGGTGCGGCCTCGCGGCCTGGGTTTTTTCCGCTCGCGACGACATCGACTGGATGCCATCACCGGTTGCCCGCCACTGAGCTCAAAGCGACTGCGGCGAACAGGGAATCAGTAAAGCTTTTTGGGCAGCATCTGGCTGCGCAGACGTTTGAAGTGCCGTTTGACCGCGGACGCCTTCATGCGCTTGCGCTCTGCCGTTGGCTTTTCGTAAAACTCGCGCGCGCGAAGTTCGGTCAGGAGGCCGTTCTTCTCGATCGTGCGCTTGAAGCGGCGCATGGCGACTTCGAAGGGCTCGTTATCTTTTACGCGGATAGTCGTCATTTTTCAATAACGGAGCTTTGCAAAGGTTTGAAATTATAGCAGACGTTTCGCACAAAGACACCGCGCCGTCAAGCCCCCAAAACCTGCTCCGCGGCCGCCTGACCTGCCGCAACACCCGACGCCCACGCCCACTGGAAGTTGTAGCCGCCGAGCCAGCCCGTGACGTCGACGGCCTCGCCGATGAAGTACAACCCGGGCACACGCGCGCTCATCATCGTCGAAGAGGACAGTTCGCGCGTGTCGATACCGCCGCGGGTGACTTCAGCCTTGCGATAGCCTTCGGTGCCATTCGGAGTGAGCGTCCAGCGCGAAAGCGCCTCACCGATCCGGCGCAGCGTCCTGTCCGGCAGATCGGCAACGCGCGCCTCGGCTGGAATCGCGTGCGTTTCCAGCCACACGTGCGCGAGACGCGTCGGCACCCACTCGGCGAGCAGGTTCGCGATCTGCCGCTTCGTGCCGGTCTTGGCCTCCAGAAGCGCCGTCGTGGCGTCACGGTCTGGAAGCAGGTTCAAGTGGATCGGCGCACCCGGTTGCCAGTAACTCGAAATCTGCAGGACCCCCGGCCCGGACAGCCCGCGATGGGTGAGCAGCAGATCTTCGACGAACTCACCTCCTGTCTTTTTGCCGCCGGTCGTCAGCTGGACTTCCAGCGAAACGCCCGATAGCGCCGAAAACGGCACCCAGTCGTCAGCGGCGAACGTCAGCGGCACGAGCGCCGGGCGTGTATCGATCAGCTTGTGGCCGAACTGCTTCGCGAGGCGGTAGGCAAAGTCAGTCGCACCGATTTTCGGAATCGACAACCCGCCGGTCGCCACCACGACGGCACGCGTCTGGATCGGCCCGGCGTGGGTGTCGAGCGTGAAACCGCTGGCGGCGTCGTGTCGCACCTGCTCGACGGCGAGCGGACGGCGCCACGCGACATTGCCGGCGTCGCATTCGTGCTTGAGTACATCGATGACCGCTTCGCTCGACTGGTCGCAGAAAAGCTGGCCCTTGTGCTTCTCGTGCCACGTGACGCGATGGCGCTTGAGAAGCGCCATGAAATCGCGCGGCGTGTAGCGCGCAAGCGCCGAGCGGCAGAAATGCGGATTCGCCGACAGGTAATTGCCCGGCCCGGCGTACAGGTTCGTGAAATTGCAGCGGCCGCCGCCAGAAATGCGGATTTTTTCCGCGAGGCGCGGCGCGTGGTCGATCAGCACCACACGCCGGCCGAGTTGCCCGGCCACCGCCGCGCACATCATGCCCGCCGCGCCCGCGCCGATGACCGCAATATCGAAGGATTCCATGGCGCGCATTGTACCTGCCGCCCTTCGCTCCCCTGCCGCCACTGCTATACTTTCAGGCTCCCCTTACGTTTCGGCCGCCTTCGCGGCGCCCGTCCAGCCCCCCAAAATCATGCTCGTTCTCGGCATCGAAAGCTCCTGCGACGAAACCGGTCTCGCGCTCTATGACACAGAGCGCGGCCTGCTCGCGCACGCGCTGCACTCGCAGATCGCAATGCATCGCGAATACGGCGGCGTGGTGCCGGAACTGGCCTCGCGCGACCACATCCGCCGCGCGCTGCCGCTGCTCGAAGAGGTCCTCGAACGGGCCGGCACGGCGCGCACCGAAATCGACGCGATCGCGTATACACAGGGGCCGGGGCTCGCCGGCGCGCTGCTTGTCGGCGCGAGCATCGCCAACGCGCTCGCGATGGCGTGGGACCGTCCGACGATCGGCATCCACCATCTCGAGGGGCACCTGCTCTCGCCGCTGCTGGTCGACGCGCCGCCGCCGTTTCCGTTCGTCGCGCTGCTGGTGTCGGGCGGACATACGCAGCTGATGCGCGTGACCGACGTCGGCGAATACGAAACGCTTGGCGAGACGCTCGACGATGCCGCCGGCGAAGCCTTCGACAAAACGGCGAAACTGCTCGGCCTCGGGTATCCGGGCGGCCCGGAAGTGTCGCGGATGGCGGAGTTCGGCACGCCGGGGGCGGTCACGCTGCCACGCCCGATGCTGCATTCCGGCGACCTCGATTTCAGTTTCAGCGGCCTGAAAACCGCAGTGCTGACACAGACGAAAAAGCTCGGCGGCAACGTCTGCGAGCAGGCGAAAGCGGACCTCGCGCGCGGATTTGTCGATGCGGCCGTCGACGTGCTCGCGGCGAAATCACTGGCGGCGCTCAGGCAGACGAAGCTCAAGCGGCTGGTCGTGGCAGGCGGCGTCGGCGCGAACCGGCAGTTGCGCGAGGCACTTTCAGGTGCCGCGCAAAAGCGCGGCTTCGAAGTGCACTATCCCGATCTCGCGCTATGCACGGATAACGGCGCGATGATTGCGCTCGCGGGCGCGCTGCGTCTGCAGCGCTGGCCGGAACAGGCAGGCAAGGATTACGCGTTCACGGTGAAGCCGCGATGGGATCTGTCGTCGCTGGCCCGCTAGCATCGAAGCTTACGACCGACATCACAAACAGTAACGGCCGCATCAGCGGCCGTTCTGTCATTCAACGCAGGCGCAATCCTTATCGCGCGGTGCGCTTGTCGTTCTCGATCAACGCGTACGCGCTGTGATTGTGGATCGACTCGAAGTTCTCGGCTTCGAGCACATACGCGACGATCCGCGAATCCGCGTTCAGACGCTGCGCCACATCGCGCACCAGGTCCTCGACGAACTTCGGGTTCTCGTAGGCACGCTCGGTCACGAACTTCTCGTCGGGGCGCTTCAGCAGGCCCCACAGCTCGCACGACGCTTCTTCTTCGGCGATACGGATCAGGTCTTCCACCGGCACGTCGTCCGCGAGCTCGACGTTGATCGTCACGTGCGAGCGCTGGTTATGCGCGCCGTACTGCGAGATTTTCTTCGAGCACGGGCACAGGCTCGTAACCGGCACCAGCACCTTCAGGAACAGACGCGTCGCGCCATCGCGCGTGTCGCCAGTCAGCGTCACATCGTAATCGAGCAGGCTTTCGACACCGGAAACAGGCGCGATCTTGTTCACGAAGTACGGAAACGACACCTCGATACGCCCGGCTTCGGTTTCGAGTTTTTCCAGCATCGCCGTCAGCATCGCGCGGAACGTGGCCGTATCGAGCGGCGCCCTGTTCTCTTCGAGCAGCGCGACGAAGCGCGACATGTGCGTGCCCTTTACTTCGGCGGGCAGATGAACGTCGAGGCTCCACGTGCCGATCGTCGGCTGGGCGTCGCCGCGCGGCGTGCGCACGGTGAGCGGATGACGTACCGCCTTCACACCCACGCGCTGGATCGCGATCTGGCGTGTATCGACGGTGCTCTGCACGTCGGGCATCACGAAAGCGGGATTCATCTGGTTCATGTTGTTGTCCTCGCTGGCTGCGCGTGTCGATTCGCGCAACCGCATACGCCGGCATGCCGCCGACGCTGCGCGACGGGCCACGCGGCCCGCCGGTTCGTCTGAAGAGAAATTGCCGTCTCAGGACGGCCGCGGCATCACGCGACGCGTTTAACCGACTTGCCGGCAGCGTGATCCAGGAAGCGTTCACGGATCGATTTCGCGATGCCCGCGGCGTCCAGACCGCATTGTGACAGGAGCTTCGCCGGATCGCCGTGGTCGATGAAACGGTCAGGCAGGCCCAATTGTAGAACGGGCCTGATAACCCCGCTCTCGAGGAGGGCTTCCACGCAGGCCGAACCCGCGCCGCCCATCACACAGCCTTCCTCGACCGTGACGATGGCATCGTGCGTTTCGGCGAGCTTGCGAACCAGTTCGGCGTCGAGCGGCTTCACGAAGCGCATGTTCGCGACAGTAGCGTCGATCTGTTCGGCAGCCGCGAGCGAAGGCGCGACCATCGTGCCGAACGCCAGAATCGCAATGCGCTTGCCCGCCGGCTGCGACGTCTCGCGACGAATTTCGCCCTTGCCGAGCGGAATCGCCGCCATCTGTTTGATCGTCGCCACGCCCGTGCCCGCGCCGCGCGGATAACGCACGGCCGTCGGATTCGGCTGTTGCAGCGCCGTGTACAGCATCTGCCGGCATTCGTTTTCGTCCGAGGCCGCCATCACCGTCATGTTCGGAATGCAGCGCATGAACGCGAGGTCGTACGCGCCCGCGTGCGTCGCGCCATCGGCGCCGACGAGACCCGCGCGATCGATCGCGAACACCACCGGCAGGTTCTGCAGCGCGACATCGTGGATCAGCTGGTCGTACGCGCGCTGGAGGAACGTCGAATAGATCGCGACGACCGGCTTCATGCCGTCAGCGGCCAGACCGCCCGCGAACGTCACTGCATGCTGTTCCGCGATGCCGACGTCGAAATAACGATCCGGGAAGCGCTTCTCGAACTCCACCATGCCCGAGCCTTCGCGCATGGCCGGCGTGATGCCGACGACGCGCGCATCGAGCTCAGCCGCGTCGCACAGCCATTCGCCGAAGACCTGCGTGTAGGTCTTTTTCGCGGGCGTAGTGGACGGCTTGATACCCTCGGCCGGATTGAACTTGCCCGGACCGTGATACAGCACCGGATCTGCTTCGGCGAGCTTGTAGCCCTGGCCCTTCTTCGTCACGACGTGCAGGAACTGCGGGCCGCGCAGTTCCTTGATGTTCTGCAGCGTCGGGATCAGCGAATCGAGATCGTGACCGTCGATCGGGCCGATGTAGTTGAAACCGAATTCCTCGAAGAGCGTCGCCGGCACGATCATGCCCTTCGCGTGTTCCTCGAGCTTGCGGGCGAGATCGAGCATCGGCGGCGCGACCCGCAGCACACGTTCGACGCCCGCACGTGCGGCCGCGTAGAAGCGGCCCGACATCAGACGCGCCAGATGGCGGTTCAGCGCGCCGACCGGCGGCGAAATCGACATGTCGTTGTCGTTCAGGATGACGAGCAGCGGCACGTCGTCCTCGACGCCCGCATTGTTCATCGCCTCGAACGCCATGCCGGCCGTCATCGCGCCGTCGCCGATCACGGCGATGCCCGTGCGGTTTTCACCCTTCAGCTTGCTCGCGATCGCCATGCCGAGCGCAGCCGAAATCGACGTGCTGGAATGCGCCGTGCCGAACGTGTCGTATTCTGACTCGTCGCGCTTCGGGAAACCCGAAATGCCGCCCTGCTGACGCAGCGAATGCATCTGGTCGCGGCGACCCGTCAGGATTTTGTGCGGATACGTTTGATGGCCGACGTCCCAGACGATGCGGTCGCGCGGCGTGTCGAATACGTAATGCAGCGCGATTGTCAGTTCGACCGTCCCGAGATTGGACGACAGGTGGCCGCCCGTCTGCGAGACGCTGTCGAGCACGAAGGCACGCAACTCGTCCGCGAGCGGTTGCAATTGGCGGCGATCGAGGCGGCGCAGGGCTGCCGGGTCGTCGATGGTTTTCAGCAAGTCGTACATCGTCGTTCCAGTGTAGGAAAACTTACGCGCCCGCACTTCGTTACGCGCACCCGGTGTGAATCGTGCGCGGCGGCGGGCTTTCGCGTTTTTAACTCACCCGGTCGACGACCAGGTCAGCGAGCTCGGCCAGACGCCGCGCACGCGCGCCAAACGGCGCGAGTGCGTTGTGCGCGTCCGTGCGCAGCTGTGCGGCAAGCGCACGCGACGCGTCGAGCCCGATAATCGACACGTAGGTCGGCTTGCCGTCCTTCGCGTCCTTACCGGCGGTTTTGCCGAGCGTGGCGGAATCGGTCGTCACATCGAGAATGTCATCGACGACCTGAAACGCCAGGCCCACGGCTGCTGCATACACATCCAGCGAATTCATTGCGTCCGCCGAAGGCGTCGTGCCCGCCAGCGCGCCCATGCGCACCGAGGCGCGCAGCAGTGCGCCCGTCTTCATGCGGTGCATCGTTTCGAGCTGCGCGCGCGTCAACGTGTGGCCGACGCTCGCCAGATCGATCGCCTGGCCGCCGGCCATGCCGGTCGAGCCGCTCGCGAGCGCCAGTTCGCGCACGAGCGCCGCCTGTTGAAGAGGCGCCAGCACGGCGTCCGTCAGCGTGACGAAAGCCTGCGACTGCAATGCATCGCCGACCAGCAGTGCCGTCGGGTCGTCATACTGGACGTGTACCGTCGGCTTGCCGCGACGCAGCGCATCGTCGTCCATGCACGGCATGTCGTCGTGCACGAGCGAATAGACGTGAATCATTTCGAGCGCGCACGCCGCCGCATCGAGGCATTCGGCACGCGCATCCGTCAGTTCGCCGGCCGCATGCACGAGCAGCGGACGCACCCGCTTGCCGCCGCCCAGCACGGCATAGCGCATCGCTTCGTGAAGCGTGGCGGGTTCGGTCGTTTGTGCCGGCAGGTAATGATCGAGTGCCGTCTCGACGCGGTCGAGTACCGAGCGCATCCATTGTTCGAAAGTCATAGGTCGTCTCCGCTCTCCCCAGCGGCTGTGCCTGCGGCGTTCGTCGGCAGGGGCTTGAGCGTCTCGCCATCGAGAACGCGAACCTGCTGCTCGACCTTTTCCAGTTGTTGCTGGCAGAAGGCCACGAGCGCCGCGCCGCGCCGGTAGGCGGACAGCGATTCCTCGAGGCTCAGACTGCCGCCTTCCATGCGCCCGACAAGGCCTTCGAGTTCCGCCACCGCCGCCTCGTAGTTTTCGGGCAGCGGCACGCCGCTTGCGTCCTGCGCGGATGCTGCAGCGGTGTCGTTCGGTGCGGTCTTCGCCATGAGTCGTCGCAAAATTAAAACAAGTCGGACATTCTACGGCAAAAGCGCAAAACCCAACCCGGTCGTGGTCGCACGTCGACTAGCCGACAGCTTGCACCCGATAGAAAAAAACCGGTCGATTGCACGGCGAAATCGGGGGCTTTCGTAACAATTTTGACCCAAATCAGGCACTTAAGCGCCCCCCGAAAGGGGAAACAGGTATAATTGCGGGCTCCCTAAATCGAATCTTCGATGGTTGGGTTGTTCACTGCTTTCACGTTTTCATCGGGAGTGGGAATGTCCAATCTGAGCAATGCATTGCAGCTAAAGTCTGTTCACAGCCAGCTGCCAGTCACGGCTTACTTTGACGAAGCGCTGCTTACGCGCGAAATCGACACCCTTTTCAGGAAAGGTCCTCGTTACATCGGCCACGATCTCATGGTGCCCGAAGCGGGGAATTATTTTGCCTTGCCGAGCGAGAGCGAGGGGCGTGTGCTCGTCCGTAACCAGCAGTCGCAGGTCGAACTGCTGTCGAACGTGTGCCGTCACCGCCAGGCGATCATGCTCAACGGCCGCGGGCAGACGCAGAACATCGTCTGCCCGCTGCATCGCTGGACGTATGACCTGAACGGTCAACTCCTCGGCGCCCCTCATTTCGCCGACAACCCCTGCCTGAATCTCGGCGCCACGCCGCTGCAGAACTGGCAGGGCCTGCTGTTCGAGTCGCAGGGGCGCAACGTCGCAAACGATCTGGCCAGGCTCGGCACGAAGCAGCATTTCGACTTTTCGGGCTTCATGTTCGATCACGTCGAAGTCCACGAGTGCAACTACAACTGGAAGACCTTCATCGAGGTCTATCTGGAGGATTACCACGTCGCGCCGTTCCATCCGGGCCTCGGCAGCTTCGTCTCGTGCGACGACCTGACGTGGGAATTCGGCGACTGGTACAGCGTGCAGACGGTCGGCGTCCACAAGGGTCTGGAACAGCCGGGCAGCCCGACGTACCGCAAGTGGCACGACGAAGTGCTGCGCTTTCGCAACGGCACGCCGCCGGAATTCGGTGCGATCTGGATGGTGTACTACCCGGGGATCATGATCGAGTGGTATCCGCATGTGCTGGTCGTATCGTGGCTGATTCCGCGCGGACCGCAGAAAACGACGAACGTCGTCGAGTTCTATTACCCTGAGGAAATCGCGCTCTTCGAGCGGGAATTCGTCGAAGCCGAACGCGCCGCCTATATGGAAACGGCTCGCGAAGACGACGAAATCGCCGAACGGATGGACGCCGGGCGTCGTGCGCTGATGGAGCGTGGCGAATCGCAGGTCGGTCCGTATCAGAGCCCGATGGAAGATGGCATGCAGCACTTCCACGAATTTCTGCGCCGCGAACTCGGCACGATCTGAAGAGCGGCAGGGCGGCGCCCTGCCCTCACTCCAACGCCATCGCCAGCACTCGCGCCACATGGATCGCATCAACGCCCGCGCCATCGTGGATCTGATGCCGGCAACTCGTGCCGTCCGCGACCATCACCGTATTGCCGTCGATCTTGCGCACCGCGGGCAGCAGTGACAGTTCCGCCATCGCTTGAGACGTCGCGTAGTGCTCCGCCTCGTAGCCGAAGCTGCCTGCCATGCCGCAGCACGACGATTCGACCGTCGACACATTCAGTTCGGGAATCCAGTTCAGTACGGTTTGCACGGGCGTGAACGCGTCGAAGGCTTTTTGATGGCAGTGGCCGTGCACGAGCGCCTGCCGCTTTGCCAACGGCTTCAACGCAAGCTGCAGACGGCCGGCTTTTTGTTCCCGCACCAGAAACTCTTCGAATAGAAAAGCCTGCTTCGAAAGCCGCTCAGCTTCCTCGCCGAAACCGTAATGGAGAAACTCGTCGCGCAACGATAGCAAACACGACGGCTCCAGTCCGACAACAGGTACGCCGCGCTCCACGAACGGCTTGAACAGATCGAGCATGCGCCGCGCTTCCTGCTTCGCTTCGTCGACCAGACCCGCAGCGAGGAACGTGCGACCACAACACACCGGCCGCTCGCCCTGTCGCGTGTTGAAGTGCACCGTGTAACCGGCCGCTTCCAGTACCTGCTGCGCGGCGCGCGCGTTTTCCGGCTCCATGTTGTTGTTGAACGTATCGACGAACAACAGCACTTCTCTCAGCGCACCGCCTTGAGCCAGTTTGCCCGCCACGGCGCCAGACAGAAACGGTTTCCTGAAACGCGGCAACCTGCGTTCAGGCGCGAATCCGATCGAACGCTTCAACCACGCCGACAGCACCGGCACGTTGTCGGCCAGCGCCATCAACCCCGGCACGCGGCTCGCCGTTGCCGCATAGCGCGGCATGAAGGCCACCAGCCTGTCGCGCAGACGCAGGCCGTGGCTTTTGACGCGTGCCGCCCGCGCCTCGATCTTGAACCTGGCCATGTCGACGCCCGTCGGACAATCGCGCTTGCAGCCCTTGCATGAGACGCACAGATCGAGCGTGTCCTTGACCTCGTCGCTGGCGAGGCCCGCTTCGCCAAGCTGGCCGGAAATCGCCAGACGCAAGGTGTTCGCGCGCCCTCGCGTCACATGTTGTTCGTCCTTCGTCACGCGATAGCTCGGGCACATGGTGCCCGCGTCGAACTTGCGGCAATGGCCGTTGTTATTGCACATCTCGACAGCTTTCGCGAGCCCGCCTGACAGATCGTTGCCGCTGCCTGGCAGCGTCTCCTGCCCCGTCAACGGATCGCGTTCGACGTTCCATGCGGACCAGTCGAGCGCGGTCTCGATCCGAAGCGCGTTGTAGCCCGGCGCAAAGCGGAAATTGCGCGTGTCGTCCATCTTCGGCGGACGCACGATCTTGTCGGGATTGAAGCGGTTATCCGGATCGAACAGGGCCTTGATCTCGCTGAACGCCTGATTCAGACGCGGCCCGTATTGCCACGCGACCCATTCGCCCCGGCACAAGCCATCGCCGTGTTCGCCCGAATAGGCCCCCTTGTATTCGCGCACCAACGCGGCGGCTTCCTCGGCGATCGCGCGCATCTTGAGCGCGCCGTCACGTCGCATATCGAGAATCGGCCGCACGTGCAACGTGCCAACGCTCGCATGAGCATACCAGGTGCCTTCCGTGCCGTTCCGGTGGAACACCTCGGTCAGGCGGCTCGTGTATTCCGCCAGATGTTCGAGCGGCACCGCGCAGTCTTCGATGAAGGAAACCGGCTTGCCGTCGCCCTTCATGCTCATCATGATGTTCAAGCCCGCTTTACGGACTTCCCACAACGCTTTTTGTTCGTTCGCGGCAGGCATCTCGACGACCGAATCGGGCAAACCGAGGTCGGCCATCAGTTCGGTGAGTTGCCTGAGCGACGCGAGTTGCGCATCGCGGTCCTCGCCAGCAAATTCCACCAGCAGGATTGCTTGCGGCCGGCCGACCAGCGCTTTCCCGATCACGGGACGGAAGGCGGGATTGCCCATCGCCAGATCGATCATGGTGCGATCGACCAGTTCCACCGCTACCGGCTTCAGCTTGACGATATGCTGCGTCAGATCCATCGCCTGCCAGAATGTCGGAAAGTTCACTACGCCTAGCGTTTTGTGCGTGGGCAGCGGCACGAGCTTCAGCGTCAATTGCCGGCTGAATGCAAGCGTGCCTTCGGAGCCGACCAGCAGATGGGCAAGATTGGCGATGCCGTCGTCGGTATAGGCGCGCGGGTTCTGGCAATCGAACAGGTCGATGTTGTAGCCCGCTACCCGACGCAAGACCTTTGGCACGCGCGCCGCGATTTCATCGCGCTCGCGCTGGGCAATCTGCTTCACGCCCTCGAATATCTGCTGCAGGCGTGCGCCTTGTGGCGCCTCGCGCAGCGAGGCAAAACGTGCTTCACTGCCATCGGCGAGAATCGCGTCGATGGCTTCGACGTTGTGAACCATGTTGCCGTATTCGATCGAGCGCGAGCCGCACGAATTGTTGCCCGCCATCCCGCCGATCGTGCATTGCGCGGCGGTCGAGACATCGACCGGAAACCACAGACCATGCGGCTTCAGCCATGCGTTCAGATGGTCCAGCACGATGCCCGGTTCAACCGTCACGGTGCACGCGTCGGCATCGAATGCGACGATGTTGTTCAGCCATTTGCTGGTATCGATTACCAGCGCCTCGCCGACCGTCTGCCCGCATTGGCTCGTGCCCGCGCCGCGCGCGAGCAGCGGCACTTTCTCGCTGCGCGCAATTTCCAGTGCGATGCGCAGATCGTCCTGATCTCGTGGCACCACCACGCCGATCGGGGTGATCTGATAGATCGACGCATCGGTCGCGTAACGGCCGCGGCTCGCGGCGTCGAATAACACGTCGCCACGCAAGGACTTGCGCAGATGCTGCGCGAGTGGCGTCGTCAGGCGCGCGGTGGAAGGAACCAGATGGATCGGCTTGACGAGTAAAGCGGAAGTGGGGTTCGTCATATCGTCGGTCTATGAGAAAGCGGCTAGTACAGCGTCAGGCTGACCAGCGGAAGGCCATCAATGCGTCCGCTCGCCGTGCCCGCGCTCCGCGGAAAAAACATTCCCGTGTACGAGCCAGTGGTGACGACCATCTCCGGCGTCACCGCGATACCACGCGACGTGGCGTGATTGACGAGCCATGTCAGCAGGCGCCGCGGATCACCGGCTGGATTGGCAGGTGTTGCCTTGACCACATCCTCCCCCTCGAAACTGAATTGCAACGACGGCGCTACAAACGGAAAGTCTTCCCGATACGGCGTAAATTCACCGACGATCAGCGCACCGTTGTTCTGCAGATCCGCCAGTTGCGCCAGCTTGTCGACGTTGGGCCACGCTGCATAACGGCTTGCCACGATCTCGATGGTCGCGCCGAACGAGCCGATGCCCGCGTGCACTTCCGCTTCGCTATAAGGTGTTGTCGAAGGCTCGAAGCGGCGACCGAAACGAAATGCGATCTCCAGTTCGAGCCCCAATGGCGCAAAAGCTTCGCGCGGTAGCCGTGCGCCATCGGCATGCAGATCGGGGGCAGGCAAAGGTGCCCCCTGAACCGGCCCGCTGTCCGACTTCGCGCCGATCTTCCAGCCGCCGACCGGCGCACCCAGTTCGCGCAGGATTGCGTGCTGGATCGCGTAGGCTGCGGCGCTGTCAGTGGGCGTTTGCTCCAGCGGCAACGCATTGAGCGTCAGGTGATTGCTGCGCGCCTCGGCGAGGCGTTGACTCAAAATTGTCGTCATGTTCTGCATGGCGTTTACGCACCTGCTCCCGTCGCGATGTGCGCTTTGTCGCCCACGTCGCGCTCGAACCTGCTTTCCGGCTGCATGCGGAACGCAAGCACCACGCCAATCGCCATCAACAACATGCTGCCGGCGAACGGCAATTGCCAGTTGCCGAAGTAGTCGATCAGAAATCCGCCGACCACCGGCGAGATGATCGCGGCCAACGCCGAGCCGGTGTTCATCATGCCGCTCGCGGTGCCCGAGTATTCCGGCGCGATGTCCATCGGGATCGCCCACATCGGACCGATCGTCATTTCGGCAAAGAAGAAGCCTGACGCGAGACACGTCATCGACAGATACAGGTTATGCGTGAACATCAACGGAATGAGCGAGAGCAGACAGAACAGCATGCACGCCGACACCATCCAGCTACGTGCGCGCTTCAGGCTGCGGGTACGTCTGAAGATCCAGTCGGTCACGATACCGCCGAGCGTGTCGCCGATCACACCGGCAAAAAACACGACCGATGCGAAGATCGCCGACTTTTTCAGTTCCAGGTGATAGCTGTGCAGGAAGTACTGGGGAATCCAGCTGAGGAACAGCCACAACGTCCAGCCGTAGCAGAAGTACACGATCGTGACCGGCCACATGCGGCGAAACAGTTTTCCCCACGGCACGTTGGTCGCTTTCGGCTTCGGCGGGGGCAAGACTTCGAGTTCCCCGGTCGTGATGCGCGGATGATCTTTCGGATGTTCGGTGAACGTGAACGACCACACCGCCACCCACAGCAGGCTAAACACGCCGCAGATATAGAACGATTCGCGCCAGCCCCAGGTCGCCATCACCAGCACGATCAGGCCGGGTGCAACCGCATTACCGATACGCGACGCCGCATGTGTGATGCCCTGCGCGAAGCCACGCTTTTCTTTCGCGACCCAGCGCGCCATCGCGGAGGTCGCGGCCGGAAACGTGGCGCCTTCGCCGAAGCCGAGCAGCACGCGTGCGGCCAGCAACGAGACCAGCCCACCTGCAAGGCCGGTCAGCAAAGTCGCAACGCCCCAGATAGCGCCGCAAAAAATCAGCGTGCGCTTCGCACCGAAACGGTCACTGACCCAGCCACCGATGATCTGAAAAATCAGATACGGATACGCGAAGGCCGAAAACACCAGGCCCACTTCCGTATGCGAGAGCCCGAACTCCTTGCCGAAACCCGCCGCCGCGGTGCTGACGTTGACGCGGTCAAGGTAAGTGATGAAGTACATGATGCATAGCATCACTAGAACAATACTGGTCGCACTGCTTACACGAAACCGCTTCATCGTCTCTCTCCATTGCAGTCTGTCGACGGCACGCCTGGAATGGCGCGCTGCGTCGTCGCCCGTCAGCGGCATACGCTGCGGGGACATTGCATGTTGCTGATGAGCCGCGTTCTATGCGCGGCTTCGTGAGAGAAGCGCTCTCTGCCTTCCCTCGCTGCGAGATGCCTGCTGCGTCGCTGCACGTCATTGAGTCATTGCGCTGATGCACCAGGCGCCGACGCGCTGAAACATTCAAGCCGCCGCTTTCAGCCCCGAGGCCTGCGTCGGCTCGCTCAACCACGCCATGGCGGCAGGCAGGCCGCTTTCCTTGAGCGGCACACCCGCGAGCTGCAGGCCCATTTCGCAACCGGCGAGCGTCGCCAGCAGCATCAGGTCGTTGCAGTCGCCCAGGTGGCCGATGCGGAACATGCGTCCTTTCATCTTGCCGAGGCCTGTGCCGAGCGACATGTCGAAGCGTTCATAGATGACCTTGCGCACCGCATCGGCATCGATTCCCTCGGGCATCATCACGCCGGTCAGCACAGGGCTATACACAGCCGGATCGACGCACTGAATCTCAAGACCCCATGCCCGCACCGCACGGCGGGTCGCTTCAGCGAGACGCGCGTGACGGGCGAACACGTTCTCGAGCCCTTCGCCGAGAATCATCTCCAGCGCCTCGTTGAGCCCGTATAGCAGATTCGTGTTCGGCGTGTACGGCCAGTAGCCGGTCTTGTTCATCTCGACGATGTCGCTCCAGTCCCAGAAACTGCGCGGCAGTCTGGCCTCTTTGCTGGCGGCGAACGCCTTTGGCGAGATTGCGTTGAAGCTGATGCCGGGCGGCAGCATCAAACCTTTTTGCGAGCCCGACACGGTGACGTCGACGCCCCATTCGTCGTGGCGATAGTCGGCGCAGGCGAGGCCCGAAATCGTGTCGACCAGCAGCAGCGCTGGATGGCCGGCGGCGTCGATCGCGCGGCGCACGGCGGCGATGTCCGAGGTGACGCCCGTGGACGTCTCGTTGTGCACGACGCATACCGCCCTGATCGCGTGCTGCGTGTCGGCGCGCAGACGCTCCTCGATCATTTGCGGCTGAACCCCACGCCGCCAGCCCTCGATACCGGGCAGGCCGAGAAACTCAGGCTTCAGCCCGAGACTTTCTGCCATCTTTTTCCACAGCGTCGCGAAGTGCCCGGTTTCGAACATCAGCACGTGGTCGCCGGGACTCAGCGTGTTCGACAACGCCGCTTCCCATGCACCGGTGCCGGAGGCCGGATAGATCACCACCGGTTGCTGCGTCTTGAAGATTTTCTTGATGCCTTCCAGCACCTTCAGACCGAGTTCGCCGAACTCGGGCCCGCGGTGATCGATAGTCGGGTAGCTCATCGCCCGGAGAATGCGATCGGGCACCGGACTCGGACCCGGGATCTGCAGAAAGTGACGGCCAGCGGGGTGAAAGTCTAGCTTGAGCATCTGTTTTCTCCTTTTGAATTTTGCATTCAAAAAACTATATCAGAGGAAAGGCGGCATTCCCAAGCCGAAAATTGGCTGCTGAGACCGGTGTTTACCCTCGCTATTAACTAATCTGCGCGCTTCCGATAAAATCCTGACTCATACGATGTTGAGGATTTTTGTATGCAAAATTCGAATTTCGACGTAGGTGTGGTCACTTCTCCGCTCATGCCAAAGGTCGAGCGCCAGCGCCTGCACGACACGGTGGTGGAGCACATTCGCCGCTTTATCGTCGAAGGGGTACTTGAACCGGGCAAGAAACTGAACGAGCGCGAGCTATGCGAAACGCTTGGGATTTCGCGCACGCCGTTGCGAGAAGCGCTGAAGGTGCTGGCTGCGGAAGGGCTGATCGAGATTTCGCCGAATCGAGGTGCGTCGGTATCGAAGATGTCGGTAGCGGAGTTGCGCGAGACCTTCGAATTGATGAGTGGTCTTGAAGCTTTTTCCGGAGAGCTGGCGGCAGAGCGGATGACGGCTGCCGAGCTTGCCGAGATCAAGGCGCTGCATTACGCGATGCTCGCCTGTCGCACGCAGAACGATCTGGCTGGCTACTACAGCCGCAACCAGGCAATTCACGACAAGATCAATGAAGCAGCACGGAATTCAGCACTGCGGCAAACGTACGTCGCCGTTAACCGGCGCTTGCAGGCGTTGAGATTCCGGTCGAATTTTCAGATCCCCAAGTGGGATAGCGCGATTCACGATCACGATGAGATGTTGAAAGCGCTCGAGGCGCGGGATGGGAAGAAGCTGAGCGCGATTCTCCGGCAGCATTTGCTCGACAAGCGGGATGCGGTTTTGCAGGTGCAATCGCGCGAAGAGATGGCTGCTTCGCCGCTGAAGGCTTAAGCGGTCTTTTGCCTTGGGCGGCGGCATGGATTGTGCGCTTGCGGCTCCAGAAACGGGAGAGCTGGGCGAATTAAGTACGCCGGAAACACCCCATATGATTTCGGCCCGTCTTTTTTTGTTTAGACTGGAAACGTCAGCCGGCCGCGCCGGAAACGCCAGTCTCAGGAGTCGTCATGCCGCACACTCACTACACCACGCTCATTTCCGCCACGAATCTTGCGGAACGGCTCGCTGCCGCGCCGGACAGCGTGCTGGCCTTCGATTGCCGTTTCGATCTCGCCGATACGGCCGCGGGCGAAACGGCCTGGGCTAAAGAACACATTCCCGGCGCGCAGTATCTGCATCTCGATCGTGACCTGTCCGGGCCAAAAACGGGTTCAAACGGACGCCATCCGTTGCCTGATCGCGCGAAGTTCATCGAAACGCTGGTTGCGCACGGGCTCACGAACGGCAAGCAGGTGGTCGCATACGACGCTCAGGGCGGCATGTATGCCGCCCGTTTGTGGTGGCTGCTGCGCTGGGTCGGGCACGATTCGGTCGCGGTACTCGACGGCGGCCTGGACGCCTGGCAGGCGGCGGGCCAGCCGCTCACGAAGGACGCACCGGCCAAAACGAAGGGCAACTTCACACCTGGCGCGCCGCTGTCGGTGACTACCGACACGCAGGCGATCCAGCGCAATCTGACCACGCATGAACTGATGGTGGTCGACGCCCGCGCGCCCGACCGGTATCGCGGCGAAAACGAAACAATCGACCCTGTCGGCGGCCACATTCCGGGCGCGCTGAACCGCTTCTTCAAGGACAATCTCACCGCCGACGGCCGCTTCAAGCCGGCGCATTCACTGCGCGAGGAATTCGGCGCGCTGCTGCCCACGACGGCGCCCGACCGCGTCGTGGCGCAATGCGGCTCAGGTGTGACGGCCTGTCACAATCTGCTGGCGATGGAAATCGCCGGGTTGCACGGCGCGTCGCTGTATGGTGGGTCATGGAGCGAGTGGGTTGCCGACCCGTCGCGTCCGGTAGCAACGGGCCCGAATCCTTAGGCAACATGTGAAGCGCCATTGCTCCCGGGCAATGGCGCGTTGTCGCGTCGCCCGGTCAGGTCAGGCCACGCCGTGTTGCCTGAACCAGGCCAACGCGCGCCGCCAGCCATCTTCCGCATCGGCCTTGCGATAGCTCGGCCGGTAGTCCGCGAAAAATGCGTGCCCGGCATCGTCATAGACAACGAACTGTGATCCACGTGCCGACGCGGGCCCCTGGGCAATCGCCGCTTTCATCCTGTCGAGCGTGTCCTGCGGAATGCTCTGGTCCTGCCGTCCAAAGAGGCCCAGCACGGGCACACGCAGGTCACCGACGCGATCGAGCGGATTCGTCGGCTGGGCGGCATTCGGTGTGCCGACCACGCGTCCGTACCACACCACTGCGGCCTTCAGGTGCGGATTGTGTTCCGCATAAAGCCACGCAATCCGGCCGCCCCAGCAGAAGCCATTGATACCAACCCGCTTCAGATCGCCGCCATGCTCGCCCGCCCATGCGACGGTCGCGTCGAGATCGCCCATGACCTGCGCGTCCGGCACCTTGCTCGCGATGTTGTCGTTGATCTGCTGTATCGACGTGTATACCGTCGGGTCGCCTTCGCGTTCGTACAGGTTGGGCGCAATCGCCAGGTAGCCGGCCTTGGCGAAACGGCGGCAGACGTCGGCAATATGCTCATGCACGCCGAAAATCTCATGGATGACGATGATCACCGGCAGATGCGTCTTGCCCTTCGGCTGCGCGCGATACGCCGGTACGATCGTGCCGCCCGAACGGACTGCAATCTCGCCAGCTTCGAGCCCTTCGTCATCGGTATGGATGGTCTGCGCCGAGACCGGCATCACGGCGGCGGCGAAGCCCGTGCCGAGCGCGGCCTTGATGAAGGTACGGCGATCGAAAGGAATGTGCGGGACCAGACTGTCGACATCAGGCTTCAGCATGCGAGCTCCTTGTGTGAACGGCATGGGAACGAAGACAGCAACCCTCTTGCATGGGATCGGAGTAACGCGCTAAAGCCCGAACTCCAGTCGACCGCAAGTGCCTTGCATGGGACCAGAGTAACGCGCTGAAGCGCGAACTCTGGTCGACAGGATACAACCGTCGCCACCCTGCCGCAGGAGCCCGCTGACCCCGTCGCGGAGCGCGGGAAACCTCAGTGAAGTTTGACGCGTGGCAGCGTCGAGCGACGCAGCCAGTGCGCGAACGTGTCGAGCACCATCCGCGGATAGCCGTGCAGCGCGGCAATATGCAGACGATAGAGCGACATGTACATGAAGCGCGCGAACAGTCCTTCGATCAGCATGTTGCCGCCGATCACCCCGCCCATCAGGTTGCCGACAGCGCTGAAATGCCCGAGCGACACCAGTGAGCCGAAGTCGCGATAGGTGAATTCCGGCAACGGACGGTTCTCGAGGCGCGCCGCGAACGACTTCATCAGAAAACTCGCCTGCTGGTGCGCCGCCTGGGCGCGCGGCGGCACGTTGCGCTCGTTACCCGGCCACGCGCACGCCGCGCAATCGCCGAGCGCGAAAATGTTGTCGTCGGTTTCCGTTTGCAGCGTGCGGCGCACGACGATCTGGCCCAGCCGGTTCACTGGCAGACCGTCCAGTTCGCCGAGAATCGGAGGCGCCTTGATGCCGGCCGCCCACACTGTCAGATCGGCGCGAATCGTTTTGCCGCTCGCGGTTCGCACGATACCGGGCGCCACTTCCGCGACCGTCTCGCCGGTCATGACTTTTACGCCGAGCCGCGTCAGCAGTTCGGCGGTGGCCGTCGAAACACGCTCCTGCAGCGCGGGCAGAATGCGTGCGCCGGCCTCGACCAGCACGATGCCGACGTCATGACGCGGATCGAGCTTGTGCAATCCGTACGCCGACAATACCTGCGCGGTGTTGCGCAGCTCGGCCGACAATTCCACGCCGGTCGCGCCGCCGCCGACAATCGCGACCTGAATGCGCGGTTCCCCGGAAGCCGATGTCCCCGGCCCCGACTCGACGCGCTCGTGCACCTGATGCTCCGCGCGCATGCAGGCCGCGATGAGACGCTTGCGAAAGCGCTCCGCCTCGCTCACGGTATCGAGTGCGATCGAAAATTCAGCCGCGCCCTTCACACCGAAGAAAGCCGTCGTGCTACCGATCGCGATGATCAGGGTGTCGTACTCGAGGTCGCGCGGGGGAAGCAGTTCGGCGCCGTCATCGTCCGCGACGGCCGAGAGCGTGATGCGCTTCGCCGCACGGTCGATCCCGGCAAGCTCGCCCTGCTGGAACTCAAAGCCGTGCCAGCGCGCCTGTGCGGCGTATTCGAGCTCCTGCGTGAACGGATCCATGCTGCCCGCCGCCACCTCATGCAGCAGCGGCTTCCAGATGTGCGTGGGATAGCGGTCGACCAGCGTCACCTGCGCTTTTGCCGCGTGTCGCTTGCTGGGCGAAGCGTAGCGATCGCCCAGACGTGTCGCCAGTTCAAGACCACCTGCCCCGCCACCAACGATAATGAAACGATGCATCGAGACTCTCCGTGCTAACCGGGGGTTGTGCGTCGCGGACGGCGCACGCTGCCAGTAACACGCCGTCCATTACCGATTGTCAGCGAGCAATGCGCTTTGTCACAAGCTGTCAAATCACATGTGTGACATGCGCACGACGATATCGGCGTGCGCGGGCGCTGAAGCGGGCTCAAGCCCGCGCCTGATCAGTGCGCCTCTTCCCAGTTCGCGCCCGCGCCCACTTCAGCGACGAGCGGCACCTTCAGCCCGGCCACGCCGCACATGAGTTCGGGCAGACGTTTGCGCACTTCGGAGAGTTCGCGGTCGGGCACTTCGAGGATCAGTTCATCGTGAACCTGCATGATCATCCGCGTGTCGATCTTCGATTGTTCGATCCAGTCCTGCACGGCAATCATCGACAGCTTGATGAGGTCGGCCGCGGTACCCTGCATCGGTGCGTTGATCGCCGCGCGCTCCGCCGCCTGACGGCGCGGGCCGTTGCCCCCGTTGATCTCCGGCAGCCACAGGCGCCGCCCGAACACCGTTTCGACATAACCCTTCGATTTGGCGCTCAGACGCGTTTCGTCCATATAGCGCGCGACGCCCGGATAACGCTGGAAATAGCGGTCGATATACAGTTTCGCCGCGTCGCGCGTGATGCCGAGGTTGGACGCGAGGCCAAACGCACTCATCCCGTAGATCAAACCGAAGTTGATCACCTTCGCGATACGGCGCTGGTCGTTCGAGACTTCGATCGGCGTCACGGTGAACACTTCGGCGGCCGTCGCCCGGTGGATGTCTTCGCCCTGCGCGAACGCGCGCAGCAACGACTCGTCGCCGGAAATGTGCGCCATGATGCGCAGCTCGATCTGCGAATAGTCGGCCGACACGAGCTTGTGGCCAGGCTTCGCGATAAACGCTTCACGAATACGCCGGCCTTCGGCTGTGCGAACCGGAATGTTCTGCAGATTCGGATCGTTCGATGCAAGCCGGCCCGTGACGGCAACGGCCTGCGCGTAGTTCGTATGCACACGGCCCGTCTGCGCGTTCACCATGCGCGGCAGCTTGTCGGTGTAGGTCGACTTCAGCTTCGACAGCCCGCGGTGTTCGAGCAGGATCTTCGGCAACGGATAGTCTTCGGCGAGCTTCTGCAGCACTTCTTCATCCGTCGAAGGCGCGCCGCTCGGCGTTTTCTTGACAACCGGCAGTTCCAGCTTCTCGAAGAAAATCTGGCCGATCTGTTTGGGCGAGCCGAGATTGAATTCGCCGCCGGCGAGCACATACGCTTCGGTTTCGAGTTCGATGAGACGCGTCGCGATCTGCCCGCTTTGCACGCGCAGCTTTTCGGCGTCGATCAGCACACCCGTGCGCTCCATCTTGCGCAATACGCGGGACGTCGGCAGTTCGATCGCGCGATACACGTGATCGAGGTCTTTCTCCACGGCGATCTGCGGATACAACGCCTGATGCAGACGCAACGTGATGTCTGCATCTTCAGCGGCGTATTCAGCGGCCGTTTCGAGCGCGACTTCGTCGAAACCGATCTGGCTTGCGCCCTTGCCCGCCACCTCCTCGTACTTGATGGTCTTCAGACCGAGATGGCGCAGCGCGAGGTTGTCCATGTCATGCGGGCGATGCGACTCCAGCACATACGACTGCAGCAGCGTGTCGTGCTCGATGCCGTTCATCTCGATGCCGTAGTTCGCGAGCACCTGTTCGTCGTACTTCATGTGCTGGCCGACCTTCTTCCTGTCGGCGTTTTCGAGCCACGGTTTGAGTTTCGCGAGCACTTCGTCGCGCGGCAACTGCACCGGCGCATCCGGCCCGCGATGCGCGATCGGAATATACGCGGCCTTGCCCGGCTCGACCGCCACCGACAGGCCGACGAGCTGCGCCGTCATCGGATCCAGCGACGTGGTTTCCGTATCGAACGCGGTGATCTCAGCGGCTTCGATCTTCGCGAGCCACGCGTCGAACTGTTCCCACGTCTGCACCGTGTCGTATTCGCGCTCGCCCGGCGCCTCGATGGTGGGCGCGGGTGGCACGTCGGTCTCGGGACCTTCCACCGCGTCGGCGATTTCCACTTCGCGCAGCCACGTCTTGAAGCCGTGGCGCGTGAACACGTCGCGCAGCTCCTCGCGCGATTCCGGCCGCGCCGGCAGCGTATCGGCGATCGACACCACCTGGTCCGCCAGGTCGCAGTTCGTATCGACCGTGACGAGCTTTCTCGCCATCGGCAGAAAATCGAGCGCCCGGCGCAGATTGTCTCCTACCGCACCTTTGATTTCGTCCGCATGTGCCACGATGCCATCGAGCGTTTCGTATTGCGTGAGCCACTTGATCGCTGTTTTCGGGCCGCACTTCTCGACGCCAGGCACGTTGTCGACGGTATCGCCGATCAGCGACAGATAATCGACGATCCGCTCCGGCGGCACGCCGAACTTCGCGAGCACGCCCACGCGGTCGAGCGTTTCGTTCGTCATCGTATTGATGAGGGTGACATGATCCGTCACGAGCTGCGCCAGGTCTTTATCGCCCGTCGACACGACGACGTTCATGCCGTGTTTTTCGGCCGCACAGCACAGCGTGCCGATGACGTCGTCGGCTTCGACGCCTTCGATCATCAAAAGCGGCCAGCCCAGCGCGCGCACGGCGACGTGAATCGGCTCGATCTGTTTCGCCAGATCCTCGGGCATCGAAGGCCGGTTTGCCTTGTAGTCCGGATACCAGTCGTCGCGAAACGTTTTGCCCTTTGCATCGAACACGCACGCGCTATACTCTGCCGTAACTTCCTTGCGCATGCGGCGAAGCATGTTGATCATGCCGTACAGCGCACCCGTCGGCCCGCCGTCGGGACCACGCAGATCGGGCATCGCATGGTAGGCTCGGTACAGATAACTCGAACCGTCCACCAGTAGCAGGGTCTTACCTTCCAGCCCAGTTACCAGCCTGGCATTCCGATCAGTTTCAAGGACTCGTTCTTCGGGCATTATGAACAAAAGAAAAGTGATTCCGAGTCTGCGATCACTCGCAGATCAAGAGCGCGCGACAGCCAAGAAGGCCCGCGCATCGTGGCAGATGTTCACGATTATGGCAGAGTTTATCGAGGCGACCGAGTACCTCTCGGAGATCCGCCCGGCTGTCAGCATCTATGGTTCAGCGCGCCTGAAACCGAACTCGCCGTACTACAAACTCGCCACGCAGATCGCGCGAAAACTGTCCGACGCGGGCTTCGCCGTGATCTCCGGCGGCGGCCCCGGCATCATGGAAGCGGCCAACAAAGGCGCGCATGCGGGCAAGGCGCCTTCGGTCGGCCTGAACATCGAACTGCCGCACGAGCAGTCGGGCAACCAGTGGCAGGACATCTCGCTGCGCTTTCGCCACTTCTTCACGCGCAAGGTTACGTTCGTGAAGAACTCGGACGCCGTGATCGTGATGCCCGGCGGCTTCGGCACACTCGATGAACTGGCTGAAGTGCTCACGCTGATCCAGACGAAGAAGTCGCGGCATGTGCCGATCATTCTCGTCGGCGGCGAGTTCTGGAAAGGCCTGCTCGGGTGGTTCAAGGAAGCGCTCGTGCCGATGGGCCTCATCAATCCCGACGACATGAACCTGATGCAGGTGATCGACGAGCCGGAACAGGTGCTCGAAGCCGTGCTCGCGTTCTACGAAGATCGCGACGAAGGCGAACATCCCCCGGCGAAGTCCGACGAAGACCGCATGTTTTATCTTTGATGTCGATGGGCGGCCGCGTGCCGCCCTCTTCATGGCTTCGTGATCTTCGCGGCTTTACGGGCCATGCCCTCATGCAGCCCCGGCCTGCGACTCGAGCCAGCGGCAGAACTGCGCGACGAGCGGGGCTTCGGCCACTTCGCGCCGCGCGACCCACCAGTAACCGCGCGCATCGATGCGCGGGCCGTCGAGCGGCAATACAAGACGCCCCGACGCCAGTTCCTCCGACAGCAGCGGCAACGGCCCAAGCGCCACGCCAAGACCGTCCACCGCGGCCTGTAACGCCAGATAGAAGTGATCGAACGACTGCTTCTTGCGGCACTTCGCCTTGACGCCCGCGGCGGCGAGCCAGTGACGCCATGCATCCGGGCGCGTATCTGAATGCAGCAGCACGTGCTTCGCGAGATCGTCGGCGACGTTGATCGGCGAGCGCTGCAGCAGTGCCGGACTGCACACCGGTATCTCCGCCTCATCCAGAAAGTGGCCGCTGGCACAGTTGGCCCAGTGCGCCGGTCCGCGTCGCACGGCCACGTCGAAGTTCTCCAGCGCTTCAACGGGCGCGTTCGATGTCGCGAGACGCAACTCCACGCTGGGCGCGATACGCTGAAACTGGTTCAGGCGCGGCAACAGCCACTTCATCGCGAAGGTCGGTAGCGCGTTCACACGCAGCACATGCACGACGCCCGTATCGCGAAGCTGCTCCGTCGCGACTGCAATGCTGTCGAACGCGGCCTGCACGGTGGCGAGGTAGCGGCGCCCGTCTTCGGTGAGCCGCACGCGCTTGCCGTTGCGATGAAATACCTGCACGCCGACCCACGCCTCGAACGCCGCCACCTGACGGCTGATCGCACCGTGCGTCACATGCAGTTCGTTCGCGGCGGCAGTAAAGGTTTCGTGCCGCGCGGCGGCTTCAAACGCGCGCAGCGCGGAAAAGGGAGGAAGTTCACGGGCCATGCTTGTGATTCTAGATCACAAGACGACGCTGTAAAAATCGTTTTGCGCGGCGTGTGAAGCGCGATAACCTCGACAGCTTCAGACTTCACCCGCAATGACATATGGATCACGATACGTCCACCACCCGATCCGCGCCGGCACCAGGGCCGGTCGCCCTGTTTCTCGGCTTTCTTAACCTCGGATTCATCTCGTTTGGTGGCGCGCTACCGCACGCGCGACACATCGTCGTCGAAAAACGGCGCTGGCTGACTCCCGCCGAATTCACCGACCTGCTGGGCCTGTGCCAGTTCCTGCCCGGCGGAAATGTCATTAACCTTTCGGTCGCGATCGGCATGCGATATCGAGGCCTGTCCGGTGCGCTGGCTGCCCTGCTCGGCCTGATCGCGGGCCCTTCGCTCGTCGTGATCGCACTCGGCGTGCTGTACGAACACACGCAGAACGACCTGCACGTGAAGCATCTTTTCGCCGGGCTCGCCGCTGCCGCAGCGGGGCTCCTTGTTGCGATGTCCGTGAAAATCCTGCTGCCGTTGCGACGCAATCCTGTCGCGCTGGCCATCGCGGTGCCTGGCTTCATCGCGATCGCGATCATGCGTTTACCACTGCTCCCCACGATGCTCGTTCTCACCGCGCTCAGCATCGTCATCGCTGTGAGGGCCGCACGATGACCGATACCCTCATCTCGCTCGGCGTGATTTTCGGGCAGCTTTCGCTGCTTGCGTTCGGCGGCGGCAATACGATTCTTCCCGAGATGCAGCGACAGGTCGTCGACGTGCATCACTGGATGCCGGCGAGCGAATTCAGCGCATTGTTCGCGCTTGCCCAGGCCGCGCCGGGCCCGAACCTGATGGTGGTGACGCTCGTCGGCTGGCACGTTGCGGGATGGGCCGGCATGCTGGTCGCGTCCATCGCGAAGTTTGGACCGTCTTCGATCGTGACGATCCTTGCGTTACACGCATGGGAGCGCTTCAAGGACCGGCCATGGCGTACGATCGTGCAAAGGGCGCTGGTGCCCGTGACCGCGGGCATCGTCGCGGCGAGCGCCATGCTGATCGCGCAGGCGTCCGATACGACGTGGATCGCGTGGGCAACAACAGGCGTGTGCGCCGCGCTTGCATGGCGCACACGTATCCATCCGTTGTGGTTGCTGGCCGCCGGCAGCCTGATCGGGCTGACAGGATTCGGCCAGCTTTAATCCGCGCTATGCCCCGCTATTTCCTGCTATTGCGGGCTGCAAACTGCGCGCCATGGCGCGTTACTGGAACGCAACCTCGGCGAAACTGCGAAGCTTGCGGCTGTGCAATCGGTGCAGTCCGTTCGTGCGCAGTATCTCCATCGCCTTGACGCCGATCCGCAGATGCTGGTCGACCTGCCCTCGATAGAACTGGTCGGCCATGCCGGGCAGTTTGAGTTCGCCGTGCAGCGGCTTGTCCGACACGCACAGCAGCGTGCCGTATGGCACGCGAAACCGGAAGCCGTTCGCTGCAATCGTCGCGCTCTCCATATCGAGCGCGATCGCGCGGCTTTGCGACAGGCGCAGCACCGGTTCGCGGTGATCGCGCAGCTCCCAGTTGCGGTTATCGACGCTCGCCACGGTGCCCGTGCGCATCACGCGCTTCAGCTCGATGCCCTCGAGCTTCGTGACTTCAGCGACCGCGCGCTCCAGCGCGACCTGCACTTCCGCGAGCGCCGGAATCGGCACCCATAGCGGCAGATCGTCGTCGAGTACGTGATCTTCGCGCACATAGCCGTGCGCGAGCACATAGTCGCCAAGCCGCTGCGTGTTGCGCAAACCGGCGCAATGGCCGAGCATGATCCACGCATGCGGACGCAGCACGGCGATGTGATCGGTGATCGTCTTCGCGTTCGAAGGCCCAACGCCGATGTTGATCATCGTGATGCCGCTGCCGTCGGCGCGCTTCAGGTGATACGCGGGCATCTGCGGCAGACGCGGCGGCGCATTGCCCTCGTCCTGCTGCTCGCCGACGTTCGCGTTGTACGTGACCACGTCGCCGGGCTCGACAAACGATGTGTATTCGCTGCGATATGCGCGCAGGTCTTCGTCGTCGGTGGCGGTCATCATCGTGCGGCCGAGCTTCACGAATTCGTCGATGTAGAACTGATAGTTCGTGTACAGCACGTAGTTCTGCACGTGCGTGGGCGACGTCGCCGTGTAATGCTTCAGACGATGCAGCGAGAAATCGACGCGCGCCGCCGTGAACAGCGCAAGCGGATGCGGCTCGCCCGGTGGCGGTTCGTACGTGCCGTTCACGATGCGATCGTCCAGCGAAGCGAGATCGGGTGTGTCGAACACATCGCGCATCGCGAGCAGGTGGTCGCGATCGAGGTCGCCTTCCAGATGAATGCCTTCGGCAAACGCGAAGTGAACCGGAATCGGGTACTGCGACACGCCGACTTCGATTGCGACATGATGGTTCTTCGTGAGCAGGCGAAGCTGTTCGCGATAGTAGTTGCCGAACAGATCCGGGCGTGTAACGGTCGTTTCAAAGCTGCCCGGGCCGGCCACAAAACCGTACGAGCGGCGCGAATCGACGTGCGTGTTGACCTCGGTGCGGATGCGCACGAACGGATAGCACGCGCGCACGCGGCGCTCGAACGGCTCGTTGCGGCGATAGCGCGCGAACGCGTCGCGCAGGAACGATGTGTTGGCTTCGTAAATGGCGGACAGGCGCGTGACCGCTTCGGTGGCGTCTTCGAATGACTCGGTCGGGAAGTCGCTGGCCGGCGTCTGCACAGTGCGCGGGTTCGTGTCGTAATTCATCTTCATCGCCTCATTTGATGAGATGACATTACCACGGAAATTACACGTCCAGATGTGGCAACCCGCACGCGGGAAGGGTACTGAAAATCCCGGCGGGTGTCGCGAAAGCAGCGCAAAATAAGGCGGTCACGCCCTTCTGGCAGGTGGGATTTGCTAGAATCGGGGCACCTACCCGGAGAATTACCATGAAGCCGCTCCTTCCCGTCGCCGTTGCGCTGACGCTCGCCTTTAGCGGCGTCGCGATGGCCGCGCAGCCTGCCGTCGACGCCCAGGCTGCCGCCGAGGCCCACGCCGCCAACGAACGGGCCGGTTTGCCGGATCTGGAGGCAATCAACCGTCCAGCCGCGGAAGTCAGCTCCAAGGTGGAAATCAACCAGCCGCGCACGCCGAGTTTCTACGAACGCAGCGGTAACGGCACCGAAATCACCGAATACCGCGACAAGGGCAAACCGGTCGAAATCGACGTGCATTCGAACTTCGGCACGCGCTACCAGATGAGCGCACCGCTCGACACGTCGCCGCAGGTACGTGACAACGGTCGCGCCAGCACGCGCCTGCCGTCGGTCAACCTGCACTATTGATCGTGCAGCGGCAGCGCGCGTGCGCTGCCTGCCTGCATGCCTGGATGGATGGCGCGCGTGAGGTGCGCCGGCCCCCGGTTTCGTCTGCGATCGTTCCGAATGTACTGGCCACACGCGCCAGTCCGACCAACCTGATTCCATCATTCCCGCATGGCCGTCTTCACCGCTGTCACCGACACCCAACTCGCTCACTGGCTGCGTCATTACGATCTCGGCGAAGCCGTCGATTTTCGCGGCATCCAGTCCGGCATCGAAAACAGCAATTTCTTTCTGACGACGACGCGCGGCGATTACGTCCTCACGATTTTCGAAAAACTGACGGCGGAACAATTACCGTTCTATCTGGATCTGATGCGCCATCTGGCCGCCCACAAGGTGCCCGTGCCGGACCCGATGCCGCGCGATGACGGCGCGCTCTTCGGCCTGCTGCACGGCAAGCCCGCGGCGATCGTCACGCGCCTCGAAGGCGCACCGGAACTCGCGCCGCGCGAGGAACACTGCGTCGAAGTCGGCCAGATGCTGGCGCGCATGCATCTCGCCGGACGCGATTTCCCGAACCATCAGCCGAACCTGCGCAGCCTCGACTGGTGGCAGGAAACCGTGCCGGCGGTGCTGCCGTTTCTGACCGGCGCGCAACGCGAACTGTTGAGCACGGAACTCGCCCATCAGCAGGCGTTCTTCGCCTCGGACGACTATGCTGCGCTGCCCGAGGGCCCGTGCCACTGCGATCTCTTCCGCGACAACGTGCTGTTCGCGCATGCGGCGCCCGAAAGCGGCCACGACGTGCGCCTTGGCGGCTTCTTCGACTTCTACTTTGCCGGCTGCGACAAGTGGCTCTTCGACGTCGCCGTGACCGTGAACGACTGGTGCACCGATCTCGCCACAGGCGCGCTCGACATGCCGCGCGTCGAGGCAATGCTGCGTGCGTACCAGACCGTGCGTCCGTTCACCACGCAGGAAAACCGTCACTGGGGCGACATGCTGCGTGCGGGCGCATACCGTTTCTGGGTCTCGCGCCTTTATGACTTTTACATGCCACGTGCAGCTGAAATGCTGAAGCCGCACGATCCTGGCCACTTCGAACGCATTCTTCGTGAGCGCCTGTCCGGCGTTGCACTTCCAGGCATCCACACTCCATGCAACTGATCGAAGTTCCCGCGAAAACCGGCTACGTCTGGTTCCGGCAGGGTATCTGGCTGTTCCGCAAGAATCCGCTCGCGTTCCTGACGCTGTTCTTCACGTATCTGCTCGCGATGATGCTGATCTCGCAGATTCCCGTCATCGGCGGATTTCTGCCGCTCGTGTTCATTCCGGGCGTGGCGGTCGGCTTCATGGCGGCGTGTCGTGACACGATCGCGGGCAAGCCGGTTTTTCCGACGATTCTCGCCGACGGTTTCCGCTCGTACGGCAGCACGGCCGCGAAGCGGCTCGCCGCGCTCGGCCTGCTGTACGTAGTGGCGATGGCGCTCGTGCTGGGCGGCTCGGCGCTCGCCGACGGCGGCACGTTGCTGAAAGTGATGATCGGCGCCGCCTCCATGGAGCCGGAGGCGATGGCCAGCAGCGATATTCCGCTCGGCATTCTGGCCGCGCTCGCGTTCTACATTCCGGTCGCGATGCTGTTCTGGTTTTCGCCCATCCTGATTACGTGGCACGAAGTGCCGCCCGTGAAGGCGATGTTCTTCAGCCTCGTGAGCTGCTGGCGCAATCGTGGCGCGTTCATCGTCTTCGGCGCGCTGTGGTTTGCGATGGCGATCACCGTTTCGCTTGGGCTGTCCACGCTGATGCAGGCGCTCGGCGCCGGGGAATACGCGTTTGTCGTGCTGATGCCCGCGACGATCGTCGTCACCACGATGCTGTACTGCTCGTTTTATGCCACGTATCGCGGCTGTTTCGGCATCCAGTCGCCTGAAACGCCGGGCTCACCCACTACGCCAGCAGCCTGAAACCGCGCCGCCGCGACGTGCAGTTCGCTGGAAACCGCACCCGCGGCGCGCCGAATCGAACCGCTCGCATCGTCGCGGCTCGCCGCTACGTGGGACGCAAGCCACTCGCAAGCCATCCGCGATTGGTGCACAATGATTTGCGCGCGATTGATTAGCGCACACTTTCTGGACGGTAAGCACCATGACCCAGCGCCCGGTTTTCCCTTTCACGCTCGACGAGCAGCTTTGCTTCGCGCTCTATTCGACTTCGCTTGCGATGACGAAAGCGTATAAGCCCATCCTCGAAAAACTCGGGCTGACCTATCCGCAATACCTGACCATGCTGGTGCTCTGGGAATCCGACAACATCACGGTCAAGGACATCGCTAGCCGCCTGAATCTCGATTCGGCGACGGTCACGCCGCTGCTCAAGCGCCTCGAGACGCAGGGCTATATCGAACGTGCACGCGGCGTGAGCGACGAGCGGCTCGTCTATATCCGGCTCACGAAGGCGGGCGCGGCGCTCAAACGCACCGCCCGTGAAGTGCCGGCCGAAATCTTCTGCGCAACGCAGCAGACACCCGAATTCCTCCTCAAATTGCGCGACGACCTGACGCGCCTGCGCACCACCCTCAACGACTACAACGAAAGCTAGCCGCCTGTTGCCTGGCGACGCTTCGAATAATATCCAAATTAGTTTGCACACAAATGATTTGTGTACTATCTTAACGACACGCCAGATCGATGGCGACCGCCACCCACTGCGTGGCACCTACTTTCAAGGAGCAACACCATGAGCGTACTTTACAAGGCAACGGCAACGAGCACCGGTGGACGTGATGGTCGCGCGGTATCGTCGGACAAGGTGCTGGACGTGAAACTGGCCGCACCGCGCGAACTCGGCGGCAACGGCGCCGAGGGCACGAACCCGGAGCAGTTGTTCGCAGCCGGTTATTCGGCATGTTTCCTGAGCGCGATGAAATTCGTCGCTGGCCAGCGCAAGCAGGCGGTTCCGGCGGATACGACCGTCACGGCGGAAGTCGGTGTCGGCCCGAACGACAAGGGCGGCTTCGCACTGGATATCGAACTGCGCGTCTCGCTGCCGGGCCTCGCCGCCGACGCAGCACGTGAACTCGTCGATGCCGCTCATCAGGTGTGCCCGTATTCGAACGCAACACGCAACAACGTGGCAGTGCGTCTGCAGATCGTCTGAGCGCCGCCTTGCGTTGCAGCGTGCAGTAAAAGATTGCCGGCGCGGCGCCCGTAGGGCGCCGTTGACCGACTATGCGGCGTTCAGCTTCAAGGGTATTGTCGGTACAGCAGGTCGTATGGGCGATGATCTGATCGTGCTGCACGACAATCCGCGCACCTGCATCCCCAAACTGGCGGCGCAACCCGTGCGCGCATGCTGCTGCACGATTTCGATTTTTCGGTGGATAACGATGGATGGCAGTGGGCGGCATCGACTGGGTGCGACGCGCAACCCTGATTCCGGATATTCAATCCGGTAACGCATATCGAGCGCTATTTGCCTCAACTGTCCGACGTATCCACGAAGTGGATCCATGCGCCATGGATGGCGAAAACCGGACAACTGAAAAAATGAAGCGTGACGTTGGGAAAAGACTATCCATCACCGGCGGTAGACCATGCCGAAGCGCGTCAGCGCACGCTGGCCCGCTTCGGAAAGTGACCTGAGACTGCGGCAAAGCTTTACTACAAGGCACGCGGCCGGGCACTGAAAAAAAGCTTAGTGCTGGCTCATCCACGACGGCTGGCGGCGATTCGCTTCGCGATCCAGCTTGCGCATGCGATATTCGAGGTCGTGCAGATCGGTGGCTTCGGCGAGATACTCGTCGTTGTATTCTTTGGCGATCTGGTCGGGCGATTTCGTCAGGAACAGGAACAGGCGGGTCAGCAGGTACATGGTCAACTCCGAAAATGATCCAGGGCTTTACCCCAGTGGATAACCCTTATTATAGGGAAAACCCTGATCGTTTGCCATGTTTATCTGATGCGACCGTTGGACGCGCGCTACGCCGGTCGTGCGGCCGCCGCGTGCAACGGCACGTGGGCCGGTGCCGCTTCGGTTACGCGGCGCTGATAGCGGAAGAATTCCCACAGCAGCGCGCATGCATCCGGCCCTTTTGACGAGTGGAACGGAACGGCGTCGTCGCCGCCACTCCACGCGTGTCCGAGGCCCTGCACACGGCACAGACGCACCACGCGCCGGCCGCCCTTGATGTAGTCGCGCGTCACGACACCGGCTTTCCGTTCCTCGCGCACTTCGCCGACGCGCAGCTCGCCGCTCGCGTCGAGCACGCCGTTCAGGCGCGCGAACTGGATCGCGAGCTGCTCGGCATTTTCCGGCGCCACGACGTGATCAGAATCGCCGTGGACGATGATCGCCGGCATGCCGGGATAGGCGTCGATATCGACGGCGGCATCGACGAGCATGACTGGATGCTGACGGGCTCCGCGCCGCATCACATCCATCGCGGTGATGCCCGAACGCGCTTCGCCCATGGCCGGACCGGAGTGCAGCCCGACCGCGGCGAAACGCTCGGGATAGAGAAGCGCCAGCAGCGAGGCAAGCCCCGCGCCCGCCGACAGACCCGCCACATACACACGCTCGCCGTCGAACCGGTAGGTCGCCACCAGCGTATCCACGAGCGATACCACCGCGCGGGCCTCCGCGCCGCCCGCCTGCTCGCCGGCGTCGTACCAGTGCCAGCAGCGATGGGCATGAACATGCTTCGACTGCTCCGGATAAACGACCGCAAAACCGAAACGATCGGCGAGCAGGTTCATGCGCGTGCCTTCGGCGAATTCGTCGATCGACTGTGTACAGCCGTGCAGCATCACAACGAGCGGCAAACCCTCGAGCGCGCGACCCGGTGGGACATACAGGCCATACGACAGATGATTGACGAGACGCCCCGGCGCCACCGGCGCGGAATGGAACGAGCGCGTCCAGTCGCCGCTCGCCCATGCGGCGGCGCGCGGCCGCCCGCGGGATTCACGCGCGCCGGCGCGCGGCAGGTCGCGGGTTCTGGTGGTGCGCAATTTCGCGGGCGGTTTTGCGGATTTCGCGATGGGACGCGCCGGTCTTGCTGCAGTGTGCTTCAGTGATTCGCGGGTTTGCCTGGTTTGTGCGGCGATCAGGCGTTTGAGACCGCCCAGCCAGAGTTTCGACAGATTTTTTGCCATCGGATCAACCTCGCAAAAAGGGACGGTTCCGGGCCAGAATGGGTGGATTGTTGTGCAATGCACAATAACACCAATTCCCGCAACCTGCTAAGCGCCGGCCAGCCCCGTTTCTGTCCATCTGCCGGGTGCGAGTACCGGTATGTCACGACCACGCCACCCTCACTCACTTTATACTTGCGGCTATCGGGCCGCGTGCTTAAGGCCGTCTGTTGTCGCAGGGTGTCAGGCAGCGCGCGCTTTTCGCTTCTTCACTCCCATTTTTTGCCGGATTCGCTGCGCTCACCGGCGCAGTTGCTGCCATGCCCGATCTGCCTCTTCATCTGTGGTTCATGATTACCAGCCTCGGTGGCGCAGGCCTCACGCTGCCGCTCGCGATCGCCATCGCGCTGTGGCTGGCGGTCGGCTACACCTGGCGCATGGCGGTGTTGTGGCTCGGGCTGCTCGGCGCGGCGATCGGCGTCGTCACGCTCACCAAGCTTGCGTTCCTCGGTTGGGGGGTCGGCGTGCGCGTGCTGGATTTCACCGGCGTCAGCGGCCACGCCATGCTCTCGACGGCCGTCTATCCCGTCGCCCTCTTCATGATGCTGCTGCCCGCGCGCCCCTCGATCCGCCTGGCCGGCGTGCTGCTCGGGCTCGCCGCCGGCATCGCGGTCGGGCTTTCACGTGTGGTGCTCGTAGCGCATTCGCCGTCGGAAGCCGTTACGGGCTGCCTGGTCGGCGCGGGTGCGGCGCTGCTGTTCGTGCGCGCCGCCTGGCACGCACGCCCGGGCCAGCTGTCAGCGGCGGCGGTGGCGTTGAGCCTCGTCGCGCTGACGGTCAGCCTGCATGACGTCCGCGTGCCGACGCAGCGCTGGATCACCCACGTCGCGCTCAAGGTATCCGGTCATGAGCGGCCATTCGTTCGCGCCCGCTGGAAGGCCGGCCACCATCGGCCGCCCCCGCCGGTCTCGCGTACGCGCGACACGTCGCTTCCTCCGCCGCCCGCAACCGACGCGTAATCTCCATCAACGTTCTGCATGGCACATGTGGCCGCCGATATCTTCGCCATGGCCACCGATCACGCACGATCCCGATGACATCGCCGCGTTCGGCGATCAGGTCGTGCATGTGGTCGGCGGCCGGGTTCAACCGCACACCGCCTTCACCGGCTACGCACGCAGCAGTTATTGACGACGTGTCGCATCAGGCGCCTGCTAGTCGCTGACGCCGAGAATCACGCTCGAAGCCTTGAACGCCGCGATCGCCGGCGCGCCTTCGACGAGGCCGAGCGTGTCGGCGCTTCCGTTCGTGATCACCGCTGTCACGACCACGCCGCCGGGCAGTTCCAGCGACACCTCCGCGTTGACCGCGCCGCGCTTCACCGCCGTGACCGTGCCGCGCAACTGGTTGCGCGCCGAGATCCGCGCGGGTTCGTCAGCACCCTCGTCGATGATCAGCATGACCCACGAGGCCTTGATCAGCGCAAACGCGGCCGCACCGACGGCAAGCCCAAGCGTCTCGGTGCTTTCATGCGTGAGAATCGCGACGACCGTCTGGGCGCCGGGCAATACGAGCGACACTTCGTCGTTCACCGCGCCGCGCACGATCTCGGACACCGAGCCGTACAACTGGTTACGCGCGCTCGTTTTCATGCCGATCCTGCCGATCAGCGACCAGTCGCTGGCGAAGTGTTCGATTGCCGCGCCGGCCCGCTCCAGAAACCGCCGGTGCTCGTTTTCGACGGCGCGAAACGTCTCGATCAGACGCATCGCGCGCGGCGTAAGCGTCGTGCCGCCCCCGCCCTTGCCGCCTGCCGCGCGCACGACGAGCGGCTCGCCGGCCAGGTTGTTCATCGTATCGATGGCGTCCCACGCGGCCTTGTAGCTCATGCCGACGGCACGCGCGGCGCCCGTGATCGAACCGGTCTCGCGGATCGCCGCCAGGAGTGCGATTCGCGATGCGCCGCCGAGCGTCCGCTCGCCCGCCTGAAACCACACCGATCCGCCGAGTTCGAGCTGCTCGGGACGGGTACCGGATGCGCTTTTTTCAGTCATGGCTGGCTACGGATAAGGAAGATGTACCGATGGTACACGGCCATGCAACGTCCGCAACGCTGCATCGGGGCACAGCCGTTCACGCCGCTGGCGGCTTTCATCTGATCAATCTGGTACTTTTTGCCTCCGCCGCTATAATTCAGCCTTTCACGTCTTTCCCCCGAAGCATGCGACGTCTCCTTGTCCTGATCCTGCTCCCGATCGGTCTGATCGGCCTCTCGCCCTGCGCGATGGCTGGGGAGAACGAGCAGGTCGCGCAGATTTCCGCGTATCTCACGCAGAAGTTCGGTGTCGCCAGGGAAAAGGCCGAGCAGATCTCGGCTGCCGTCACGTCCGCCGCATCGAAATACTCGCTGCCGCCCGCGCTGTTGCTCGCGATCATTTCGATCGAATCGCGCTTCAAGGAAAAGGCGAAAGGCGCCAACGGCGCGACGGGCCTCATGCAGGTCGTGCCGAGCGCCCACAGGCGGCTGCTGAAAAACGTGAACGATCTGACCGAGCCGACCGCCAATATCGAGGTGGGTTCGGCGATCCTTTACGGATACATGCGATCGGCCGGCGGCGACCTGAACGCCGCGCTGAAGAGCTACGGCGGCTCGAAGGCTTACGCGGAAAAGGTGAGCCTGCGCGCGAACTCGTTCGCGCAGGTCGTCGCGCAACCCGACGACACGAAGCCGGATGCCGCCGGCGTCAACGCATGCAACCTGCGCTGGACCAGTAGCGGCCCCGCGCCTGTCGTCGTTTCCACGCCCTTTTTCGCGATCGCGGACAGTTGCGTCGTTGCCATCGCGCCGGCGAGGACCAGCCTCCTCAACGGCCTGATCCCCTCGCCCTGATACCTGCTGATACCAACGCGCCGCGCCGTCAAAGCGCGTAATGCGCGACGCCGTTCCCAAACGACCAGTTCTCCTTCACCACCTCGACGAGATTGATGAGCACATCCTCTCGCCGCACGCCGGGCGACTCCGCCAGGTTATCGACGACCTGCCTGTAGAACGCCTTCTTCTGCTCGATGGTTCGGGTGTTGTTGAACGTGATCTGGACGATGACCAGATCGTCGCTGCGCTCGACGCCCAGATAGTGCCGGTCGAACACGAAATTGCCTTCGTCGTGTTCGTTGATCAGCATGAAGATGTCGTCCGGCGGCACCTTGCAATGTTCGACCAGCGCGCGCTGGATGCCCTCGGTGAGGGCCTTGCGATATTCGACGGACTTGCCAGCGCGAAGCGAAATTCGGGTAAGCGGCATGATGGACTCCCACAAGAAAATGAAAAGTTCAGGTAGCCATCTTGCGCCGGTCGTCACATAATGAATAGATATCACTGAAGATATCAGTCATTTTCAATAGAAATGAAAGTACTCGACCTCGATGCAGTCCGGGCGTTCGTGCTGGTCGCCGATCTCGCCAGTTTCACGCGCGCAGCCGTTGCGCTCGATACCACCCAGTCGGCTGTCAGTCTCAAGCTGAAGCGGCTGGAGGCACACCTCGGCCGCCCGTTGCTGGATCGTACGCCGCGGCTCGTGCGGCTTTCCGCCGAGGGCAAGGCGTTTCTCGACGCCGCGCGCGATCTGTTGCAGGCGCACGAGCGCGCGCTCGGCGCGCTTTCCGTCGAGCATCGCAAGCTCGCGATCGGTTTGAGCGAGCACGTCGCGGGCGCGAATCTGCCGGCGTTGCTTGGCCGGCTGAAGACACACGATCCGGGGCTCGTCGTCGAGCTGCATCTGGGCATGTCGGCGGCGCTGCTGGAGCAGTTCGACGAGCGGCAGCTCGACGCCGTCATCGTTCGCTACGAGCCGGACGAAACGCCGCGTGACGACGCCCAGCCGCTTTTCACCGAACCGATCGCATGGCTCGCGACGCCGGACTGGCTGCCTCCCGTGAACGAGCCGCTGCCGCTTGCGCTGCTCGCGGCGCCCTGCAGCGTGCGCGCCGCGGCGCTACGCGCGCTCGACGACGCGGGCGTAGCGTGGCATGAAACGTTTATCGGCGGCGGCGTGGCGGCTGTCGGCGCGGCAGCGGCGGCGGGCATCGCGGTGTCGCCGCTGGCGCGACGCGTCGCACCGCGCGGACTCGTCGACGCCGGTTCGCGACTTGGTCTGCCCGCGCTGCCTGGGTCGCGCGTGACGTTGCATTCGCGGGTTCGCGACCGGCGCACGCTCGAAACCGTGAGGCTGCTGGCAAGCGGCCTCGCGAGCGGATAATCCGGCACATGGTCTTGCGTTAATCCACAAATGGACTATTATTAACTTATAGTTTATTTAAGGACTACATCATCATGTCCAGTACCGCCCGTGCATTTTCTGCCGAACGCCCCATTGCGCGTGCCGCCGGCGAGCCGTCGGTCACCGAAATGTCGGCGGCTGGCCTGCGTGCGTTCTTCAATATCGCCCGCGACTGGGACCTGAGCGCCGACGAGCAGATCGTCCTGCTGGGCTCGCCCGGTCGTTCGACGTTCTTCAAATGGAAGCAGGCGCCGCAAACGGCAAGGCTTGGCCGCGACACGCTCGAGCGGCTGTCGCTGCTGCTCGGCATTTACAAGGGTCTGCAGATCCTGTTGCCGCCGCCAGCCGCCGCCGATACCTGGATCCGGCGCCCGAACAGCGCGCCGCCGTTCGGCGGCCGTCGCGCGCTCGACCGCATGCTGGCCGGCAATATCAGCGATCTCGTCGCGGTGCGGCAGTATCTCGATGCAATGCGAGGCGGATGGGCGTGACTTCTCCGCACTGGCAGGACCGCTGGCGTGCGACGCCGCTCGACTGGTCGCCCGCATACCGGGTGATACCCACGCGTTTTCCGGCCGTGAACCTGTTCGATCGCGTCGCGTCGCCGGAAGATTTCGAGGCGCTCTACGCGCTCGAAGCGATGACCAACG
The DNA here is from genome assembly GCF_907164545.1 of Paraburkholderia gardini. NCBI lineage: Bacteria > Pseudomonadati > Pseudomonadota > Betaproteobacteria > Burkholderiales > Burkholderiaceae > Paraburkholderia > Paraburkholderia gardini. The sequence goes on along the minus strand of NZ_CAJQZB010000017.1, from coordinate 69,876 downwards.
ACCGTCTGCGTACCGAAACCGGCGAACTCGATCTCGTGCCGCGCGAAGAGCGGCGTTTCGGGCCCGGCTGGGGGCCGATCATGGCGGCGTTCACACATCTGAATCCGCTCGGCAGCCGCTTTTCCGACGGCACGTACGGCGTGTTCTATTGCGCGCGCGCGCGCGCCACGGCCATCGCGGAAACGCGCTATCACACCGGCAATTTCCTCGCGGCCACGAACGAGCCGCCATTGCGGCAGCAGATGCGTCTCTACACGGTGATGGCGCACGGCGAAGTCGCCGATCTGCGCGACGATCCGGCGCTGAACCCGGGCGTCCTGTCGCCCGGCGACTACGTCGCGGGCCAGGCGCTCGGGCGCGCCGTGCGGGCCGCAGGCGCATCAGGCATCGTGTATCCGTCGGTGCGGGATGCCGATGGCGAATGTCTCGCCGCGTTCAGAACGACGCTGCTGCGTGACTGCCATCACGCCGCGTATCTGGAATACAACTGGAATGGCAGCGCTGTGGATGTGGTGTTTGAACTGAACCAGATCGGCTGACCGGTATCGGCGATGCCGCGATGCCGTGACGTTGCAGGCCAGGCTGCTCAGGGCAGCGCCATTTCGGCCGCGCCCTGGGCACGCGCCACGTCCACCGTCACCGACCAGCGTTGCGAGCGCCGCGCCTCGACGATCGACAGCTTGCCGCCAGGCCCGAACGCACCGGTATCGACAAACACCTGCGAGCCGATCTGCTGCAACTCACGCATCGGCGTGTGGCCGCAATACGTGAGCGAAAGCCCACGCTGACGCAGCGGGTCGCCCGTGCCCATCGCAAGTTCACGGCCCCACAGCAGTTTCTGGCGGACGTCCTCGGAGAAATCGCCAGCATCGAGATCGTCATCGTTGCCGAAGAACTCGGCGTGCAGGATATTGAAACGCTCAGCGCCGCTGCCCACCACGCGCACGAGCGGCAAGGTCCGGAGCCGTTCCGCGTAGTCGCGCAGCTTCTCGTCGGAGAGCGCCGCGGCCCACGATCCGCCGATGCCATACCACCAGTGACGCCGCAAGCGCCCTTCGGCGACGGCGCACAACGTGTCTTCGTGATTGCCGAGCACGGCATGGAACCACGGCTTGTCGAGCAGCGCGAGCGCTTCTTCCGACTGCGCGCCGCGATCGACCAGATCGCCGACCGAAAACAGCCGGTCGTGCGCCGGATCGAACCCGATTTCGCGAAGCAGATAGCGTAGCGCATCCACGCATCCATGCAGGTCGCCCACGATGAAATCGCGGCCTTTGCGGTTGACGGGATGGTGCCAGACGTCGTTGAAGAGTACGGGGTCCATAGCCCCATGATAGTGCCACGCAAAAATAGCGTATGCGGGGTGTCTATCGTTTCCGGCGCGTATCGTTTGCCGGGGCCGTTACCGGTTCCGGCGGCGTCCCGTGGCGTCCAGCAAGGTCTACCGGACGCCGCGGGAAAAGCAGGAAAAAGCGGTCATTGTTGCGTCGCACGAAGCTTCGCGACCTGACCGACCGACAACGTCGACTGTGGATTGCCGAACTGCTTTGTCACGTAGTTCGCAATTGCCGCAACCTGTTCGTCGGAGAGTTGCGAGGCGAACGAAGGCATCAACACATCGGCGTCTTTCGTCTTACGCTCGACGCCGTGCAGGATCACCATCGCCAGATTGTTCGCGGGGCTCGCGCCCACTGCGCTGTTGTGGATCAGCGCGGGATACGCACCGGGCGCGCTCGCGCCGACGCCCTGTCCGGTCCAGTTGTGACACGACGCGCAGTTCGCGATGAAAAGCTGCGCGCCGTTCACGCCGCTGATCTTCGTGCCGCGCAGGGCCACGACGTCGTTCGCCGGCGCGCCCCATGCCGTGCGCGGCCGTGCGTCGCCACCGTTCACGGGCGGCACCGAGCGCAGGTAAACCGCGATCGAGCGCAGGTCTTCAGGCGTCAGATATTGGGTGCTGTCCGCCACCACTTCCGCCATCGGCCCAGCCGCGTTCGCGCGACCGGATACGACGCCCGTCGACAGATAGCGCGCGACGTCTTCGTCGCTCCAGTTGCCGATGCCGCTGATCTTGTGCGGCGTGATGTTGAACGCGTGCCAGCCGGCCTGCGTCGCGCCGGCAAAACGTTCATCCGTCTTCAGTCCTTGCGTGATGTTGCGCGGCGTATGGCATTCCTCGCAATGCGCGAGTCCCTCGACGAGATACGCGCCGCGATTCCACTCCGGACTCTGCTTCGGATCGGGAACGAAGCGTCCTTCGGTGAAGTTGAACATGTTCCAGAACACCATCAGCCAGCGCTGGTTGAATGGAAACTTCACGTCGTTGGCGGGCGGCGTGTAGTGAACCGGCGTGAGCGTATTCAGATACGCGCGTATGGCGAGCACGTCGCGTTCGGTAACCTTCGTGTATTCGGCGTACGGGAACGTCGGATAGAGCCGCTCGCCGCCCTTGCCAATGCCTTCGTGCATCGCCTTCAGAAAATCGGCATCCGTCCAGCTGCCGATGCCGGTATCCGGATCGGGCGTGATGTTCGGCGTGTAGAACGTGCCGAACGGCGTCGCGATCGGCAGACCGCCCGCGAACGGACGGCTCTTGTCCGCCGTATGACAGGCCACGCAGTCGCCCGCGCGAGCGAGGTACTCGCCGCGCTTCACGAGATCCGGCGTCGCACTACCCACGCCGTTGCCCATGCTGTTGCCTCCTGCGTCCTGCGCGAACGCCGCGCTGATCGGCGATTCATCCTCGTGACGCACGTCCATGGCGTGCGATGCGTACCACGCGAGATACAGCGCCAGCAGCGAAAACGCGGCAGCCAGCGTCGCCATATGCCGGCGACGCCGGCGCTCGACAGGAATGTGCGACTGTGCGCCCGGCCCGGCCGGCTGCACGCTCGACGTTTTTTTCGTCATGGTGGCTCTCCGTCAGGTTGAGGGTCAGAGTTCGCGCTTGAGCTTGTCGGCGATCCGCAGCGAAAGCGCGGCGATCGTCAGCGTGCAGTTCACCGATGCCGCCGTCGGCATCACGCCGCTGCTCGCGATGAAGAGATTCGGATGATCATGCGCGCGACATTCAGGGTCGACGACCGAATCCGACGGATCGCTACCCATGATCGTGGTACCCATGATGTGATTGTTCGGCGCGAAGGTGTCGTCGAAACTCACTTCCGTACCGCCGAAAAGGCTCGCGATCCGCGCGTAAAGCTCGTGTGTATTCGCGGCGCTCTTTTTCACGTAATCGTTGATCGAGTAGTAGATCTCAGGCTGTGGAATGCCGAGCGAATCCTTGTGATCCGCCGAAGGCACGATGCGGTTCTGCGGCTCGGCCAGATGTTCGTGGAAACTGTTGATGTTCAGCGTGCGCGCCGCACGGTCGCGAATCTGCCGGTCGAGTTCGGCGCCCGTCAGGCCTTTCTTGAGCAGATCGGCAGTCACGCCCATCGTCGCGACGCCGTTCGACAGATGCAGCTTTTTTGCCGCGTATTCCGAGCGAAACTCGCCGTCGCGGAAATTGACGATCGAGGTCATCTCCATCGGCCCTCGCCCCGGCCATAGCGGCTCGTTCGCGAGGAACGTGACGCCCGTGCCCGGATGGTCCATCAGGTTGCGGCCCACCTGGTCGGAGCTGTTGCCGATGCCCTTCGGGAACCGGTCGGAGGTCGACATCAGCATCAGCTTGGGCGTTTCGATACCGTTCGCCGCGAGCACGAAGAGCTTGCCGGTCACGCGCGTGCTGTTGCCATTGGGGTCCTTGTAGTGCACCGCCGTGACAAGCCCCTTTTCGTCCGATTCGACCTTGTAGACGACCGCCTGCGGGATCAACGTCGCGCCTGCCTGTTCGGCCTTTTCCGCGTGCACGACACCGTTGTACATCGCCGCGATCGGACAGATCGGCATGCAGTTGTTGTTGCCGCAGCAGGTTGGACGCGTATCGTACGGGCGGCTGTTGCGCGCGACCGGCTCAGGCACGACCTTGAAGCCCTGCGGATTCAGCAGGTCGGAAAAACGCTGGTCCATGTACGAGAGCGGCAATGCGCTCATCGGATAAGGCTTCGAGCGCGGCGAGCCCAGATCGACCGACGCATCCGGACCGGACACACCCAGTTGCACCTCGGCGGCGAAGTACCACGGTTCCAGCGCTTCGTACGGAAGCGGCCAGTCGCGCCCGACGCCGTACAACGTCTTCAACTTGAAATCCGACGGCAGCAGGCGCCAGGCCGCCGCCGCCCAGTGCCATGTCGTACCGCCGACAAGCCGCAGATACTGCGAGTTATACGGATACTCGCCCTTCTGGATCAGATAGCCGTTCGCGGGGGTGTACTCGGGATGCGGTGAGTAGGGCGTCGAAGGATACGGTGTCGCGAAATCGGCCTTTGCCGGCGAGTTGCGGAAATTCTCGACGATCTGCCAGCGCGGAATGCGTGGCCCGGCCTCGAGCAGGATCACGGACGCACCGGCCAGTGCCAGCTGATGCGCGATCAGACCACCCGCGACACCCGAGCCGACCACGACCACGTCGGCGGAATGTGAATTTGCCATTGTTACCCTCTAGTGTCGACCGGCGATGCCCGGCAGCCGGCGCTGCTCAGACATGTTGCGGTTTTTGTGTCCAGTAAAACGGCACGTCGAGGCAATACGACGGGATCGTGAGGACGTCCTTCACCGGGTCGAACATCAGCGCACGCTCGTATGCCACGACCTGCACGTGCGGCGCCTCGCCGACAAGGCCGAGATACCACGCGCGCATGATCGCGCCGACGGCCTTCGCAAGCGGCGGCTGGTCGGCCTGCAGCGCCTGCGTGACCGTATCGGAGGGCACGCCGCCGTGACTCTGCAGCCATGTGTTGAGCGCGGCGACGTTCTGGGCAAACACACTGTCCGATTTCAGCAACGTGTCGTAGATGCGACGTCCCAGTACCGGATCGAAGCTCGAACGACCGGTGAGATGCTGCGACAGGGCAAGGAAGGCATCGAGGCCGCCACCTTGGGGAGCGTCGGCGAATGCGGGAGAAATGGCGGAGAAGCCGTATGGCAGGCCGGGACGGCCCGCCGTCGTGAAAGCGAGCACGGCCGCGCCGGCGAACGCGCAGAGGACCAGTGCCCGGCGGCGAGCGGATTGCGGCGCCGTCACGTGAGCGGCGGGTGCATCGTTCTCGCGAACATCTGTCATGGGGGCTCCAGATGATGTTATTGGATCAGCCAGCAGGCCAGCGGCAACGCGGTGCGTACGTTACGTTCGTTATGCCAGGGCCGGCATGCGGGCTGTCTGCCCCAAACCTGGTCATCGCCGCTTGTGCGGTCTCTTGATGTCATGGTGATGCTGGCGGAATACACGCGGCTACCGGCCTGACATCAGCCTTTCATCTGTGAAGGCGGTGCGGGAAGACCGACGTCCGTTGCGACAGACTATAGCCAAAGTGTGCGTATTCGACAATTGCGGGCCGGACATCCCGGTAGAATCAACGAGGCTGTCCAGACCTGCGCACGCCCAGCCCCGCGAACGAAGAGAACGCTTCTTCTCACATCAACATGAACATGAATCCGTATCCGCAGGTGCTTCGCAACCGGCCACGCATGGTCCTCGGGCTCGCCGTCGGCGTGGCGGCCGCGCTGCTGTTGCCGGGCGGTCTGCGTCCGATGGTGCGGATCCTGTTCGCATGGGACGTCGCGGTGTGGGCGTATCTCGTGTTCCTGTGGTTCCACATGGCGACCGCAGAGCAGGCCCAGGTACGCAAGTTCGCCGTGCGCGAAGACGAGAATGCGGGCGTCGTGCTTTTCATGGTCTGCCTCGCGACGGTCGCCAGCATCGCTGCAATCGTGCTCGAACTGGCCACGGTCAAGAGCTTCAAGGGCGGCACCGGCGCGCTGCACTACGCGATCACCGGCGCGACGCTGATGGGCGCCTGGTTCCTGATCCCGACGATCTTCACGTTGCACTACGCGCGCCTCTACTACGGCGGCGACCACGAGCAAACCCCGCTGCAGTTTCCCGATCACGGTCTCAAGCCCGACTACTGGGACTTCCTGTATTTCTCGTTCACGATCGCCGTCGCCTCGCAGACGGCCGACATCGCGCTGCGTTCACGCCCGATGCGGCGCGCCGTGCTTGCGCAGTCGGTGCTCTCGTTCTATTTCAACGTCGCGGTACTCGGGCTGTGTGTGAACATCGCCGCCGGCCTGCTCGGTTCCTGATTCCCTGATATTCCCCGTGGCCGTGTAAAAGCCGCGCGTCGACCAACCGATTTACACGCGCACCGCACGCTGCCTTGCCGTGTGGCCGGCGTGCGGCTGCGTGAGGCTGGGCAGGGCCGGGTATCGTCCGCTGCGCCCTGTCTGGCACAGCGCTTGCTGCATCCGCTCGGTCGATCCGGCCTGGCGCCGTTGCGGGCATCTTTGCGGACCGCTTCGCGATTCCATGCGGCGACATGTCGATCTTTGCACTACATTGACCAGTACGCGCACGTGCCCCAGGCATCCGTCAGGCATCGCGCGGCATCCGGCTCTGGAAGCCCAACGAGCGATGTGATCGCACCGTACGTGCATCCACACCGTGGCAGGACCAAACTGGACACGACAGATGGAACCTCCTCACGCTTACGCGCCGCGGATCTATTTCCTTCATCCCACCCTCGTCGGACCACTCAGGGCCTGGGCAGCCCAGTTTGAACATGCGGCATCGCTCGGCTTCGATCACGTGCTGATCGGCGCGCCGTTCCAGCCCGGCAACGCGAACCATGGTCAGATCGTCGCCGATCACGACCGGCTGCATCCCGTATTCGACGCACATCAGCCCGCCACCGCCGCGCTGCAGGAGCTCGCTACCGCGGCGCGCGAGCATGGGCTGACGCTGCTGCTCGACATCGTGCTCGATCGCGTCGCCGCCGATGGCGCGCTGTTTCGCGATCACACCGGCTGGTTTCATCCGTTCGAACCCGAGGAAGCGCGGCTCGACCCGCGCCACGGGCTACGCGAAGACAACGTGGCGTACGCGAACTTCGCGAACCCCGAAGCATCGGGCCATCTGCTCGACTGGTGGACACAGAAGCTCTCCGCGCTCGCCGCGGCGGGCGTCGGCGGGTTTCGCCTCGACTCCCCGCAACACGTGCCTGCCGACGGATGGCGACGGCTTGGCGAAGGCGTGCGCGCGCGCCATCCGCGCGCGCGGTTTCTCGCCGCCACGCCCGGTCTCACACGTGACGACATGATGAAACTTGCGGGCGCGGGCTTCGACAGCGTGTTCTCGTCGGTGCGCTGGTGGGATTTTCGCGCCCCGTGGCTCACCGAGGAACACGCGACGCTCACGCGTATCGCGCCGCCCATCGCGTTTCCCGAGGCACCGTACGGCACGCGCCTCGTCGCCGACCTGCCCGGCGTGCATGACGCGGGCGCCATCGAGCGCGCGTACCGGCGCGCGCTGAACGTGGCGGCGGCCGTCGGCACCGGCTGGCTCGTGCCGATGGGTTTCGAATACGGCATGGCGCTGCCGATGTCGTACACACGCGGCAACGCAGCCGATTACGCGGCCGCGCGCCAGTCGGCACACTTTGACCTGACGAAAGAAGTTGCTCACGCGAACGCGCTCCAGCGCGATCTGAACACGCTCGGCACGTCCGGCGAACTGCGCGCGCTGAGCGGACCCGGCGCGCCGGCCACGGTGCTGTTGCGCGGCAACCGTGCCGATCTGCGCGACGCGAGCGAAGCGGTGCTCATCGTCGTCAATCCCGATCGCGATGTACCGGTACCAATCGATCCCGCGCGCTTCCTTGATGGCGTGCCGGGCAGCTTCACGCGCTTCGCGTCGCTCGACAGGGAAACCGCCGAAGCGCCAACGCACGCGTTGCCGTCCTTCACACTGCAACCCGGCGCGTGCCGGCTCTTCAGCGCGCTCGCCGGCAAGCCCGTGATCCTCGCGCCGCCTGTCGACAAGGCCAGCAGCAAGCATAGCGGCCACAAGACGGTGATGGACGCCATTGCAGCGGCGCGCGTGGCGATCGAAAGCGTGACGCCCTCGATCGACGACGGACGTTTCCCGGTCAAGCGCATCGTGGGCGAGCACGTCGAGGTGCGAGCCGCCATCTTCGCCGAGGGCCACGACAGGATCGCCGCGGCCGTCATCTGGCGCGCCGCCGACGAAACCGTCTGGCACGAAGCGCCGATGTTTCCCGCGCAGCCTGCCGGCAACGATCTCTGGTCCGCGCACATTCCGCTCGAACGGGTCGGCCGTCATGAGTTCACGGTGACCGCATGGCGCGACGACTTCGCGTCGCTGACCGAACACATACAGAAGAAGCTGAAAGCCGGCCAGACCGTCGAACTCGAAATCGACGAAGCGAGTCATCTCTTCGCACTCGTGCTTGCCGAAGTGGAGACCGCTGAAAGCGCGGTCACCGGGCCGCTCACGCACGTCGTCCGCGAATTCACCAAAGCCGACGCCGCGGGCCGCCTCGAACTGCTGCTCGCGCCGGCCACCGCGAAAGCCGTCGCCGCCGCGCGCCACCGGCCGTTCCTCACGCGCGACCCGGTGATCTACCGGATCGAGTCGGAACGTGCCGCCGCGCGCTTTGCAAGCTGGTACGAAATCTTCCCGCGCTCGATGAGCGACGACGTGAACCGTCACGGCACGTTCGCCGATGTCGTCACGAAGCTGCCGCGCATCCGCGACATGGGCTTCGACGTGCTGTACTTCCCGCCGGTCCATCCGATCGGCGTCACGAACCGCAAGGGACGCAACAACACGCTGAACGCACTCGAAGGCGACGTCGGCAGTCCGTACGCGATCGGCGGCAAGGAAGGCGGCCATACGGCCGTGCATCCCGAACTCGGCACGCTCGACGACTTCAAGCGCATGCTGGCCGCCGCGCACGAACACGGCCTCGAAATCGCACTCGATTTCGCGATTCAATGCTCGCCCGATCACCCGTGGCTGAAGGAACATCCGACGTGGTTCGCGTGGCGCCCCGACGGCACGCTGCGTTACGCGGAAAATCCGCCAAAGAAGTATCAGGACATCGTGAATCCGGACTTCTATACGCACGACGCGAAGCCCGACCTGTGGATCGCGTTGCGCGACGTGATCCTGTTCTGGATCGACGCGGGCGTGCATATCTTCCGCGTCGACAACCCGCATACGAAGCCTCTGCCGTTCTGGGAATGGATGATCGCGGACGTGCGCGCGCGTCACCCCGACACGATCTTTCTCGCCGAAGCCTTCACGCGGCCACGCATGATGAACCGCCTTGCGAAGATCGGCTTCTCGCAGTCGTACACGTATTTCACCTGGCGCGAGTCGAAGCGCGATTTCATCGAGTATCTGACCGAACTCACGCAGAGCAGCGCGCGCGAGGTCTACCGGCCGAATTTCTTCGTCAATACGCCCGATATCAATCCGCGCCATCTGCAGTCGCAGGGGCGTGCGGGTTTCGTGATCCGCGCGGCGCTGGCCGCGACGCTCTCGGGGCTGTGGGGCGTCTATAGCGGCTTCGAACTGTGCGAGGCCGCCGCACTGCCGAACAGCGAGGAATATCTCGACTCCGAGAAGTACCAGCTGCGCGCATGGGACTGGAACCGCCCGGGAAACATCGTCGGCGAAATCACCGCGCTCAACCGCATTCGCCGCGCGCATCCCGCGCTGCACACGCATCTGGGCGTCACGTTCCTGCCCGCGCACAACGAGCACATCCTGTTCTTCGAAAAGGCAACCGAAGCGCGCGACAACGTGATCGTCGTCGCGATCAATCTCGATCCGTTCAACGAACAGGGCGCGGATATCGAGCTTTCGTGGGCGACGTTCGCGCACTGGCACCTGAACGATCAGGCGGCAATCGAAGTCGTCGACCAGATGACGGGTCAGCACTTCGAATGGTACGGAAGGTGGCAACACGTGCGGCTCGATCCCGGCACGCGACCGTTCGCGATCTGGCGCATTGCACCCGCTGACGGATTACCCCGCGACATCCCCGACAACCACGGCGAGACCGGCACGGACTTCGACGTCGACTCACCGAACGAAGGTGCGATATGAAACGCGACGACACCCCCGAAAGCGCCTCGCATGCCCGCACGACCGGTGCGGCGACCAGCGTGGCGGCACCGGTTGGCCACCCCACACCGCACAAGGCCGGCGCGCGGCGCGGCAAGCCCTCGGCGTTGAGCGACGATCCGCTCTGGTACAAGGACGCGATCATCTACCAGGTGCACATCAAGTCGTTCTTCGATGCGAACAACGACGGCGTCGGCGATTTTCCCGGGCTGATCGCGAAGCTCGACTACATCGCCGAACTCGGTGTGGATGCGATCTGGCTGCTGCCGTTCTATCCGTCGCCGCGTCGCGACGACGGCTACGACATCGCCGATTACCGCAACGTCCATCCGGATTACGGCAATCTCTCCGACGTCAGACACTTCATCCAGGAAGCGCACGCGCGCGGTATCCGCGTGATTACCGAGTTGGTGATCAACCACACGTCGGACCAGCATCCGTGGTTCCAGCGCGCGCGTCGTGCGAAGCCCGGCTCGAATCATCGCAACTATTACGTGTGGTCCGATACCGACCAGAAGTACACGGAAACGCGCATCATCTTCATCGATTCCGAGCCGTCGAACTGGACACACGATCCGGTTGCGGGCGCGTACTACTGGCATCGCTTCTACTCGCATCAGCCGGATCTGAACTTCGACAATCCCGCGGTGCTCAGGGAAGTGCTGCAGGTGATGCGGTTCTGGCTCGATATGGGCATCGACGGTCTGCGGCTCGACGCGGTGCCGTACCTCGTCGAACGCGAAGGCACGAACAATGAAAACCTGCCGGAAACCCACGCGGTCCTGAAGAAGATTCGTGCGACGATCGACGCCGAATATCCGAACCGGATGCTGCTTGCCGAAGCGAACCAGTGGCCGGAAGACGTGAAGGAATATTTCGGCGACGAAGACGAATGCCACATGGCGTTCCACTTTCCGCTGATGCCGCGCATCTACATGTCGATTGCGAGCGAGGACCGCTTTCCGATCACCGACATCATGCGGCAGACGCCGGATATCGGCGAGACGAACCAGTGGGCGATTTTCCTGCGTAATCACGACGAACTCACGCTGGAGATGGTCACCGATTCCGAGCGCGACTACCTGTGGAATACCTACGCGAGCGACCGGCGCGCGCGTCTGAACCTCGGCATTCGTCGCCGGCTTGCGCCGCTGATGGAGCGCGACCGCCGACGCATCGAACTGATCAATTCGCTGCTGCTCTCGATGCCGGGCACGCCGGTCATCTATTACGGCGACGAGCTCGGCATGGGCGACAACATTCACCTGGGCGATCGCGATGGCGTACGCACGCCGATGCAATGGTCGTCCGACCGTAACGGCGGCTTTTCGCGCGCCGATCCTGAACAACTGGTGCTGCCACCCGTGATGGGATCGCTCTATGGCTACGACGCGGTCAACGTCGAATCGCAGAGCCGCGATCCCCACTCGCTGCTGAACTGGACGCGCCGCATGCTCGCCACCCGGCGCGCCAAGCGCGCGTTCGGCCGCGGCACGATCCGCTTTCTGAGGCCTGACAACCGCAAGATTCTCGCGTATCTGCGCGAAGTGCCGGATGAGCCGACGATTCTCTGCGTCGCCAATCTTTCGCGCGCGCCGCAGGCGGTCGAACTGGATCTGTCCGAATTCGCCGGCACCGTGCCGATCGAAATGACCGCCGATTCCGTGTTCCCGGCGATCGGGCAGCTGACCTATCTGCTGACGTTCCCGCCATATGGTTTTCTGTGGTTCCTGCTTTGCCCGGGCAACCAGCGCCCGACATGGAGCCAGGCGCATTCGGAGCCGCTGCCCGAATTCGTCACGATCGTGATCCGCGAGGGCCAGCTCGGCCCGACGCCGGAGAACGTGCGTCTGCTCGAATCGGAAGTGCTGCCTTCATGGCTCACCCGCCGGCGCTGGTTTGCGTCGAAAGACCAGAAGCTGCAGGCCGTGCGCCTCGCCGCACTGACAACGATTCCCGATGCGGGCTTTGCCTTCACCGAAATCGAAGCGGACGTCGGCGGTCACACGGAACGCTACGTCGTGCCGCTCGCGATCACCTGGGGGAGCGACACCACTACACCGCTCTTCATGCAGCTCGCGCTTGCACGCGTGCGGCGCGTGCGCAACATCGGGCATCTGACGGATGCCTTTTCGCTGCCGCAATTCGCGCACGGCGTGCTGCGCAAGCTGCGCGAGCGCGCCGTCGTTCCGACCGTGCAGAAGAGCGAGATCTGCTTCGTTCCAACCGACCGCTTCGACGAACTCGACCTGGGCGACCGGCCCGAGATCCGCTGGCTCGCGGCCGAGCAGAGCAACAGCTCGCTCGTGATCGCCGACGCGATTGTGCTGAAGCTCGTGCGGCGGCTCGTCGACGGCATTCATCCGGAAGCGGAAATGAGCCGCTATCTGACGAAGATCGGCTACCCGAACACCGCGCCGCTGTTCGGCGAAGTCGTGCGCGTCGATCCCGCGGGCGTGCCGCACACGCTCGCGATCCTGCAGGGCTTCGTCGACAACCAGGGCGACGCGTGGAACTGGGCGCTCGACTACCTGCGCCGGGTCGTGGACGAACTCGCTTTCACCACCGACGGCATCGAACCGTCACCCGACCGCGCCAACGAAGAAGAAGCGATCGAAGGCTACCGTTCGCTCCTGGGCACTATCGGCAAGCGGCTTGGCGAGTTGCACGTCGCACTTGCGTCGCCATCGGACGATGACGCGTTCGCGCCCGAAACAGCGTCGCCGCAGCAGGTGCAGGCGTGGATCGACGGCACGCAGTCGCTGCTCGCGACCGCGCTCGATATCCTCGCGGAACGCATCGATCAGCTCGTCGACGATACGCGCGACCTCGCGAAGAGCCTGCTCGAACGGCGCGCGGCGCTCACCGAGGCCGTATCGAAACTCGTGCCGGCCAACGCGAAGGCACTGCGCACCCGCATTCACGGCGACTTTCACCTGGGTCAGGTGCTGGTCGCGCAGGGCGACGCGTTCCTGATCGATTTCGAAGGCGAACCGGCACGGACGCTCGAGGAACGGCGCATGAAGTCGAGCCCGCTGCGCGACGTCGCGGGTCTGATGCGATCGCTGTCATATGCGAGCGCAGCCGCGCAATCGACAATGGAAAACGCGCCGCAGCAAACTGCCGACCGCAAGCGCACGCTCTTCGACCGCTTCCGCGGGTTTGCAACGCAGGCATTCCTCGACGAGTATCGCAACGCCATCGAGGCGGCGCCGCAACCGCTCGTCGAACCTGCGTTCGAGGCAGCACTGCTCGACCTGTTCCTGATCGAGAAGGCCGCCTACGAGATCCGCTACGAGGCCGCCAACCGGCCGACGTGGCTAGGTCTGCCGGTGCGTGGACTCGCGGCGCTCGCGAGCCGCATGCTGGGCGATACCGGCACACCATCGCACGATCCCGCTGCACCGGATCCGCAAGGCGGAGGCGACCATGAATGATCGCGACCTCACCATCGGACTGAATCCGCTCGATATCGACGCGCTGGTCGAGGCGCGCCACCCCGACCCGTTCTCGCAACTCGGGCTGCACCAGACCGATGCCGGCCCGGTCGTGCGCGCGTTGCTGCCCAACGCGGCGGGCGTCACGATCATCGCGCGCGACGACGGTCGCACGCTCGGTGAACTCACGCATATCCGTCACGGCCTCTTTATCGGGCACGTTTCGAACGCGGTGCCCTATCGTTTGCGCATCGACTGGCATGGCACGCCGCAGGAGATCGAAGATACGTACGCGTTCGGCAACGTGCTGTCCGACGAAGCGCTAACGCGTCTCTCGCATGGCGATCCGTATGCGGTACTCGAATGTCTCGGCTCACGCCCCGTGACGGTCGACGGCGTGCCCGGCGTGCGTTTCGCCGTGTGGGCGCCGAACGCGCGACGCGTTTCCGTGGTCGGCGATTTCAACGCGTGGGACGGACGCCGTCATCCGATGCGTCTGCGTCATCAGGCAGGCGTGTGGGAGCTGTTCGTGCCGCGCGTGGCCGCCGGTGCGCGCTACAAGTACGAAATGCTGACGCGCGACGGCCATCCATTGCCGCTCAAGGCAGACCCGTGCGCGATGCAGACCGAGCGGCCACCCGCGACGGGTTCGGTGGTCGCGCACGTCGACGAGGTCGAGCAGTTTCCGTGGACCGACCACGCGTGGATGCAGTCGCGCGGCGGCAGGCAGACCGCGAAATCGCCGATCTCGATCTACGAAGTGCACGCCGAGTCGTGGCTGCGCATCGCCGAGGAAGGTCATCGCGGCCTGACGTGGGAGGAGATGGCCGGGCGCCTGATTCCATACGCGAAGAGCATGGGCTTCACGCACATCGAGTTCCTGCCGGTGGCCGAGCATCCGTTCGGCGGTTCGTGGGGATATCAGCCGCTTGCGCAGTTCGCGCCGTCCGCACGCTTTGGCAAGCCGGAGGAATTCGCCGCGTTCGTGAACCACGCGCACGAAGAAGGACTCGGGATCATCCTCGACTGGGTGCCCGCGCATTTTCCGAATGACGCACACGGTCTGATCGAATTCGACGGCACGCCGCTCTACGAGCACGCCGATCCGCGCGAAGGCTATCACCAGGACTGGAACACGATGATCTACAACCTCGGCCGCAACGAGGTGAGTGCGTTCCTCGTGGCGTCCGGGCTGGCGTGGCTCAAGCGCTATCACGTCGACGGCCTGCGCGTGGACGCGGTTGCCTCGATGCTCTATCGCGACTATTCGCGCGCGGCCGGCGAATGGGTGCCGAACATCCATGGCGGCCGCGAAAATCTCGAATCGATCGCGTTCCTGAAGCGGCTGAATCACGAAGTCAAGCACATGCCCGACGTACACGGCGCGATCACGATCGCCGAGGAATCGACCTCCTGGCCGGGCGTCACGGCGCCGCTCGATCAGGGCGGCCTCGGCTTCGACTTCAAGTGGAACATGGGCTGGATGCACGACACGCTGCACTACATGCACGAGGACCCGGTGCATCGCCGCTATCACCATCACAACATGACGTTCGGGATGGTCTACGCGTATTCCGAACGCTTCGTATTGCCGCTTTCACACGATGAGGTGGTGCACGGCAAGGGCTCGCTGCTCGGCAAGATGCCTGGCGACCGCTGGCAGAAATTCGCGAACCTGCGCGCGTACCTCGCGTTCATGTGGACCCATCCGGGCAAGAAGCTGCTCTTCATGGGCGGCGAATTCGGGCAGCTTGCCGAGTTCAATCACGACCAGTCGCCGCACTGGCATCTACTCGACGATCCGTTGCATCACGGCACGCAGATGCTGGTGCGCGACCTGAACCGTCTGTATGACGACGAACCGGCGCTACACGTGCTCGACAGCGAGCCCGGCGGATTCGAGTGGATCATCGGCGACGACAGCGGGAACAGCGTGTTCGCGTTCAGGCGCGTGGACGGTGCCGGTCGCGAACTCGTCGCCGTGTGCAACTTCACACCGGTGCCGCGCCCCGGCTACCGCATCGGCATGTCGCGCGCCGGCCGCTGGCGCGAGGTGCTCAACACGGATGCAGGCGTTTATGGCGGCTCGAACGTCGGCAACGGCGGGCTGATCCACACGGAAGATGTGGCGAGTCATGGCAAACCGCAATCGGCAACGCTCGTGCTGCCGCCGCTCGCGACCATCGTTCTGCGCGCGGACTGAACGCCTTGTGCAGCACCATCCGCACACGAAGCAACGCATGGATAAACGCCGGTGGGAGGTTGTAGTTCCCGATCGCGCACAAATCAGAACAAGGAACGGGAATCATGTCGCATGCGTTACCCGACCGGTTGTCGCCGGGTTCTTCCTGGCCGCTCGGGGCCACCTGGGATGGCCTTGGTGTGAACTTCGCCGTGTTCTCCGCGAACGCACAGCGCATGCAGTTGTGCCTGTTCGACCCGACTGGCCGCAAGGAACTGACACGCTTCGACATGCCCGAATGCACCGACGAAGTCTGGCACGGCTACCTGCCAGGTGCGCATCCGGGCACCGTCTACGGCTTTCGCGCTGACGGCCCTTACCAGCCGCAGGACGGCCATCGCTTCAATCCGCACAAGCTGCTGCTCGATCCGTACGCGCGCAAGCTCGTCGGCCAGTTCCGCTGGTCCGACGCGCTCTTCGGTTATCGCGTGCATTCGAACCGGCTCGATCTGTCGATCGACCGCCGCGATTCGGCGCCGGCGATGCCGAAATGCATCGTGGTCGACGAGGCGTTCGACTGGTCGCACGACGCGCGCCCGAACGTGCCGTGGGGCGAAACGGTGATCTACGAAACGCATCTGCGCGGCGCATCGATGATGCGGCCCGGCCTGCGTCAGCACGAGCGCGGCACGTTTGCCGCGCTCGCCGCGCCCGATTTCATCGATCATCTGCTCAAGCTCGGCGTGACCGCGGTGGAATTGCTGCCGGTGCATGCGTTTCTGAACGACCGGTTCCTGGTGAGCCGCGGCCTGCGCAACTACTGGGGCTACAACACCGCCGCGTTCTTCGCGCCGGAGCCGTCGTATCTGTCGATGCACCGCCTCGACGAAATGCGTATCGCCGTGCGTCAGCTGCACGCGGCCGGAATCGAAGTCATTCTCGACGTGGTCTATAACCACACCTGCGAAGGCAACGAACAGGGGCCGACCGTTTCGTGGCGCGGCCTCGACAACGCGAGCTACTACCGGCTGATTCCCGGCGACGAGCGGCATCACATCAACGACACCGGCTGCGGCAACACGCTGAACATCCAGCATCCGCGCGTGCTGCAGATGGTGATGGATTCGCTACGCTACTGGTCGACCGCGTTCAATATCGACGGCTTTCGTTTCGATCTCGGCGTGACGCTCGGCCGCGAGCATTCCGGATTCGATCCCGGCTCGGGTTTCTTCGATGCGATCCGCCAGGACCCCGTGCTCTCGCAGCGCAAGCTCATTTCCGAGCCGTGGGATATCGGCCCGGGCGGCTATCAGCTCGGCAATCATCCGCCAGGGTTCGGCGAATGGAACGACCGTTTCCGCGACACCGTTCGCCGTTTCTGGCGCGGCGACGCCGGACTTCGCCCCGATCTGGCCGCGCGTCTGACAGGATCGGCCGATCTCTTCAACCGGCGCAGCAGGAAACCGTGGGCGTCGGTGAATTTCGTGGCTTCGCACGACGGGTTCACGCTCGCCGATCTCACCGCCTACGAGCACAAGCACAACGAGGCGAATACCGAAGACAACAACGACGGTCACAACGAGAACTGCAGCAGGAACTGGGGCATTGAAGGACCCACGGACGACCCGGAGATCATCGAAACGCGCGCGCGCGTGGCGCGCTCGATGACCGGGACGCTCTTCATGGCGCTCGGCACGCCGCTCTTCCTGGCCGGCGACGAGTTCGGCCGCACGCAGCAGGGCAACAACAACGCATACTGTCAGGATAACGAGATTTCCTGGCTCGACTGGGAACGTGCGACGCTGCCGAGCGGCGCGCGGATGACAGAATTCGTCTCACGCGTGATCGCGTTGCGCAAGGCGCATCCGCTGCTGCGCGAGATGCGTTTCCTGTCCGGCGATCACGAAGTGCTGCCCGGCCTCTACGATGTTGGCTGGTTCGATGAACGCGGCGAGCCTTTGACGATCGAAGCATGGCAGGATCCCGAAGGGCGCGCGCTGACCTTGCGTCGCGCCGGCCCCGATCTCAATGGTCAAACGGAAGTATTGTTGATGATGTTGAACGCGTCGTCGGAGGCACTGATGTTTTCGCCGCCTCCGCCTCATCTGGAATGGAATGTGCTGCTCGATACGGCCCGCCCCGAAGCGCCGGCGCATCCGCTTGTCACGCCCACGCTCGAAGTCGCTGCGCACGCGCTCGTCGTGGTTGGCGCGCTGCCGGTCGGCGACGCGGACTGGCAGGCTGGATGGCGTGCAGGCGCGCAGTACGGACCGCGCCTCCTGACCGCGTTGCCGCCCGATCCGGGCGGCACGCCGGATCACGAATGAGCCGCGCCGCGTGCGTCGCACACTGTCTCGACTGTCCCGCCGGCTGGGACATCCGCAAGAGGCGACGTCAAAACTGAATGGTGACGAATCATGTCTGAAAGTCCGATTGATCCGCACAAGCGCCATCACGCGCACTGCCTGCCGTTCGGCGCGCAGCTGCGCGGTGCGCATAGCAGTGCGCCGCGCACGCGCTTTCGCTTCTGGGCGCCTTCGTGCGAAGCGGTGAGCGTCGAGATCGAAAGCGGTGCGCCGAAAGCATCCGTGGCGATGACATCCACCGGCAACGGCTGGTTCGAGGCGGAAGTCGCGTGCGGCGCGGGCACGCTCTACCGTTATTGCATCGACGGCGGGCTGACGGTTCCCGATCCCGCATCGCGCTTCCAGCCACAGGACGTGCACGGTCCGAGCGAAGTGATCGATCCGCGGGCGTACACGTGGCAGCACACGAACTGGCACGGGCGGCCATGGGAAGAGACCGTGCTGTACGAACTGCACGTCGGCGCGCTCGGCGGCTACGGGGGCGTGATGGCGCGTCTGCCCGCGCTCGTCGACCTCGGCGTGACCGCGGTCGAACTGATGCCGCTCAACGATTTCCCCGGCGCGCGCAACTGGGGTTACGACGGCGTGCTGCCCTACGCACCCGATTCCAGCTACGGCCGCCCGGATGACCTGAAGGCGCTCATCGATCGCGCGCATGGTCTCGGGCTGCAGGTGTTCCTCGACGTGGTGTACAACCACTTTGGTCCTGACGGCAACTATCTGCATCAATACGCGAAGCCGTTCTTTCGCGAGGACACGCACACGCCGTGGGGCCCGGCAATCGATTTCGGTCGCATCGAGGTGAACGAGTTCTTCTGCGACAACGCACGCTACTGGATCGACGAATATCGCTTTGACGGCCTGCGTCTCGACGCGGTCCACGCGATCGACAACGACGCATGGCTGCGCGAATTCTCGGATCACGTTCGCTCGCACGTTCAACACGGAAGACACGTCCATCTCGTGCTGGAAAACGAGCGCAACACAGCCGCGCTCCTCGACACGCATTTCGATGCGCAGTGGAACGACGACGCGCACAACACGCTGCACGTGCTGCTGACCGGCGAGCACGAAGGCTACTATCAGGCGTACATCGACCAGCCGATCCGGCGCCTTGCGCGGATACTCGGCGAAGGCTTCGGCTATCAGGGCGACCCTTCGCCGATCCATGAAAACCGGCCGCGCGGCGAACCGAGCGGGCATCTGGCGCCCACGTCGTTCGTCATGTTTTTGCAGAACCACGATCAGGTCGGCAATCGCGCGATGGGTGAGCGTCTGCGTTCGCTGTGCGCGCCCGACGCACTGCGTGCGGCAACCGCACTGTTGCTGCTGTCGCCGCAGATTCCCCTGCTCTTCATGGATGAAGAAACCGGCTCTGAGCAGCCGTTTTTCTTCTTCACCGACTACACCGGCGATCTCGCGAATGCCGTGCGCGAAGGGCGCCGTCGTGAATTCGCGCGCTTCTCCGCGTTCAGCGATGAAAGGCGCCGCGCCCAGATTCCCGATCCCAACGACGTGCGTACGTTTGCATCGTCGTCACCTTCGGCATCGTCATCCAGCGAATCGGACAGCGCGGACCGGCTCGAATGGATGCACTTCTACAAGTCGGCGCTGACCGTGCGCGCGAAACTCGTCACGCCGCGCCTGCGTCATGCAAAGGCACGCGGCGCCCACGTGCTGCGCGCGCAGAACGGCGACGATGCGAACGCGCTCGTGGCGAGCTGGAAACTCGGTGATGGCGAGACGTTGTCCATCGCAGTCAATCTCTCGGACGAAACGGTGCCGTTCGTGGAAGTCCCCGCGGGCAAGGTGATTCTCGAAACACCAGCGCGCGTGCGAGACGCGATCGCGAAGAACGTCCTGTCGCCGTTCTCTTTCGTCGCGTGGCTGACGGGCGACGTCAGCCATTACGCCTTCGGCCACGACGCACGCAAGGTTGCAGAACCGGAGCCGCACGCGTGAACACCACCCGACGCGCTACCGGAACCCTCGAAAGCCTCGCCGCACGCGCGGGTTTTGAAGTCGAATGGAGTAATGCCCACGGTGAGATGCAACGCGTGCCCGACAGCACGCTCGCCGTGCTGCTGGAACGCATGGGCCTGCCATGCGGCAACGCCACGCAACTCAGACAAAGCACGGCCACGCTCGACGCCGAAACGGCAGGACGCAAGCTGCCGCCCCTGATGACCGCCGAATGCGAACGCGGCATCGCGCTGCCCGCCGCCGCAGTGAAATCCGTCAGCCGCTATCGTATCGAGCTGGAAAGCGGCGCGATCATCGATGGCCGCTTCACGGCGCCCAGGGGCGAAGCCGCGCTGCTTTCGCCGATCGGCGAAGTGGGCTATCACACGCTCGTGATCAACGAGCAGCGCATGACGCTGGCCGTCGCGCCCTCGCGCTGCTACACCGTCGCCGATGCGTGGCGCACGCTGCACGAAGATGCATCCAGCGTGCCGCCGCTGTGGGGCGTGGCCGCGCAGCTATACGGGCTGCGCCGCCCGGGCGATGGCGGTATCGGCGACTATTCGGCGCTCGCCGCGCTTGCCATCGAAAGCGCGCAACACGGCGCGCACGCGCTCGCGGTCAGCCCGACGCATGCGATGTTCAGCGCCGAGCCGGAACGGTTCAGTCCGTATTCGCCGTCGTCGCGCCTGTGGCTGAACGTGCTGCATATCGATCCCGCCGCGGTGTTCGGCGCGGAAGCGGCACACGCGGCGCTTGCGCGGATCGATGCCGGCGACGCGTGGTCGCAACTCGAAGCGTTACCGCTGATCGACTGGCCGGCCGCGGCCATTCTGAAGCTCAAGGTTTTGCGCGCGCTTTTCGAGCAGTTCTGCGTGCATGAACGTGCGCAGGACGCGCCGCGTGCGCTCGAATTCCACGGCTTCTGTGTCCGCGGCGGCCGCGCGCTCGAGGATCACGCGCGCTTCGAGGCGTTGCAGGCCGCGCAGTTGGCCGCGCCGGACTGCAACGGCCACTGGCGCAACTGGCCGGAAAATCTTCGTGATCCGCGCAGTGAAGACGTCGAAGCGTTCGCGCAGGCCCATCGTCACGAAGTCGAATTTCATCTGTTCCTGCAATGGCTCGCCGCGAAGGGTCTTTCGCACGCGCAGCATGCCGCGCGCGACGCCGGCATGGCCGTGGGATTGATCGCGGATCTCGCGGTTGGGTGTGACAGCGCGGGCAGCCATGCGTGGTCGTATCGCGACGAAATGCTGACGGGCGTGTCGGTCGGCGCGCCCCCCGATCTGTTCAACCAGGCGGGCCAGGCGTGGGGACTCACCACGTTTTCACCGCGCGCGATGCGCTCGCAGGGCTTCGCCGCGTTCATCGACATGCTGCGCGCCGCGTTCGCGCACGCGGGCGGTGTGCGCATCGATCACATCCTCGGCCTGCGGCGGCTGTGGCTCGTGCCCGACGGCGAGAAAGCCGCGAACGGCGCATATCTGCGCTATCCGCTCGAAGACATGCTGCGGCTCATCGCACTCGAATCGTGGCGTCATCGTTCGATCGTGATCGGCGAAGACCTCGGCACCGTGCCGCCCGGTTTTCGTGAGCGGCTCACCGAACACGGGCTGTCGGGCATTCGCGTGCTGTGGTTCGAACACGCCGGCTGGGGTCAGGGTTTCAAGGCGCCGCAACACTGGGACCGCGACGCGGTGTCCACCACCACGACACACGATCTGCCGACGGTGGCCGGCTGGTGGCTCGGCGCGGACATCGACTGGCGCAACCGCATCGGCCAGACCTCCGCACGTGCCGACGGCCGCGATCCGGTCGCGCTTGCGCATGAAGAGCGCGCGGGCGATCGCGCGGCGTTGTGGCGCGCCTTTCAGGCTGCGGGTCTCGCGCCGCACGACGCGCCCGCGCCGCCGCTCGGAAGCCCGCCCGTCGACGAGGCGCTCGCTTTCGTCGCCATGACGCCTGCCGTGCTCGTCACGTGTCCACTCGAGGATCTGCTCGCGCTGGCGGATCAGCCCAACCTGCCCGGCTCCATCGACGAACATCCGAACTGGCGCCGCCGTCTCGCGCTGCCGGTCGACGAGCTGTTCAGGGAGGCGACGTTCCGCGACCGGCTGCGCGCGGTCGCCGCCGGACGCGCCGCATCCGCGCCGGCTCCTTCTTCTGCTTCTGCTTCTTCACCGTCTGATACGCCATGACTGTTCCACGCTCCACGCTCAGACTGCAGTTCCATCGCGGCTTTACGTTCGACGACGCGCTCGCGCACGTCGAATATTTCGCTGCGTTAGGTATCAGCCATCTGTACGCTTCACCGATAACAACCGCCGAGCCAGGCTCGATGCACGGCTACGACACGATCGACTACACGCAGGTCAATGCGGAACTCGGCGGCGAAGCCGCCCTCAGGCGTCTCGTCGACAAACTGCACGCGCACGGCATGGGGCTCATCGTCGACGTCGTGGCGAATCACATGGGCGTCGGCGGCTCGGGTAACGCGTGGTGGCAGGACATTCTCGAATGGGGGCGGCACAGCGCATACGCACGGCACTTCGACATCGACTGGCATTCGCCCGACCCGGCGCTGCGCGGCAAGGTGCTGTTGCCGTGCCTCGGCGCCACGTATGGCGATGAACTCGCGGCGGGCCACATCGCGTTGCGCTTCGCCGCCGATACGGGCCGATTTTACGTTGCGTATCACGATCGCGCGTTCCCGGTTTGCCCGATCGAATACGCGGGCATCCTGAAGGCCGCCGACCGCGCCGATCTGACCGCGCTCGCGGAACGCTTCGATGGCGTCACCACGCAGCCCGCCGACCAGCCGCGCGCCGCCGAAGGCATCGAAGCGCTGCGCACGTACGTCGCGCAGAACGGGCTCGCGGGGATCGAAGCCGCGCTCGAGACCTTCGATGCGGGTGCTCCGGTGACGCGCGAGCGGCTGCACCGGCTGCTCGAACGACAGCACTATCGTCTCGCGTGGTGGCGCACCGCTGCCGACGAGATCAACTGGCGGCGCTTTTTCGACATCGGCACGCTCGCGGGCGTGCGCGTCGAACGCCCTGAAGTGTTCGATGCGGTCCATGCGCTGATTTTCCGGCTGTATGCGGAAGGTGTCGTGGATGGCGTGCGGATCGATCATGTCGATGGACTCGCCGAGCCGCGCGAGTATTGTCAGCGGCTGCGCCTGCGGCTCAATGAACTGCGTGAGGGCAATCCGTATTTCATCGTCGAAAAAATTCTCGCGCGCGGCGAACCGCTGCGCGACGACTGGCCCGTCGACGGCACGACGGGCTACGACTTCATGAACGACGTCGGCGCGTTGCTGCACGATCCGCAAGGCGCCGGGCCGCTCGCCACCATGTGGGCGGAACTCACCGGCCGCAGTGCATCGTTCGCGGACGAGGCATTGATCGCGCGGCGCAAGATCCTGACCGTGAATCTCGCGGCGGAACTGGATCGCGCGTCGCGCGCGCTGCATCGCATCGCCCGCGACCAGTTGTCGACGCGCGACTTCACGTTCACCGCGATCCGTCGCGCGCTGACTGAACTGGTCGTGCATTTTCCGGTGTATCGCATCTATCCGCAAAACACCGTGCGCAGCGAGATCGACAACCGCTACTTCAATCACGCGTTCGATGCGGCGAAGCAGACGCTCGCACGCGGCGATCTCGCCGTGCTGGAGCGCATCGGCGAATGGCTTGGCGGCACGCAGCAAGGGGACGACGCCGGCGGCAATGCGCCGGGTCACCCGGGATCGTCGCGACGCACCGCGCAAACGGTTTTTTCGCAGCTCACCGCACCCGTCTCAGCCAAGGCGATCGAGGATACCGCGTGCTACCGCTACGGACGCCTGTTGTCCCGCAACGAAGTGGGCGCCGATCCGGGCGAATTCGCGCTGACCGTCGAGCAGTTTCACGCGGGCAATCTGGAACGCGCGCGACGCTTTCCGCATGCGATGCTCGCTACCGCGACGCACGATCACAAACGCGGCGAGGACATGCGTGCACGCCTTGCCGTGCTAAGCGAGATTCCGCAGGAATGGGGCGCGACGCTGCGCGGCTGGTCGACCCTGAACACGCCGCATCGTCGTGAAGCGGTCGCTCGCGATCCAGTTGCGCGCGAGCGCAATACCACGGATACCAGCGCGGCAGAGGACAGCGAACGTCACTGGGCGCCGGGCCCCGACGCGGAGGCGATGCTGTATCAGACACTCGTGGGCTGCTGGCCACCCGGGCTCGAACCCGGCGACGAGGCGGGCGTCAAGGCGCTGGCCGAACGCGTGGCGCAATGGCAGTTGAAGGCATTGCGCGAAGCGAAACTGCGCACGGACTGGCTCGCGCCCGACGAAGCATACGAAAACGCCTGCCGCGATTTTCTCTTCGACGTGCTCGCACCACAGCGACGCGACGGCTTTCTGCGCGAGCTACATGCTTTCGTCGAACGGATCGGCGCGGCGGGCGCGATTAACAGCCTGCAGCAGACGGTGCTGCGTCTCGCGTCGCCCGGCGTTCCCGATCTATATCAGGGCACGGAATTGTGGGACTTCAGTCTTGTCGATCCCGACAACCGGCGGCCCGTCGATTTCGCGCAGCGGCACGCGTGGCTCGTCGCGACGCCGCCGTCCGTGCAGCTTGCGAACTGGCGCGATGGCCGCGTGAAGCTGGGTGTCGTGCACCGGATGCTCACGTTGCGCGCGCATCTGCCGGCGCTGCCCGATCAGGGCGTGTATATGCCGCTGCGCGTTCGCGGCAGCCAGGCGGCGCACGTCATCGCGTTCGCGCGGCGCTATGGCAACGCGTATGGCGTCGTCATTGCCACGCGCCTCGCCGCGACGTTGCTCGATCCGGGCACGGACATGCCGCTCGTCGCGCCCGGACGATGGGGCGACACGGCCATCGAGATGCCGGAGGCGCTCGCTTCGCGCGCGCTCTTCGACTGGTTGAGTCCGGGCGCGCCCAAGGTCGATGAATCCGGCCTGCTGTATCTGCGCGACGCGCTTGCGGCGATGCCCGTCGCGGTGCTGGTCGAAGAAGGCGTACCGCCGGTTTGAGCTGGAACGCTTCGGGTACACTGATCCGCTTTCTCAACCCGACCTCCGCCGATTGCTTCGACGGGAATCTCACACGGAGACAGACATGCGAACGAGTGCCCGTAATCATTTTTCCGGTCAGGTCACGAGCGTCAAGGCCGGCGCCGTCAACGACGAAATCGCGCTGCGCACGCAGGACGGCCTCGACATCGTCGCCGTCATCACGCACGGCAGCGCAGCAGCACTGGGGCTTGCGGCGGGCAAACCGGCGTTCGCGCTGGTGAAGGCTTCGTCGGTGCTCGTGATGGTCGATGTCGACGGCAGCAAGGTGTCGGCGCGCAACGTCGTCGCGGGCACGGTTTCGACCGTGAACAAGGGCGCGGTGAATGCCGAGGTCATCATCGCCGCAGCCGGCGGTGCGCAGATCGCGGCGATCATCACCAACGACAGCGTCGAGCGTCTCGGGCTCGCCAGCGGCAAGGCTGCCGCGGCGGTCTTCAAGGCATCGAGCGTGATCGTGGGCGTCGACCAGTAACCGTCGCGCGCAACCCGATGCCGGCGCGGCAACGCGCCACGAAGCGCAAAGATCAGAATATGCCGGCGGATATGATGCATATCGAGCGATCCGGCGTGCAATCGCGCCCGATCGCAGCGTAATATACCCAGAGACATAGCGATGAACAAGCCGGCATGGCCGGCGGAGGATCGAAGATGGGTATGGCAGATACCGCGGCAAAATTCGAGCAGGTCATGACATCGACAGCACCGGCGATTGCGGAGCATGCAACGCCTGGCGGGATTTCGCTGACGGGCGACGTATTGCGCGCCATGTCGTTTTCCGTGGATGAACTGAGGGCGCGCGCGAACGTACTTGCCGATACCTTCGACCTGCGGTGCTTCACGACCGACCGGTTTATCCGCACGGTCGATCGTTATCGCGGTGTCCTGCTCAAGGAACTCATCAGTCTTGCCGGCCTGCGCTGCGATTCGCCGGGAGATTTCAAGCGGATGGCGATGATCGCAAGCGCTCATGACGGATACGCGGTCACGTTTTCGTGGCACGAACTGTTCAATACGCCTGTGGGCGAACAGGTTCTGATTGCCTGTGAATGCGGCGGCCAGCCGCTGGACGCGGAGCATGGCGCGCCAGTGCTCTTCTCCGGCACGGACATTCATTCCGCGCCGCGCCATGTGAAGCGGCTCGCGCGAATTGAAACGCGGGTACTCAGGCCTTAAACCCGCCGCTTTATGAACGAGCACTCGCCCCGCGTAAGTCCGCCGGTACCATCCACGGCACTGCATGCATCGAACCTGGACGAAGCATCCGCTGCGCGCGAGAACGAACTGCTCGTCGCGACGGACGAATCGCCCACGCCAGACGCACGATTGTTTGCGCGCCTGATCGCGGCGCGCGAAGTGCGCGGAGAAATCGCACTGCTCGGCGTTACGCAAAATGCGCTGGACGCCCTTTTTAAACGACACTTCCCAAACGTAGCAAAGCCACCACGCATTCTGGCGTTGCCGGCTACGCTTCCCGCTTCAGCACACGCGGATTTTTTGAGCGCGCTTGCCGCATTGCTTCAAACCCACGCAAACCCGTCGACAAACGAGGACGACATGCGCTGCATCGCGGCGATCGTCGCGCATGCATGTCTGAGGCCGGATCATCTGTGGCGCGATCTCGGCTTAAGCGGCCGTGACGACGTAACCGCGATGCTCGAGCGTTATTTCCCGACGCTGGTCATCCGCAATACCGCCAGCCTGCGATGGAAAAAATTTCTCGCGCGTGAACTCGCGCTGGCTCGCGGAACGGAACCTGGCCCGGCGCCGGGTTGCCCGGGATGCGAAGACTTCGGTTACTGCTTCCCGCACGGACATTGACGCACCTGCCTGCGCGAACGCGCGTCGCCATCGTGTATGCTTTCGCGCATGGCTAAACCCGCAAACAACATGAAGAATCTGGCACAAGCCCGACCGGAGGTGCGCTTTCGCATGCGCATCCAGCAGGCAGGCACGATCGCGCTCGGGCCTGGCAAGGTCTCGCTGCTCGAAGCCGTGCGGGAGCACGGTTCGATTTCAGCGGCTGCACGCAGCCTCAACATGTCGTACCGGCGCGCGTGGCTGCTGATGGACGAACTGAACCGCTCGCTCAAATCGCCCGCTACCGTCTCGGAACACGGCGGCCAGAGCGGCGGCGGCAGCGTCCTCACGCCCGTCGGCGAAGAGATCATCCGTCTGTATCGCGACATCGAACAACAGGCCGCCGCGGCATGCGCGGCCCAGATCACCGCGCTCACCAGACTCGTCAAACGCTGAGCGGACTGATTCCGCCTGGTAGCGCCCGATTGCAGTCAACCGTGTCGCAGACAAAACCGCGAGGCGCGTGGCGCACCTGCCGCGAGAGACGCCGCGTGGGCACGCGTCACCCGTTCGACGAAGCTTGCGATGCTGGCGGTACGCAACGGGTAATACGTGACCTGATGTCGTTCGCACACGCGCTTGAGCATGTTCATCGAATCGTGGTCCACGCAGTCGACCGGAAAAACCACCATGTCCGCACGCGGCAACGCCGCCGCCAGCAGACCTTTTCTGTCTTCAACGCCACCGTCATGCAGTGTCAACGCTCCGCCCGCCGATTCGACGATTCGCCGGAGCGCGGCGTTCGAGCCCGGCCGCCCGCCCACGTAGACGATGCGCTTGCCGCCTAACGCATCGAGAAGTGCCTGATGCGCATCGGGCGCTTCCGCGGAAAGCTGCATCGTTCGCTCCATGGCACCTGCTTCGGCCTGCACGATGTCAAGCAGCGCGAGTGCTTCGTCGAGACTCTCGCGTAGCGCCTGCGCGTATTCCTGCTCTTTTGCCGCGCGCTGCTCAGCGGCCTCGCGCCGGCTCGTGTGGAGCGCAAGGCGCGCGTCGCGGGCCGCGAGTGCATCGCGCAGCGTCGACACCTCGGCTTGAAAGCTCGCTTCATCGCTTGTGCTCTTGCGCTCGAGTTGCATCGTTAGCTGCGCGATTTGCGCCGAGAGTTCGCGAATCGACGTATCCCGCTGGATGCTCATTTCGTGCAGACGCTTCTGCTGGCGCTCGACCCTGTCGCGCAACGTCGCACTCTCCGCTTCCAGTGCGACAAGGCGACGAATATCGGCGCGGTTCGCCGCGCCCACCAGATGCGACAGCATGTGCAACGCGCCAAACGCGACCTGCCGCTCGTGCATCGTCGCTTGCGGATGCGTCATCAGCGCCCAGTACGCGGGCGGAATGTCACCGTTCGCGAGCGCTTCATCCCACATGGCAAGTAGCGCTTCGGCGTCGCGCGCCTTGTCGAAACGCCGTATGGCGCCCACGTAGCGCTCATCCAGCGCCTTGTGCAGTGCCTTGCCACCCGCGCCGCCTTCCATGGCAAGCTCGACTGCCGCGTGGTGAATCTCAAGGTCGCTCGCATGCTCCCGGTCCACGTCGGCGAACTTCGACACGATCTTGCGCAGTTCGTGCGTCGTCAGGCAGGTGCCGATGACCGAGCAGTGCAGATGCGGATCGAGCTCAGCAAGGCGCACACGGCGCCTTGAGCTGGACAACTGCGGCCGCGTCGGCTGGCAACATGCATCGCCCGTACGCGGCCAGGCTCCAGCCTCGTCTTCGGGTTGAGCGAGGCCCGGCGTGCGGGCGAGACGAAACGGCGGAGTGTGCATGATGACCTCGAATCCTGTTCCGGTTTTACGGCAGGTTTGACGCTGTCGACAGCGCTTCTCCACCGTGCAACTTCACTTCAGCGAAATATACCACCGTATACATCGATGCAAATTTCAATCGTGATACAACGCCGACGGCCGGGGTTTTCCGATGTTTGTTACGTGGGCGAAGCCCGCTCAAGCAGACGCCTGGGAAAGTGCCGGTTCAGCACATGCTCGACGCACAGACCCACGATCAGCTCGGCACGTTCGAGATCCGATGTGGGCTTCAGAGCCGTAATCGTCGACACGAAATCGCCCGAAGGCTCACCGGGCCAGATCGATCGATCAGAAATCATGCGCCGACTGCGGACCAACCTGCACCTCCACGTGATATTCACCGCCTGTTGCCCTGACAGGAGCCGTTCGACAGGCGCATCGCTATATTCTATCGGATATAACGAAAAATGGTGAAACCCTTAGGAACAGGGCCCGCCACTGGACAGGCATCCCTGTTGCAGGCAACCTGTTGAACCGGCGAAGCGCAGCCTGCCTTGCCGCGGGTGTGCGGTGCTGCATGTTCAGGAATCACACGGGGAGATCATGAAAATGGACCATGCGAACGCTGCCCTGATCGAGCGTTTCTATCAGGCGTTCCAGCAGCTGGACGCAGAGACGATGAGCGCCTGTTATGCCGAAGACGTCGTCTTTGGCGATCCGGTGTTCGGCGAACTGCGCGGCAGTGAAGCCGGCGATATGTGGCGCATGCTCACCCAACGTGCGCAGGATTTTTCCGTTTCCTTCAACCAGGTCGATGCGGACGAAACCAGCGGCAGCGCGAAATGGATCGCCCGTTACATGTTCACGCAAAGCGGCCGGCCGGTGGTGAATCACGTCCAGTCGCGGTTTCGTTTTAGCGGCGGACTCATCGTCGAGCAGCGCGATACCTTCGACCTGTGGGGCTGGACGCGACAGGCACTGGGAATCAAGGGTACGCTGCTGGGATGGACGCCGTTCGTTCAGGGCGCAATCCGTAATCAGGCCCGGCATGGCCTCGATGCCTGGCGCGCAAAGGCCGCGCGCGGCTGAAGGCACGTCTTCGCGCAAGCGGTTTGACCGGCCTTCGCTCCGGAGGACATATGACACGCAACGCTTATCGATCGGGCCGCCTGGCGCACCTCATCACATGTTGCACCGGGCTCGCGGCGTGCTGCATCGCGACAGCGCAGGCAACTCCGCCGCCCGAACTGCAACCTGCCGGCGCACAACATGTCGTCGCATCGCTTGACGCTTCCGGCGTGCAGATCTACGTGTGCAGGCGCGACCAGAACAATCATCTGGCGTGGGTCTTCAAGGCGCCGCAAGCTGATCTGTACGACGGATCGGGAAAGCTGGTGGCAAAACACTATGCCGGGCCGACATGGGAAGCAACGGACGGCAGCAGGATTACCGGCAAGGTGCTGCAGCAGATGCCCAATTCGCAGCAGCCGGGCAGCATTCCGTTGCTGTTACTGCAGGCAACCAGTGCAGGCGGACCAGGGCAACTGGCATCGGTACGCTACGTGCAGCGCTGGAACACGCGAGGCGGCATCGCGCCGCTTCATCCGTGCACGCGGGAAGGTCAGGAAGGCCGAAGCCCTTACCTCGCCGACTACGTCTTTCTCGACTGAAGCGAACCCTTGAAACCCCGGAGCATTGCAACTTAACACGCCGGTGCTTCGGATCAACGGCTATTCGAGGTCATTGGTTATCACCTTCGTCTGCGGGTGAAGGGGAACAATGCGTCCGGCTGCTGCTGTCGCCCGGCTCATAACGCAGCGCGGCCGCCGACCTGACGGATGTCCGTAGCCAAGGCCCGCCTGAACGTCGGCAACCGCGCCGTCCGGGGTGGCGTCCAGCGACACCGCCGTCGATGCGAATGCGCTGCGCGCTGCGTTCGCACATCGAAAGGTTGAGGAAAGAAAAACTACATGAACGGCGCTTGCGGCACACTGGGACCACGCACGCGCGCAAGCCGATAGAATCGGACATTGTCCGACCGATCCCACCATCGCAGACACATGACTTCGACGAACAACAACGTAACGGTGAGCCAGGCGCTGATGTCGCGCCGCTCGATTCGCGCGTCATTGCCTCACGCGATAACCGTCGACGACTTCGTGCGGTCCGTGAACCGATGACCCATGTCGCCGCGCCCATCGAAGCAGCACGACTCGAAGACGAATGGCTCGAAGCCGACGCCTTCGGCGGCTTTGCATCGGGCACGGTCGGCACGACACGCACGCGCCGTTATCACGCGCTCCTGCTCACTGCGTCGGCAGCGGGTCGTGTTGTGCTCGTGAACGGCATCGAGGCGTGGCTCGAAGGTAACGGCGCACGCTATCCGCTCACGATGCAGCGCTACGCGCCCGATCTCGTTTATCCCGACATTGCAGCGCGTATCCTGAGCTTCGACACCGCACCGTGGCCCACGTGGCGCCTGCAGATCGACACGAACACGGTATTGAGCGTCGAGATATTCGTCGCGAAGGCGACTGGCGAAACCGTGCTGCGCTGGCGGCCCGAACGAAGCCGTGCGCTGCCGGGCACGGGCAACCTGATCCTGAAGGTCCGGCCGCTGCTTTCCGGCCGCGACTATCACGCGCTGCATCACGAGAATCCGGCGTTCAACTTCAACGCACAACAGGATCAGTCGCGCGTCAGCTGGCAGCCTTACGGCGATTTGCCGGTCATTCACGCATCGACAAACGGCACGTATTCGCACGCACCCGACTGGTATCGCAACTTCTGCTATCTCCGCGAGCGCGAACGCGGGCTCGATTTCACCGAAGACCTCGCCACGCCCGGTGTGTTTTCCTTCGATCTCGAGAGCGGCGAAGCGCTCATGATCCTGAGCGCCGATAAACAGGACACGCAAAACCCGCAGCGCACAGAAGCCGCGAGTTATCCCGCACAACGCGCCGGCGAACTCGCCGATATCGAACAGCAGCGCCGCGCCGCGTTCGGCTCACGTCTGCAGCGCTCCGCCGACGCTTATGTCGTGTCGCGCAACACGGGCCGCACGATCATCGCCGGGTTCCCGTGGTTCACCGACTGGGGTCGCGACACGTTCATCGCGATGCGGGGGCTGCTCATCACATCGGGCCGGCTCGCCGAAGCGGAGTCCATTCTGCTCGAATGGACCGGCACGCTCTCCGAAGGCATGCTGCCCAACCGCTTCCCCGACTACGGCAACGCGCCCGAATACAACTCCGTCGATGCGTCGCTATGGTTCGCGGTTGCCGTGCACGACTACCTCGCAACCGGTCATGCGAGTCCTGCAACGCGCACGCGCCTCCAGCAGACGGTCGACGCGATTCTCACAGGCTATTCGCAGGGCACGCGCTTCGGTATCGCAGCGGATGCCGACGGCCTGCTGCGCGCCGGCGTGCCCGGCACGCAGCTGACATGGATGGACGCACGAGCCGGCGACTGGGTCGTCACACCGCGCATCGGCAAGCCCGTGGAAATCCAGGCACTGTGGATCAACGTGTTGCGCATTGCGTCGGCATGGAACGCGCAATGGCAGGACCTCGCGACACGTGCATCGCAGGCATTCAACGCGCGCTTTATCGATGCATCGACGGGCGCGCTGTTCGATGTCGTCGACGTCAATCACGTCGCGGGGCAGGTCGATCGTGCGCTGCGGCCAAACCAGATCTTCGCCGTCGGCGGCTTGCCGTTCGCGCTGCTCGAGGGCGCGGCCGCGCGAGCCGTCGTCGAGCACGTGCAAACACATCTGCTGACACCTGTCGGTTTGCGTACGCTCGCGCCGTCGGATCATGCCTATTGCGCTCACTATGGCGGCGGCCCGTTCGAACGCGATGGTGCGTATCACCAGGGCACCGTGTGGCCGTGGCTGCTCGGCCCGTTTGTCGAGGCATGGCTGCGCGTGCACGGGATGAACGGCGTGAGTCGCGCTGAAGCCGAGGCCGGTTTTCTGGCGCCGCTTCACGCGCATCTCGATCACGCGGGTCTCGATCACGTTTCCGAGGTGGCGGACGGCGACGCGCCGCACACGCCAGGCGGCACACCGTTCCAGGCGTGGTCGCTGGGCGAGCTGCTGCGAGTGGAGTATCTGCTTGCACGCATCTGACCCGAGGTAGCCAAACCGCGCTACGATGTGCGTCTGACCGCCAGGGCCCAAGCTAAAGGACACGTCTATGTCACCGCTGCGCGCCGTCAACATACTCGAGACCACCGAAGGCCGCCGTCTGCATTCCAGCGAATGCGCCCGCTGGCAACGCTGGGGCCCGTATCTCAGCGAGCGCCAATGGGGCACGGTGCGCGAGGATTACAGCGAAAACGGCACGGCGTGGGACTATTTTCCGCACGACCATGCACGCAGCCGGGCCTATCGCTGGGGCGAAGACGGCATCGCCGGTTTCGGCGACGACACGCTCAGCTGGTGCGTCTCGCTCGCGCTCTGGAACGGTCGCGACGCAATCCTCAAGGAACGGCTCTTCGGTCTCACGAACGAGCAGGGTAATCACGGCGAGGACGTGAAGGAGCTGTACTTCTACCTCGACGGCACGCCGACGCATTCGTACATGCGCATGCTCTACAAGTACCCGCATGCGGCGTATCCGTACGACGACCTGATCCAGGAAAACGCACGCCGCGGTGCCGACGTGCCCGAGTACGAAATCCTCGACACAGGTGTATTCGACGACAACGGCTACTTCGACGTCGAAGTCGAATATGCGAAGCACAACGCGGACGACATCGTGATGCGCGTGAGCGTCGAGAACCGCGCCGACAAAGCAGCTTCGCTCGACGTGCTGCCGCAGATCTGGGCGCGCAACAAGTGGTCGTGGAAGGGCCTCAAGGACAAACCCTCGCTGACAAAAAGCCCTGATTCGCACAGCGCACCGCATCTGGTCGGACGCATGCAGGGACACGATCCGCTCATCGTCACGGCGTGGGTCCAGCCGTCGAAAGATGCGACGGTTACGCCGGAAGTGACGTGGCTCTTTTGCGAGAATGAAACGAACGTCCAGCGGCTTTTCAACACGACCGGCCACGGTCCGTTCAAGGACGGTTTCAACGATTACCTCGTGCACGGCGACGCCG
Organism: Paraburkholderia gardini; assembly: GCF_907164545.1. Taxonomy (NCBI): domain Bacteria; kingdom Pseudomonadati; phylum Pseudomonadota; class Betaproteobacteria; order Burkholderiales; family Burkholderiaceae; genus Paraburkholderia; species Paraburkholderia gardini. The sequence continues at coordinate 36,087 of NZ_CAJQZB010000017.1, read as the reverse complement.
ACGCAGTGCGTCGCGACGGCGGTACGAAGGCGGGTGCGCATGTGCATTTCGAACTGGAACCGCATGCCCGCGCGGTCGTGTTTCTGCGCTGGCGACACGAGTCGGGGCCGGACGAAGTACCGCTCGATGCCGATGTACTCTTCGCGCATCGCATTGCCGAAGCAAACGAGTTTTATGCGGCCCTGCAGCACGAAATGGACAACCCCGATGCGCGGCTCGTTCAGCGTCAGGCGCTTGCCGGCATGCTCTGGTCCAAGCAGTACTACCAGTTCGACGTCCAGCGCTGGATGGACGGCGACCAGGCGCAGCCCGCCCCCGCCGCGCGCCGCAAGCGCGGACGCAATGCCGACTGGCGGCATCTGTGCAACGCGGACATCGTGTCGATGCCGGACAAATGGGAATACCCGTGGTACGCATCATGGGATCTCGCATTTCATGCGGCCGCCTTTGCGCTGATCGACCCCGCGTTCGCCAAGCGGCAGTTGCTGCTGCTCGTGAAGGACCGCTACCAGCATCCGAACGGTCAGTTGCCCGCGTACGAATGGGCATTCAGCGACGCCAATCCGCCCGTGCATGCGTGGGCAACATGGCGCGTCTATGAAATCGACCGTGCGATTACCGGCAAGGCCGATCGCGATTTCCTCGAACTGGTGTTCCACAAGTTACTGCTCAATTTCTCATGGTGGGTGAACCGCAAGGACGCCGACGGTCACAACATTTTTCAGGGCGGCTTTCTCGGCCTCGATAACGTCGGCATTTTCGATCGTTCCTCGCCGCTGCCGACGGGCGGCCACATCGACCAGGCCGATGGCACCGCCTGGATGGCGGCGTATGCACTCGATTTGATGCGTATCGCGCTGGAACTCGCGTACGCCAATCACGTGTTCGTCGATATCGGCGTGAAGTTCTTCGAGCACTTCCTGTACATCGCGGAGGCCGTCAGTTGCGAAGACGGTTGCGACACCGGCCTGTGGGATTCGCAGGACGAGTTCTTCTATGACAAGCTGCGACTGCCCGACGGCACGATGGTGCCGATGCGCATCCGCTCGATCGTCGGACTGATTCCGCTCTTTGCCGTGCACGTGCTCGAACAGCGTCTGCATGGCGACCTGCCCGGCCTGCGCGACCGGCTCGTCTGGTTCCTCGAACATCGTCCCGATCTGGCGCGGCTCGTGTCGCGCTGGAACGAACCTGGCAAGGGCAACAGCCTCCTGCTGTCGCTGCTGCGCGGACATCGCATGAAAGCACTGCTGCGCCGCGTGCTCGACGAATCCGAATTTCTCTCCGATCACGGCGTGCGGGCGCTTTCGCGCGTGCATCGCGACCACCCGTTCGTGTACGAACACAACGGCAACAGCTTCGGCATCAAGTACCTGCCGGCGGAATCGGATTCACGCGTGTTCGGCGGCAATTCGAACTGGCGCGGGCCGGTCTGGATGCCGGTCAACTATCTGCTGATCGAATCGCTCTACGAATTCCACCGGTATTACGGCGACGATTTTCGCGTCGAGTATCCGACGGGTTCCGGCCAGTGCTTCTCGCTGAATGAGGTCGCGGACGAACTCGCACGGCGCGTCACCACGCTGTTCCTGAAAGACCGCGACGGGCATCGTCCGGTGATGGGTGCCTATCCGCTGCTGGAGGCCGACCCGCGTTCGAGCGATCTCGTGCTGTTCCATGAATACTTTCACGGCGATAACGGCCGTGGCGTCGGTGCATCGCATCAGACGGGCTGGAGCGGGCTCGTCGCGCTGCTGCTGCAACCGCGCGAAATGGGCCAGTCAGGCAACGTGCCGGTCGCGGGAGAAGTCGAAGAAGCGCTCGTCACGAAATAGCCTGCTCCGTGGCTGCACATTGCCAGATTGCCGGCGCTGCGTGAGATTCCGCGCGATTTTTGAACTGTGCGGCTTCGACTGCGGTCTTTTCTATATCGCCCCATGCACAGCCTCAAGGAATAAACCCATGTCGAACGAAACGAATGCAGCGCAGCCAGCGAATACCGCGTCCAATGCCGGTGTCAGCACGAAAGCGGGTTCGGGGCCTGCAGGCGCCACGCTTCCGGCGGCGGGCAGGCATCCCGCGCCGCCGTGCACGCTGGTGATCTTCGGCGCGGGTGGCGATCTCACAAAACGTCTGCTGATGCCGGCGCTTTACAACCTGTCGGCGGATGGCCTGCTCGATTCGGGCATGAAGATCATCGGCGTGAATCACGGCGAACGCGAGACCGCCGAATGGCGCGACGACCTCAAGAAGTCCTTGCAGCAGTTCGCCGCCGACAAGGCGAGCAGTTTCCATACCACGCAACTCGACGAAAAGGCGTGGGACTGGGTCGCGCAGCGGCTGCAATACATGGCCGGCGAATTCGAATCCGACGACACGTTCTCGAATCTGAAGCAGTTGATCGGGACCGGGGCTGGCAGCAACGTGATCTTTTATCTTGCGGTCACTTCGCGCTTCTTCAAACCGATCGTCGAACGTCTCGGCCGCGCGGGATTGCTGAAGGAAGACGAAGGCGGCGGCTTCCGGCGTCTCGTCATCGAAAAGCCGTTCGGCACGGACCTTGCGTCCGCGCGCGATCTGAACGCGCATATCCTGAGCTACGCGAAGGAATCGCAGGTCTATCGCATCGACCATTTTCTCGGCAAGGACACGGTGCAGAGCATTCTCGCCGTGCGCTTCGCGAACGCGATCTTCGAGCCGGTCTGGCGACGCGAGTACATCGATCACGTGCAGATCACGGCGGCGGAGACGATCGGCGTCGAGGGGCGCGGCCAGTTCTACGAACAGACCGGCGCGTTTCGCGACATGCTGCCCAATCACCTGTTCCAGCTGCTCGGCATGGTGGCCATGGAGCCGCCCAATTCCTTCGCGGCCGAAGCGGTGCGCGACAAGAAGGCCGACATCTTCGATGCGATCCAGCCGCTCCACGCGCGCGACGTCGTGTTCGGCCAGTACGAGAAAGGTCCGGCCGGCCCGGGTTATCGCGAAGAACCCGATGTCGCGGCGGATAGCCACACGGAGACGTATGCCGCGGCGCGCGTGTTCATCGAAAACTGGCGCTGGGCGGGCGTGCCGTTTTATCTGCGCACCGGCAAGCGTCTCACCGCGCGACGCACGGAGATCGCGGTGCACCTCAAAACAGTGCCGTTCCGGCTCTTTCGCGACACCCCCGTCGACACGCTGACCCCCAACGTGCTGACCCTGCGCATCGACCCGGCGCACGGCACGCGCTTTGATTTCAATGTGAAGGTGCCCGGTCCCGTGATGCAGATCGGCCCGGTGCAATCGGCGTTCGACTATGCCGACTTCTTCACGGAGCGCGCGAACGTCGGCTATGAAACGTTGCTGTACGACTGCATGCTGGGCGACGCCACGCTGTTCCAGCGCGCCGACAGCATCGAGACGAGCTGGGCCGCCGTGGAAGACGTGCTGCATCCGGAAAGCGGCCCGTTGCCCGTGGAAGGGTATCCGGCGGGCAGCGCGGGGCCTGCGCAAAGCGACGCGCTACTCGCCCGCGACGGACGCGCGTGGCGACCGCTCGCACCGGATAACGTTGCAAACACCGCTGCCCGGAAGAAGTAACGCGGCTCACACAACACGAAGCACGAAGCACGATAAGGGGATCAATGTGGTGACATCACGCAAGCCGAAAACCAGAAGTACAGCGGAGCAGATTCTGGCCGTCGACGTCGGCGGTACGGGCCTGAAAGCCGCGATCATCGATGCAACCGGACACATGCTGACCGAGCGCGTGCGCGTGGCGACGCCGCATCCGTGCACACCGGATCAGCTCGTCGATACGCTGGTCGCGCTGGTTGCGCCGATCGTCGCGCAATATCCGCCGACGCAGATCTCGATCGGCTTTCCCGGCTTCGTGCGCGATAACCGCATCCTGACGGCGCCGCACTTCGGCGTGACCGGCTGGCACGACATCGCGCTCGCGGACGATCTGGCGGCACGGCTGGGCGGACTGCCGGTACGCATGATCAACGATGCCGAAATGCAGGGTTTCGCCGCGATCGAAGGCAAAGGCATCGAGTTCGTGCTGACGCTCGGCACCGGCGCGGGCACCGCCCTCTTTCGCGACGGCGAACTGATGCCGCATCTCGAACTGGCGCACCACCCGGTGAGCAAGGGCCGCGCTTACGACGAATACATCGGCGATGCCGCGCGCAAGAAAGCCGGCGACAGGCGATGGAATCGCCGCGTGGAAAAGATCATCGGCATCCTCGCTTCGCTCGTAAACTACGACAAGCTGTGGATTGGCGGCGGCAACGCCGCGCGGCTGAAGTTCGAATTGCCGCCGAACGTGGCGATCGTGTCGAATGACGCCGGCATCGAAGGTGGTGCGAAGCTGTGGCATCCGCGTTCGGTGCGCGAGACGCGTCAGCTGCCGGACGCGAACGCGCGCAAAGGTGCGTTCGGATAACGGTGGCACTGCTTGTGGCACTGCTTGTGCCGCTGCTTGCCGCCGGTTGAGCGTCAGCCGCCTTCGTCCTCGAATTCTTTCGGATAGACGCGCACGAGCACAATGCGCGGCCCGCGCATCTTCTTCACGACGACGTCGAAACGGTCGAACGACACGCGCTGCCCTTCAGCCGGCAAATCGTTGAGCGCCTGAATGACAAGGCCGCCGACCGATTCGGCCCGTCCTTCGTCGATATCGATACCGAGCGCGCGTTCCAGCGACACCACGGGCAGGCTGCCCTTGCCCATCAGCGTGCCGTCGTCCATCCGCGTCCAGTCGGCGTCGCCCTGACGGAACTCGTCGTGAATCTGGCCGACCAGCGCGCCGAGCAGATTGTCGAGCGTGAGAAAACCGATCGGCTTTTCACCCTTGTGCCCGACGAGCGCCAGATGCGGCGCGCCCTTGCGAAAACGGCGAAACAGCTCCAGCGCCGGCATGTTCGGCTGCACGTACTGCACGGGCCGTGTATAGGGCGAGAGGTCTTCCAGCACGCTGCCCGCCTGACGTGCCAGCAGCAGGTCCTTCAGATGAATCATGCCGGCGACGCGCTCGCCTGAAGCGTCTTCGAACAGCGGATAGCGGCTGAACCGGTGACGCGCGACGACCTGCATGTTGTCGCGCAACGGCAGGTCGCGGCGCAGACCCACCATCTCATGTGCCGGACGCATCAGGTCGGAAACCGTCAGCCGCGAAAAATCGAGCGAATGGGCGAACGTGTTCCACTCGTCCTGGCTATAGGCGGCTGAAACAGCTGACGCGACCGACGCAGCCGACGCAGCCGACGCAGCCGCGATGCTGCCCGCCGCGCCTTCGCGGCGACCGCGCAGGATCAGCTTGAGTTCATCGTTCGAATAGTGCGTGTCGCCACCGTGATCGGCCGTCAGGCCGGCGATGCGCAGCACGGTGTTCGCGCTGGTATTGAGCACCCAGATCGCCGGATACATCGCCCAGTAAAAACCGTACAGCGGCATGGCGACCCATAGCGCGATCTTCTCGGCCTGACGGATGGCGAGCGACTTGGGCGCCAGCTCGCCGACCACGATATGCAGGAACGAAATACACGAAAACGCGAAGAAGAGCGAAATGCCGTGAATCAGCTTCTCCGATTCGACACCCACGAGCCCGAAGAGCGGATGCAGCAGTTCGGCAAACGCGGGTTCGCCGATCCAGCCAAGACCGAGTGACGCCAGCGTGATGCCAAGCTGGCACGCGGAGAGGTACGCATCGAGACGGCCGTGCACCCTGGCGAGCAACTTGCCGCGCAGGCCGTGCTTTTGCGCGAGCGTCTGCACGCGTGTTTGCCGCAACTTCACCAGCCCGAATTCGGCGGCAACAAAGAAACCGTTGAGTGCCACCAGCAACAGCGCACCCAGAATGGCGACGACCTGAATCAAGGCAGAAGGCTCCGGAAACAAAAGTCGCCAGTATAGAGGCTGAAAGATTGATGAAAGCAGATCCCCCGGCGGAAGCGCACGAATCCGGTCATGCGGCAGCGAGCGGAACGCGCAGCACGAGCGCCTCTTCATGCTGCTCGAACTTGCCGCCGTGGGCCTCGGCGACGCGTTTGCACAACGCCAGTACCCACGCAATGCGCCCCGCTTCGCGCGGTTCCTGCGCCTGGCGTCGCGCGAACGCTTCGAGCAGATGCGCAAGCGTGGCGTCGTGGAGCGCGGCCGGCGCCGGTGTGAACGCGACCGTTGCCTGCCACAGGGTGCCGTCGAGCGTGCTTTCGAGCACGACGCCGGTTTCGCGGGCGCTGGATTCGACGGCGAACGTCAGCATCAGCCACAGGGCCTGCGCGAGGCGCGCGGCGTCGCCGTTGAGCGGCTCGCCCGCGAGTGTCGAACCGGACGTGACAGTGACCGCGCGCGCCTGAGCAAACGGCGTGCGGACCGCGTCGAGCGCCGCGTCGATCATGGCGGGCAATGCAAACGGCGCGCGGTTAAGCGCAAGCGACTTTGTTTCGGCACGTGTCGCGTCGACGAGCGACTCCAGCAGCTTGACCTGCTGGTCGACGCCGCTGCGGATGCCGGCAATGGCGCGCTGCGCCGTGGCGTCGCCCGCATCGAGCTTGCGTTCAAGTACATAGGCCCAGCTGTGAATCGCGTTCAGCGGACTGCGCAGATCATGCGACACGAGGGACAACACATGATCGCGCATGAAAAGCGCGGCCTCGGCGCAAAGATGCGCGGTACGTTCACTGTCCGGCGAGACTGGCTGCGCCGTGGCGGGTTGCTGGGTGCCGCTGAAAAACGTTGTCACGATCGAAATCCTGGTGCGCAATGCGTGCGCGAAAACAAAGCCACATTATAGGCACGGGCGGTGCCGCGCCCGCCACGAAACGCCCCCGGCCAGATGGCATAGTCCGGATGGCCGGCTGGCGGGCGCAGGGGCAACGCGCCTACAATGTCGGTTTTGAACGATCTGTCTCGAGGAGTTCCCCATGTCGATTGTCACGACCGAATCCGGCCTGAAATACGAAGACCTGACCGAAGGCACCGGTACTGAAGCGCAGGCTGGCAAGACCGTCAGCGTCCATTACACCGGCTGGCTCACCGATGGCCAGAAATTCGATTCGAGCAAGGACCGTAACGATCCGTTCGCCTTCGTGCTCGGCGGCGGCATGGTCATCAAGGGCTGGGACGAGGGCGTGCAGGGCATGAAAGTCGGTGGCGTGCGCCGCCTGACCATTCCGCCGCAACTCGGCTACGGCGTACGCGGTGCGGGCGGCGTGATTCCGCCGAATGCAACGCTCGTGTTCGAAGTCGAACTGCTGGACGTCTGATCGCGTTCTGAAAGATGGGTCACCACGCTGCCGTCGCCAGGCCCACCGTTTCATTGCGCCGCTTTGGCGCGATCGAGGCGACCGATGTGCACGACTTTCATCAGGTCGTACTCGGGCTCGACGGCGCGATGGTGATGGCCGTGGACGGCGTCGGCCAGGAGATCGACAGCCGTTCGGCCTGGCTGATTCCAGCTGGCTCACGTCACGATTACGCGGGCATCGGCGAGAACCGGCAACTTGTACTTGATCTGCCGGCGGCGTCGCTCGCCGTGCCGCAACGGCTGTTCGACCGTGCACGCGCTGTCGGGATCGACGGCTCGCTGACGGAGCTCGTACGCACCGTCGCTGCCAGCGCCACAGGCGCTGCGTATGCCGGGGACGAAGCATGGGTGCGCCAGTTCAACTGGAATGCCGCTGCGCGGCTCTGCGCGGCGATTCTGTCCGATTCTGGCGCCACAGGATCAGGCGCCGGTGCGCTGCCCGCCTGTGGGCTCGATTTCGTTCGCATCGACCGCTGGTTGCGCGCGCGCCTGTCCGAGCCGTTGCGCATCGCCGATCTCGCCGCGCATTGCGGCTTCGGGATGCGGCGTTTTCATCAGCTTTTCATCGAAGCGTTTGGCGAAACGCCTCATCGTTATCTGCAACGGTTGCGGCTCGATACGTCGCTTGCGCTGCTGGCGGATCCACGGCACACGCTGTCGGACATCGCGCTCGACATCGGCTTCGGCGACCAGAGCGCGTTCACGCACGCTTTCACACGGCGTTTCGGGCTTGCGCCCGGCCAGTGGCGCGCGCTTCAGCACTAAACGCCAGGCGCACGCACCAGGCCGAAGAAGCGCCAGCGCATGAGCGAAGCCCACGCCCCAACGCGCCATCTCACACCATTCAAACAGCCAGCCCGCGCGCCAGATCGTTGCGAATGTCGTCCGGGTTTTCGAGGCCGACAGCGAGGCGGATCAGCCCTTCCGTGATGCCCGCTGCCGCCCGCGCTTCCGGCGTCACTCGGCCATGCGTGGTCGTCGCCGGATGCGTGATCGTGGTACGCGTATCGCCGAGATTGCCGGTGATCGAGCAGATCTTCGTGTTGTCTATCACACGCCAGGCATTCGCCTGCATCGCTTCGGGCGAATCGCCCTTCAGCTCGAACGACACAACCGCGCCGCCCGCCTTCTGCTGACGTTTCGCGATCGCATATTGCGGATGCGATTCGAGGCCCGGATAGAACACGCGGTTCACGGCCGGATGCGCCTCGAGCCAGCGCGCGATGTCAAGCGCGTTCGCCGACTGCTTTTCCACCCGCAGCGACAACGTTTCCATGCCCTTCAGCAGCACCCACGCATTGAACGCCGACAACGTCGGGCCCGTGCTGCGCACGAACGGAAACACCTTTTCCATGATGAACTGCTTCGAGCCGACAAGCGCGCCGCCCAGCACGCGACCCTGACCGTCGAGGAACTTGGTCGCCGAATGCATGACGACGTCCGCGCCCAGCTTCAGCGGCTGCTGCAACGCCGGGCTGCAGAAGCAGTTGTCGACCACGAACAGCGCGTTCACCGATTTCGCGATCTTGCCGACCGCTTCGATATCGGCGACTTCCGTGAGCGGATTCGACGGCGTTTCGAGGAAGAACATCTTTGTCTCGGGACGCACTGCGTTTTTCCAGGCGTCGAGATCGTTCGGATCGACGAAGGTCGTCGTGATGCCGAACCTGCTGAAGATCTGCGAGAACATGCCGAGCGTGGAACCGAACAGGCTCTGCGAACTGACAAGGTGATCGCCCGCCTGCAATGCCGCCATCACCACCGACATGATCGCGCTCATGCCCGATGCGGTGGCCATGCACGCCTCGCCGCCTTCGAGCGCGGCCAGACGGTCCTGGAACATCGTCACCGTCGGGTTCGTGAAGCGCGAGTACGTGTAATAGTCTTCGGAATGCCTGAAGCGGTCGGCGGCTTCGGCGGCGCTCGAAAAGCAGAAGCTCGACGTGAGGAAGATCGCTTCCGAATGTTCGTTGAATTCGCTACGCAGCGTGCCTGAGCGCACCGCGAGAGTGTCGAAGTTAAGGGAGTCGTCCATGTTCTTTCTGTTTCCGTTTTCCTGAGCTGGCGCCTGCACACGCACGAAACCGATCACGCGTTCACAGACGGCAGCGACAAAAAAGCCCGCTTTGCGTCGGCATAAGCGGGCTTCATGTGCGGGGGAAAGCTGGAGCGTCGATGGCGTATTGCTGTTTCACCACCGTTCGCTTTAGCTGTTTTGGGTTGCCCCGCGTCCGCAAGCTGAGTTCAAATCGACGCAAGCCGCCATCCTAACACGCGCGGTGCGTACCGTGCATCCGGCAATCGCGCCACGCATGCAGCCTTACTCGACCGACAGTTGCAGATGCAATTGCGAACGCGCGGCGCCGCCGTCGATCGCTTCGCTCGCCGCGTCGCGGTCCGATTGCGCGGAAGGCGCAAGACGAGCCCTCTCGATGCGATCGAGGTACTCGGTCGTGACATCGCCGGTGATGTAGTTGCCGTCGAAGCACGACGCTTCGAACGTCTTCAGCGCCGGGTTGATATCGCGAACCGCCTGCTTCAGCGCGTCAACGTCCTGATAAACGAGATGGTCAGCGCCAATCATGCGCGCCACTTCCTCATCGGTGCGGCCGTGGGCGACGAGTTCACCGCGCGTCGGCATATCGATGCCGTACACGTTCGGGAACTTCACCGGCGGCGCCGCCGAAGCGAAGATCACCTTGTTCGCGCCTGCATCGCGCGCCATCTGCACGATTTCGTGCGACGTGGTACCACGCACAATCGAATCGTCGACGATCAGCACGTTCTTGCCCTTGAACTCGATACCCATCGCGTTCAGTTTCTGGCGCACCGATTTCTTGCGCACGGCCTGGCCGGGCATGATGAACGTACGGCCGACGTAACGGTTCTTGAAGAACCCTTCGCGATATTCGACGCCCAGCTTCTTCGCGACCTGCATCGCGGCCGGACGCGACGAATCGGGAATCGGCATCACGACGTCGATCGCGACGTCAGGCAGTTCGCGCCGGATCTTCTCGGCGAGGTAGTCGCCCATGCGCAGACGCACGTTGTACACCGGCACGCCGTCGAGCACCGAGTCCGGACGCGCCAGATACACCAGTTCGAAAATGCACGGGTTCAGGCTCGGGGCCGTCGCGCATTGCTGTGCGTGGAAGTTGCCTTCGAGGTCGATGAAGACCGCTTCGCCCGGCTCGATATCGCGCACGAATTCGAAGCCAATACCTTCGATCGCCACCGATTCCGACGCCAGGATCCATTCGATGCCCTCCGGCGTTTCCTGCTTGCCGAGACACAGCGGACGGATGCCGAACGGGTCACGGAACGCGAGCAGGCCGTAACCGGCGATCAGCGAAACAATCGCATACGACCCGCGCACCCGGCGATGCACGCCCGACACTGCCTTGAAGAGCGCGGCCGGATCGAGTTGCAGGCCCGAGCTCGACAGCTGCAGTTCGTGCGCGAGCACGTTCAGCATCACTTCGGTGTCGGAGTTGGTATTGATGTGGCGGCGATCGACGCGGAACATCTCGTCTTTCAGCTGCTGCCAGTTGGTCAGATTGCCGTTGTGGGCAAGGATGATGCCGAACGGTGCGTTCACGTAGAACGGCTGGGCTTCCTCTTCGCTCGATGCCGAACCGGCCGTCGGGTAGCGCACCTGGCCGATGCCGGTGGTACCCGGCAGGCTGCGCATGTTGCGCGTGCGGAACACGTCGCGCACCATGCCGTTGGCCTTGTGCATGTGGAAGTTGCTGCCGTTCGCCGTGGCGATGCCGGCGGCGTCCTGACCGCGATGCTGCAGGAGCAGCAGGCTGTCATAGATCAGCTGGTTGACCGGGGATTGAGAAACTACGCCTACGATGCCGCACATGGCATGTCCTTCAAAGGTACACAATTCATAACGGCCGTGGACCGGTGCCGCCAGGGCAGCCGGACTCCGCCGGGGTGCTGCAGGCTTTCCGCGACACCTGCCCTCTGTTGAACGTCACACACGGACGTAGGCGGCGAGTGTCTCGGGAAGCAGCGGTTTCAGTTCCTGCACACCTTTCTCGGCGTAGGGCCGCAGCAAGGCGTGTTGCCAGAATTCCTGCTGGGGCAGTTCGGTCAGTCCCGCGAGCGCGACCAGAATCAGCACCAGAACGACCCCGCGCACGAGGCCGAACATCAAACCCAGCGACCGGTCGACGCCGGAGAGGCCGGTCGCCTGCACGAGCCGGCTGAGCAGCGCGTTCGCGACGCCTGCCACCAGCACCACACCGATCACGATCACCGCGAAGGCGATCAGCCACTGGGTCAGCGGGCCGCCCGGCCACGTAGCCGGGATATACGGCACGACATAGCCGACAAAGCGGCAAGCAATCAGAAACGCGGCAATCCAGCCAATCAGCCCGAACACTTCGGACAAAAACCCGCGCCACGTACCGCGTAGCGCCGACAGGCCGATGACCGCCATTACAGCGTAGTCGAAGGCAGTGAACATTGGCGGCTTACTGTGCAGCGCCGTTGTTCGCGCCTGACGTCAGGCCCGCTTCACGTACCTTCGCGATCGCCGCCGATGCCGCCGCCCGGTCCGCGAACGGCCCGGCGCGCAGCAACGTACGCATCGAACCGTCGGATTGCTTCCGACGCTCGGTATATGCGGGTACGCCCGCCGCTTTCAACTTCGTTGCCCAGTTATGTGCGCTCGCGTCGTCCGGAAACGAGCCGAGCTGCACGGCGAAACGACTGCCAGGCGGCATGGCCGGCGTGCCGGAATCGGCGTCTGCCGCGGCGGCGGTCGCCGCGGTCTGCGCAGGTTTCGTCGAGGGTTTTGTCTGAGGTGCCGGGTTCGCCGCGACAACCGGTGCCTGCGGCTTTGCCGGCTTCGCTGCCGTGTTCGCGTTCATCTCCGGCGCGGCGGCCTGTTTCGTGGCCGGTGTGGCCGGCGCCTTCGCAACCGCGTCCCGCTTCGCTTCAGCCGGAGCCGGACTCGAAGCGGAGAGCGCCTTGTCAACCGGCGGATTGTCAGGTGCGACACCTGCCTGCGTGTCTTCGGTGTCCGCGCTGGCCTTCGGCACAGGGCGGGCTGGAATATCGATCGAGATGTCGTCGGTGACGGGCTTCGGGTGCGAATCGAGCACCATCGGCAATACGACGACCGCGGCCACCACCAGCGCGATCGCGCCTACCAGCCGGCGCCGGGCGCGTTGCTTCTCGGGAAGTGTAGGGTCGAGCAGCATCGCATCCGCGTCGCTGGACCGCTCCGTGCGGCGGGTCCGCCGCTCCACCCGCTCGCCACGGGTGGTCCTGCTTGAACTGGAGTTTGCGCCACGCCGGCTGGGCGCGTCGTCTTTCTTACCGAACGAGAAAATTCCCATGAATGGCCTGGTTCGAGGCTGCGCGCGTTCAGTGTTGTTGCGATTTACGGTAGGCCATCACACCCGCCACCGTATAGAAGCTACCGAAAACCACGATTCTACCATTGTCAGGCACACGTTTTAGTGCGTCCTGAAAAGCTTCAGCAGGCGATTCGAAGCGTTGCACGCTGCTGTCCGGTCCATCCACGACACCCGCTTCGCGCAAGGCCGTCTCCAGCTGGACGGCGGAGGCGCCGCGCGGCGTCGGCAGATCCGTCACGCACCAGTGATCGATCTCGCCCTTCAGATGCTGCAGGATGCCAGCGATGTCCTTGTCGCGCATCGAGCCAAATACCGCGTATGTGTACGGAAAATAGCCCATATTGCCGAGATTCTGCGCGAGCACCGCCGCCGCATGCGGGTTGTGGCCCACATCCAGCACGACCGCCGGCAGCCCCGGCAACACCTGAAAACGGCCCGCCAGTTCGACGTTGGCGAGCCCCAGGCGGATGTCCTGCGCGGAAACCGGCAGACGGTCGCGCAGCGCTTCGAGGCCGGCGAGCGCCGCCGACGTGTTGATCAGCTGGTTCGCGCCACGCAGCGCCGGATACGCAAGCGCCGAGCGCCGCATCGTCCGGCCGACGTAGCTCCATTGCTGACGCTCGCTGCCCGCCTGCCCTTCGTAGCGGAAGTCACGGCCAAAGAGCCACAGGTCGGCGCCCGTCTTTTCGGCGTGATCGATCAGCGTTTGCGGCGGGACCGGATCGGCGCAGATCGCCGGCTTGCCCGCGCGGAAGATGCCGGCCTTCTCGAAGGCGATCTTTTCGCGCGTATCGCCGAGGTAATCGGTGTGATCAATGTCGATACTCGTGATGATCGCGCAATCGGTATCGAGAATATTGACCGCGTCCAGCCGGCCGCCAAGGCCGACTTCGAAGATCACCGCGTCCAGTCCGCGCGACGCGAACAGATGCATGATCGCAAGCGTCGTGAATTCGAAGTAGGTCAGCGAGACGGGCTCGGGCAGACTCCTGCGCGCCTGCTCCACGGCGTGGAAGTGCGGCAGCAGTTCGGCATCGGTAGCGTTCTGGCCGTTCACACGCGCGCGTTCGTTGAACGTCAGCAGATGCGGCGACGTGTGACACCCGACGCTATACCCCGCGCGCAGCAGGATCGATTCGAGGATCGCGCACGTCGAACCCTTGCCGTTGGTGCCGCCGACCGTGATCACCGGGCAGTCGAACGAGAATTGCAGCGCGTCGCGCACCTGGTTGATGCGGGCGAGACCCATGTCGATGCCGACAGGATGCGCGGATTCAAGATGCGTGAGCCACGCGTCGAGGGTCGAAAATGAGGTCATCGGTTGCAGCCGGACAAGACAGGTTAACCAGCAAGGCCAACATTATCCCGGAAACGACAGCGCGCCGCTCGATTGCTCTCGCGGCGCGCTTCTTTTTTACATCTGGCGCGCATCGCCGCTCCCAAGCGGCAAGCGCGTCGTCACTGGATCAGGCGACGGCGTCGGCCGGCTGGCGCGTGAGCAGCGCCATCAGTTGCGCGATCTCCTCGCGCAGCTTGCGACGGTCGACGATCATGTCGATCGCGCCCTTCGTCATCAGGAATTCGGCGCGCTGGAAGCCTTCCGGCAGCTTTTCGCGCACGGTCTGCTCAATCACGCGCGGGCCGGCGAAGCCGATCAGCGCCTTTGGCTCGGCGATCACGACGTCGCCCAGGAACGCGAAGCTCGCCGACACGCCGCCCATCGTCGGGTCGGTCAGCACGGAGATAAACGGGAGTTTCGCATCTGACAGCTTCGTGAGCATGGCCGTGGTTTTAGCCATCTGCATCAGCGAAAGCAGGCTTTCCTGCATCCGCGCGCCGCCCGAGGCGGTGAAGCAGATGAACGGCACCTGCTGCTCGAGCGCGTTCTGCGCGCCGCGCGCGAAGCGCTCGCCGACCACCGAGCCCATCGAGCCACCCATGAACGAGAACTCGAAGCACGCGACCACGACCGGCAGCGTGTGGATCGCGCCGCCCATGACGACCATCGCGTCGGTTTCGTCGGTGTCTTCCATCGCCTCTTTCAGGCGATCCGGGTATTTGCGGCTGTCCTTGAACTTGAGCGCGTCGACCGGCAGGATTTCCTGGCCGATTTCGTAGCGGCCTTCCGGATCGAGCAAACCGTCGAGCCGCGCGCGCGCGCCGATACGCATGTGATGGTCGCACTTCGGGCAAACGTGCAGATTCGCCTCGACGTCGTTGCGGTACAGCACCGCTTCGCACGACGGGCACTTGATCCACAGTCCTTCCGGAATCCCCTTGCGGCTTTTCGGATCGGTTTGCTTGATTTTCGGCGGCAGCAGCTTGTCGAGCCAGCTCATGTTGTATCCCTCAAAGGTCTTCTTCTACGTGCGAAGCGGCGGGACGAACCCGCCGCCTTGCCAGAGACGACAAAAATAGTGTTATCGCGCGGCCGTGCCGATGCTGTCGATCGCCTGACGCACTTCCGCGATGAAACGCGTCAGCGTGCCGGCGGCCGCTTCAGGCGAGGCCTCTTGCAGCAACTGGACGATCCGGCTGCCGATCACGACGGCATCGGAGACTTCGGCCACGGCGCGGGCCGTAGCGGCGTCCCGGATGCCAAAACCGACGCCCACCGGCAGGGGAACGCGCGACTTGATGGCCGGGATTTTACCCGCGATGCTGGAAACGTCCAGATTTGCCGCTCCGGTGACCCCTTTGAGCGACACATAATAGACGTAGCCGCTCGCGATCTTGCCGACTTCCGCGATACGGTCATCGGTCGACGTCGGCGCAAGCAGAAAAATCGGATCGATGCCTGCAGCACGCATTTTTTCGGCGAATGCCACCGATTCTTCCGGCGGGTAATCGACGACCAGAACACCGTCGACGCCCGCGTCCTTCGCCGCGGCCGCGAAGGCGTCGGCGCCCATGCGCTCGATCGGATTCGCATAGCCCATCAGCACGACCGGCGTTTTATCGTCTTTCTCGCGAAAGCGTTTGACGTCGGCGAGCACCGTGCGCAGCGAAACGCCTTTAGCCAGCGCGCGCTCCGACGAAGCCTGGATCACCGGGCCATCGGCCATCGGATCGGAAAACGGCACGCCAAGCTCGATGACGTCCGCGCCGCCCGCAGCGAGCGCATGCATGAATTCGACGGTGCGGGCGGGGTCCGGATCGCCTGCCGTCATGAACGGAATCAGGCCTTTCTTGCCCTGCTCGGCCAAAGCCGCGAATGTGTTCTTGATACGGGACATGGAAATTTTCTCGGAAAATCGTTAACTGCGCGCTAACGGCGCGTTATGTGCACGCGGATCGCACGATCGGGCCGGTTCAGCTCGATTCAGCCGCGGCGGCAGGCACAACGGGTGAGCCAGACGCACGCGGTGCCACCGGCGAGACCGCGCTTACGCGTTCACGCGCTATCGCGCAGTAACTTTCATTGATCTCATAGCCGACGAATTCGCGCCGCTGACGGGCGCAGGCGACTGCGGTGGTGCCGCTGCCCATGAACGGGTCGAGTACACGCCCGCCTGGTGGACAACTTGCCAGCACCATCCGCTCGACGATTTCCAGAGGCTTCTGGGTCGGATGATCGACGCGCTCGGCGTGCTGCCGGTGCAACCTCGATACCGACCAGACGTCCTTCGGATTATAGCCAAGCTCCAGCCACTTGCTGCCTTCGAACAACTTGCGCGAACGCGCCTTCTTCGTGACGGCATCGTACGGGATGCGGACGGGATCGAGATCGAAGTAATAATCCTTCGACACCGCGAAAAAACCGATGTTATCGTGCACCGACGTGAAACGGCGCGTCGTGCCGCCCATGCTGGGCACGCGCCGGTCCCAGACGATTTCGTTGACCATCGTGAGGCGTGACTTCAGGAAAACGAAGATTTCCGGCGCATATTGCCAGGTGCAGAAGATGTACAGCGAACCGGACGGCTTCAGCTTCGGAATCGCCAGATCCAGCCATTCGCACGTCCAGGCGAGAAAATCCTCGCCAGAACGCATGTCCGAATCGTTACCGTAGTCCTTGCCAAGCCCGTACGGCGGATCGGCCAGAATCAGGTCGATCGATCCGTCGGGCAGGTTCGCCGCATCGGTCAGAAAATCGCGGTTCAACAGTTCGATGCCCTTCGGTGCCGCCGGCACGTGGGGCATGACCGCCGGAGCGTCGGCCACGTCGGCCACTCCGGCCACGTCGGCCGCACGGGCGTCGATGGCCGGTTGCGGCTCGTCGAACTCCTCGATCTCGTCGCGCATCGTCGGGGCGCTCAGAACGTGATGCCCGATCGCTCGGCGACCGTATGCATGTCCTTGTCGCCCCGACCCGACAGGTTGACCAGAAGGTATTTGTCCTTCGGCAACGTCGGCGCGAGTTTCGCCGCGTAGGCGAGCGCATGGCTCGACTCCAGCGCGGGAATGATCCCTTCGATCCGGCAGCAGTCGTGAAACGCCTTCAGCGCTTCTTCGTCGGTGATGCCGACGTACTGCGCGCGGCCGCTGTCCTTCAGCCACGCGTGCTCAGGACCGACACCCGGGTAATCGAGACCGGCGGAAATCGAATGCGTCTCGATGATCTGGCCGTTTTCGTCCTGCAGCAGGTACGTACGGTTGCCATGCAGCACGCCCGGGCTGCCGCCGATCAGCGATGCGGCATGACGGCCCGTATCGATGCCGTCGCCCGCAGCCTCGACACCGATCAACTGCACCGATTTGTCATCGATATACGGGTAAAAGATGCCCATCGCGTTCGAACCGCCACCGACGCACGCAATTACCGCGTCCGGCTGGCGACCGACCAGTTCGGGCATCTGCACCTTGCATTCGTCGCCGATCACGCGCTGAAAGTCGCGAACCATCATCGGGTACGGGTGCGGACCCGCGACCGTGCCGATGATGTAGAACGTGTTTTCGACGTTCGTGACCCAGTCGCGCATCGCTTCATTGAGCGAGTCTTTCAGCGTGCGCGAGCCGGATTCCACGGGAACGACAGTCGCGCCAAGCAGCTTCATCCGGTAGACGTTGGCAGCCTGGCGGCGCACGTCTTCCGAGCCCATGTACACGACGCATTCCATGCCGAAGCGCGCGGCGATCGTCGCGGTCGCCACGCCGTGCTGGCCGGCGCCGGTTTCCGCGATCACGCGCGGCTTGCCCATGCGCTTTGCGAGCAGGGCCTGACCGATCACGTTGTTCACCTTGTGGGCGCCCGTGTGATTCAGGTCTTCGCGCTTCAGGAACACCTGTGCGCCGCCGAGCATCTCGCTCCAGCGCTGCGCATGGTAAATCGGGGAGGGGCGACCCACAAAATACTTTAATTCGCGCTCATATTCGGCGATAAAGTCGGGATCTTTCTGGTATTTCTCGTATGCCGCGCGCAGTTCATCAAGTGCGTGAACCAGCGTCTCCGCGACGAACACGCCGCCATACTGGCCGAAATGGCCTCTTTCATCGGGCAAGTTATACATTGCGTCACTCTTCTCAGAATGGAGCGCCGCAGGCTCCGGGAGCCGTGGCGCTGCCTGAATCATCCGGCGTCCGCTTCGCGCACCGCGCGTACGAACGCCGCCATCCGGGCGTGATCTTTCACGCCCTTCGCGCCCGGTACTTCGATGCCGCTCGAGACATCGACCGCGTACGGGCGCACGCGATGAATCGCATCACTGACGTTTTGCGCGTTCAACCCACCACTCAAAACGGCCCGACGCGCGAGCTCTGGAGGAATAAGTGACCAATCGAAAACCTGTCCGCCGCCACCATAACCGTCGACGAGTGCGTCGAGCAGAATGGCGCTGGCTGCTGAATAGTTAAGTGCCGATTTTACCAAATCGGCTCGCTGAGTATCGGCTCCGATGCGCAGTGCGCGCAACCAAGGCAAACCCGCAATGTTCGCGAGCGACTCGCACTGATCCGGTGTTTCGTCGCCGTGGAGCTGGAGCATTGTCAGGGGCACGTTCGCGGCCACTTCGCGCATCCATTCCGGCGACGCGTTCACGAACAGACCCACCACCGAAACGAACGGCGGAATGTCCCGGGTGAGCTCGACAGCCTGCGCGACGCTCACCGAACGCGGGCTGGCCGGATAGAACACCAGCCCGATCGCGTCCGCGCCGAGATCGATCGCGTGGGCGATGTGCCCGACCGTCGACAGCCCGCACAGCTTGATGCGCGTGCGACGGATTCGATGCTCTGGCATGGCGTCCTGTGCGTGTGCCGGATGGGACTGGTCGTTCGGGAGAGTTGTCATGGTTCGGGTTGCGTCCATACGGTGCTCCACGGCACGCTGCCTGCGTGCGCGGCCGGCACCGCGAAGGCCTCAGGATAGCTGACCTGCGCGAGATAGAGGCCGTCGGGCATGAAGGTGGGCGCCGCGTTGCTGCGGTTGCGGCTCGCCAGCACGTCAGCCAGCCAGCTTGCCGGATGACGCCCGCGACCCACCGCGACGAGGCATCCCATCAGGTTGCGCACCATGTGATGCAGGAACGCATTGGCGCGGAAGCGGAAGTGGACGAAGTCGCCTTGCTGACGCACGTCGATCTGATGCAGATGCTTGACCGGCGTTTTCGCCTGGCATTCGGATGAGCGGAACGCCGAAAAATCGTGTTCGCCGATCAGACAGGCCGCCGCGGCCCGCATGGCGTCGACGTCGAGCGGCGCGTGGATCCAGCCGGCCCGGCCGGTCAGCATCGGCGAGCGGACAGGATGGACGTACAGCACGTAGTAATACGTCCGTTCGAAGGCCGAGAAACGGGCGTGGAACGTCTCCGGCATCGGCTGGGCCCATTGCACGGCGACGGTCTTCGGCAGGAATGCGTTCGTGCCGCGCACCCACGAGAACGGTGTGCGATCGAGTTCCGTATCGAAGTGGACGACCTGTCCGAGCCCGTGCACGCCCGTGTCGGTACGGCCGGCCACGACCGTCTGCAACGGCGTCTGCGCGAATTCCCGCAGCGCGCGCTCGAGTTCGTCCTGCACGGTTTTGCCATGCGGCTGGGACTGCCAGCCGTAAAAGGCCGTGCCGTCGTACTCGATGCCCAGGGCAATTCGCATTACGAAAGCGGCGCGAGCGTCGAGAGGAGCGCGCGCGCTTCGTTACGGGTGGAAGCGTCGTTGGACTCGATTACTTCGTTGACCAGCGCCCGCGCGCCCGACAGATCGCCGAGTTCGATGTATTCCGCCGCGAGTTCGAGCTTGTTGCGCGCGATTTTCGCCAGGTCTTCCTGCGTGAAGGCCGGCAGAGACTGCGCGGGGCTCGGTGGCAGTTCGAGGTCGAAATCCAGCTTCAGCGCGCCGAACGGCATTGCGCCGAGACCCGCGACGGCGGCCGGGCCAGCGGTACCGGCGCCGATTTCATCAGCGGCACGCGGTGCTGCGGGCGGCTGGGCAACAGCCTGGCGGGCCGTGACTTCCGGTTCGACAACGGGTTGACTCGCCGCTGGCGGAAGACCGTCCAGCGTCATTTCGCCGAACGGCGCCGGCTGCTCCGTGCGCGGCGGCAGCGCCATATCGAGTGCGCCAAGCGCCGCGACGGCCTCGCGCGGGAATCCGGCGGCGTGCGACGGGAGTTCGACCGGCTCTGCAGAGGCCGGCTGCGCGTGTGCGTTTTCATTGAACGCGCGAGCGGACTCCTGACTGGCCATCGACTCATCCGCGTGCGGGTCGTGATCGGTGTGCTGGACGGGCGCATCGTGATGCACGTCAGGGGCAACGTAGGCGTCGGCCGCTTCGGCCTGCGACAACGGTTCGTTTGCGCTGGCTTGCGCCGGCTCTGGCTCTGCGTTCGCGGCGTGCGTCAGCGGTTCCGCTGGCTCGACTGGCAGCGTGGTTTCGGTTTCTGCTGCCTTCGGCGCCTCATCGTGCGCGCCTGCGCCGACATATCGGGCACCTTCGTCTTCTTCGGATTCATGCGCCGCGGGATCGATCTGTTCCACCGGCAGCGCCTCAGCGCCCAGTTCAGCCGCCGCTGCAAGACTCGCCGCGCCCGTCGCGCTTTCAGGTGTGTCAGGCTGGATCGACGGGAACGCCTGAGCCTGTACGTCGTCGCTCGCGAGCGGTGCAGCAGGCGACACGCCTTTTGCCTCTGCATCCGCACTGCCGGCATCCGCCGCCGGGCGGCGGCGGCGGCGCACAGTCAAACTCAGGATCAACGCAATCACCGCCGCAATGGCCGCTGCGATTCCCGCCATCACGCCCGGCGACAGCCCTGCTGTCCCCGTGCCCGCATTGCCTCCCACAGCGGCCGGTCCGACCGTCGCGCCGCTACCCGGCGCGACACCCACGCTGGCCTGCGGTGTGGATGCCGACGGCAGAGCCGCAGCGCTGCCCGCCTGCGGCGCCTTTCCGACCGGCACGATGCCGTGCTTCTGCAATTCCATCAGGACCCGGCTCTTCAACGCGAGCAGTTGCTGGAGACTCGACACCGACGTCCGCGCCTGCGATGCGGCCTGCGCCGCAACAGCAGTCGTCGCTGCGGACGAAGTCGCGGCGGACGCACCTTCAGCCGGCGCGCCGCCAGCCTGGATCGACCCGGTCCATACATGCGAGCCGCTGGCTGTCTGCGGCGCCTGTGCAGCCGCTCCCGCCGCCTGCGAAGCGCCTGACGTTGCCGCCACCGCCACGGATGAAGCCGCTGGCACACTCGCACCCGCCACGGCGCTCGCGCTATTCGGGGTCACACCCGCCGTGGTATTCGAAACTGCATTCGACGCAGCTGGCGCGCTGGCCGCTGGCGTAGACGCAGCCGGTGCCGACGCTGCCGCCACCGGCGCAGCGGCAGACGCCGCGCCCGAAGCGGAAGCCGCCGCCGAACCTGCCTCCGGCGCACTGGCAGCCACGCCCAGCGAATCCAGCGACGGCACGTTCAGCACCGCGCCCAGCCGCATACGACTCGGATCGTGTCCCATGAACGCGTTCGGATTGGAATCGAAGATCGCCTTCGATGCACGCGCGAGCGTCGCACGGTCGTGCGACTGCGTCAGCGCGATCGCGACGTCGTTGAGCGACTGTCCCGGACGCACCGTGTACTGCGCATCAGCTGATTCGACGACAGCCGGGGCACTGGCCGCGTCGGCGGTCGCTGCGTGTGCGATGCCTGCGCCGGTCCCACTCAATGCAAATGCGAAAGCAACAGCGGCCGCCAGACGACCCGCGCGAACACGGGAAACCATAGCAGCGGGAAGGACATGAAATCGAACGATCATCGGGAGCTCTGGCGCGGCATGGCGCTCGCCATGTTCAGGGTTGGAGGGTGACAGGAATTCGGAGCACACAATGAAAAAAGCGCCGCGCAAGCGCGACGCTTTCTGAATGTCTACGCTTCGTAATCGCGTAGTTTACTTTACTTGTCGAGCAGAATGCGAAGCATCCGACGCAGCGGTTCCGCCGCGCCCCACAGCAACTGGTCGCCGACCGTGAATGCCGACAGATATTCGCCACCCATCGCGAGCTTGCGCAGACGGCCGACCGGCACCGTCAGCGTGCCCGTGACCACGGCCGGCGACAGATCGCGCATCGACGCTTCGCGCTCGTTCGGCACCACCTTGACCCAGTCGTTGCCCGACGCGAGGATGCTGTTCACTTCGTCGAGCGGAACGTCCTTCTTCAGCTTGATCGTCAGCGCCTGCGAGTGGCAGCGCATTGCGCCGATGCGCACGCACAGGCCGTCGACCGGAATCGAACCGGCTTCGCCCATGGCCGGCTTGCCCAGAATCTTGTTGGTTTCCGCGCCGCCCTTCCATTCTTCCTTCGACATGCCGTTGCCGAGATCCTTGTCGATCCACGGAATCAGCGAACCCGCGAGCGGCACGCCGAACTGGCTGGTCGGCATGCGGTCGCTGTTCATCGCTTCCAGCACGCGGCGGTCGATGTCGAGAATCGCCGACGACGGGTCCGCGAGGTCTTCCTTCGCCGCGCCGTACAGCGTGCCCATCTGTTGCAGCAGTTCGCGCATGTTCTGCGCGCCCGCGCCCGATGCGGCCTGATACGTCATGGCCGTCATCCAGTCGATGAGGTTTTCGCGGAACAGGCCGCCGAGCGCCATCAGCATCAGGCTGACCGTGCAGTTGCCGCCGATGAAGTTCTTCTGGCCCTTGACCAGCGCATTCTTGATCACGTCGAGGTTGACTGGATCGAGAACGATGACCGCGTCATCCTTCATGCGCAACGACGAAGCCGCGTCGATCCAGTAGCCGTTCCAGCCCGCCGCGCGCAGCTTCGGGAACACCTCGTTCGTGTAGTCGCCGCCCTGGCAGGAGATGATGACGTCGCACTTCTTCAGGTCGTCGATGCTCGACGCGTCTTTGAGCTTCGTCTCGTTTTTAGCGAATGACGGCGCGTTGCCGCCCGCATTGCTGGTGCTGAAAAACACCGGTTCGATGAGATCAAAATCGCCTTCCTGCTGCATGCGCTGCATCAGGACGCTACCGACCATACCGCGCCAACCTGCGAGACCTACGTTCATGACTTCATACCCTTCGAGTGGAGGCTTCCCCGCAACTTTGCCCGCAGTGACCGCGCGGGGAAGACGGGCGGGCACAACAGGCGATCAGCGCTTCGTGATCGTTTTCGGGGTAATCGTTTTAATGAGCGATTCGATGGTAATGGCGAACTCAACCGCACGGGCCGTTTTGCCGTGGAGGTTTGCAATCGAGGAGATTTGAGGAAACTTCGCCATCACATAAATATACACGAAAATCGCAATCTGGCGGCCGTATGGCCGCAATTCCTGCCTTTCTGGCAGGCTAACGGACCGCTTTGCGCCCCGTTAGCCTTTACTGCGGTACTACGCGATGTCACGCTGCCAGTGCTGCTTACAGCGCGGCCAGTACCGCATCGCCCATTGCTGCCGTGCCGACCTGCGTGCAACCCGGCGTAAGAATGTCGCCGGTGCGATAACCCTGCTCCAGCACTTTCTTCACCGCGCTTTCGATGCGGTCCGCCTGTTCCACCTTGTTCAGTGAATAACGCAACATCATCGCGGCCGAGAGGATCGTCGCGAGCGGATTCGCCACGCCCTTGCCGGCGATATCCGGCGCCGAGCCGTGCGACGGCTCGTACAGACCCTTGTTGTTTTTATCGAGCGAAGCCGACGGCAGCATGCCGATCGAACCCGTCAGCATGGCGGCTTCGTCGGACAGGATGTCGCCGAACATGTTGCCGGTGACGATCACGTCGAACGACTTCGGTGCCTTCACGAGCTGCATCGCGGCGTTGTCGACATACATGTGCGACAGCTCGACGTCGGCGTATTCCTTCGACACGTCGATCATCACGTCCTTCCAGAACTGCGACGTTTCGAGCACGTTGGCTTTATCGACCGAAGTCAGCTTCTTGCCGCGCTTTTGTGCTGCCTGGAACGCGACGTGCGCGATGCGGCGCACTTCCGGTTCCGAATAGCGCATCGTGTCGAAGCCTTCCTTCGCGCCGGCGAACGGACCATCCGGCGCTTCGCGCACGCCGCGCGGCGAGCCGAAGTAAATGTCGCCGTTCAGTTCGCGCACGATCAGGATGTCGAGGCCCGAAACGATTTCTTCCTTCAGCGATGAAGCACCCGTCAGCTGCGGATAGCAGATCGCCGGACGGAAGTTCGCGAACAGCTGAAGATGCTTGCGCAGGCCCAGAATGGCCTGCTCCGGGCGCAGCGCGCGTTCGAGCGAGTCGTACTTCCAGTCGCCGACGGCGCCAAACAGGATCGCGTCAGCGGCCTTCGCGAGCGCGAGCGTCGATTCCGGCAGCGGATGACCCTGCGCCTCGTAACCCGCGCCGCCTACCGGCGCTTCTTCGAGTTCGAACTTTTCGCCAAGTGCGTTCAGCACCTTGACGGCTTCCTTGACGATTTCCGGACCAATGCCGTCGCCCGGCAACACTGCGATCTTCATGCGAATTCCTTGCTTTGTTCGTGAGTGCGTCGACGCGCCTGACCGGCCGAACGACAGGTCAGGCGTGCCAGCCAGATACCCGGGGCGTCTAGCCGACGATGCGGTGATTGAGCCACGGCTGCTTCGTGAGCCGTTCGGCTTCGTACTGACGGATCAGCTCCGAGTGACGCAGCGTGAGGGCGATATCGTCGAAGCCGTTCAGCAGGCAGTACTTGCGAAAGCCCGCGACTTCGAACGGATATGCAGCCGCGCCGTCCGACGTGCGCACGAGTTGTGCGTCGAGGTCGATCGTCAGCTTGAAGCCGTTGAACGCGTACGTTTCGTTGAACAGATGATCGACCTGCTGCTCCGTCAGCACGATCGGCAGCAGACCGTTCTTGAAGCAGTTGTTGTAGAAGATATCGGCGAAACTCGGCGCGATGATCGCGCGGAAGCCGTACTGCTGCAGCGCCCACGGCGCGTGCTCACGCGAGCTGCCGCAGCCGAAGTTTTCGCGCGCCAGCAGCACCGATGCGCCCTGATAGCGTGCCTGATTCAATACGAAATCGGGATTCAGCGGGCGCTTCGAGTTGTCCTGGCCCGGCTCGCCGTGATCGAGGTAACGCCATTCGTCGAATGCGTTCGGACCGAAGCCGCTGCGCTTGATCGACTTCAGGAACTGCTTCGGAATGATCGCGTCGGTATCGACGTTCGCCCGGTCGAGCGGCGCCACGACGCCGGTGTGTACAGTGAATTTATCCATGACGCTTGCGCCTGTTCAAAAGCGGGCGATGCGGCTGGCGGCAGCCAGGCATCGCCGGAAAGAATCAAAACCCGCTTATTTGTCAGCGTGATTGCTGATCGAGTTACCAAGGTGCGACATGTCTTCACCGAAGCCATGCACCGTGTTGCAGCCGGCCAGTCCTAGCAATGCAGCCGCCAGCGAACCCAGTGCGAGACGACGCAGCCACGTAAGACGATTGATGCTTTTCATCATGCGATTTATCCCAGCTTGCGAATATCGACGAAGTGCCCTTCGATGGCCGCGGCTGCGGCCATCGCGGGGCTCACGAGATGCGTGCGACCACCCGCGCCCTGACGACCCTCGAAATTACGGTTCGAGGTCGAAGCGCAACGTTCGCCCGGATCGAGCCGGTCGGCGTTCATCGCGAGACACATCGAGCAGCCCGGTTCGCGCCACTGGAAACCGGCATCGAGAAACACCTTGTCGAGACCTTCACGCTCCGCCTGCGCCTTCACGAGACCCGAGCCCGGCACCACCATTGCGAGACGAATGTTCGGCGCAACACGGCGGCCCAGCTTCTTCACGACATACGCCGCGGCGCGCAGGTCTTCGATACGCGCATTCGTGCACGAACCGATAAAGATCTTGTCCGGCTTGATCGATTCGATCGGCAGATTCGGTTCGAGCGCCATGTACTTCAGCGCGCGTTCCATCGCGTCGCGCTTGACCGGGTCTTTCTCGCGTTCCGGATCCGGTACGCGGCCGTCGATCGACGTCACCATTTCCGGCGACGTGCCCCACGTGACCTGCGGCACGATCTCCGCGGCGTTCAGTTCGACGACACGGTCGAACTTCGCATCGGCGTCCGAAACGAACTGCTTCCAGTATTCGACCGCGTGATCCCATTCCACCCCTTCCGGCGAGAACGGGCGGCCTTTCAGATATTCGATGGTCGTGTCGTCGACGGCGACCATGCCGGCACGTGCACCCGCCTCGATCGCCATGTTGCACACCGTCATGCGGCCTTCCATCGAAAGTGCGCGGATCGTCGAGCCGCCGAATTCGATGGCATAACCCGTGCCGCCTGCCGTACCGATCCTGCCGATGACGGCGAGCACGATGTCTTTCGCGGTACAGCCGCGCGGCAACGCACCTTCCACTTTCACCAGCATGTTCCTGCTCTTCTTCTGCAGGAGCGTTTGCGTGGCGAGAACGTGTTCGACTTCCGACGTGCCGATGCCGTGCGCGAGCGCGCCGAACGCGCCGTGCGTCGACGTATGCGAATCGCCGCAGACGATCGTCATGCCCGGCAGCGTGGCACCCTGTTCCGGCCCGATGATGTGCACGATGCCCTGACGCAGGTCGTTCATCTTGAACTGCGTGATGCCGTAGGCATCGCAGTTCGCGTCGAGCGTATCGACCTGCAGCTTCGAGACCGGATCGGCGATGCCGTGGCTACGGTCGGTAGTGGGCACGTTGTGGTCGGACACGGCCAGGTTCGCGCTGATGCGCCACACGGGGCGCTCAGCCAGTTTCAGGCCTTCAAACGCCTGCGGGCTGGTGACTTCGTGCAGCAGGTGACGGTCGATATAGAGAAGCGTCGTGCCGTCTTCTTCCGTGTGGACCACGTGCGTGTTCCACAATTTGTCGTAGAGAGTCTGTGCCATTGTATGCGGGTAGTAATAACTGGACTGCGGGGCAATCGTGTCCGGTCAATTATGCCACGCAGATGACAGCCGATGCTCACCCGATGCAGGGAAAAGCGATAAAAAACATGGGGTTGGCTGGTAGTGTCGATACCTGTATCGGCGTTACCCGGTAAGGGTTCGCAGGAACGGCCGGCCAGGCACAGGCAGACGTTGCCGCATGACACCACGCCGAAAAGCAAAACGCCCCGACGGAGTCTCCGTCGAGGCGTTTTGCCTGCGATGCAGCGATCAACCGCCGCACCGGACAACGACCGGCTGATTAACGCTTGCCGATCGGCTTGGCTTCGCGCGGCGTTTCGCCGATGAACAGCTGACGCGGACGGCCAATCTTCTGTTCCGGATCCGCAATCATCTCGTTCCACTGACCGATCCAGCCGACCGTACGTGCCATCGCGAAGATACACGTGAACATCGACGTCGGAATGCCCAGCGCGCGTTGCACGATACCCGAATAGAAGTCGACGTTCGGGTACAGCTTGCGCGACACGAAGTATTCGTCTTCCAGCGCGATCTTTTCGAGCGCCATGGCGAGCTTGAACAGCGGATCGTCGTGCAGGCCCAGTTCTTCGAGCACTTCGTGGCACGTTTCGCGCATCAGCTTCGCACGCGGATCGTAGTTCTTGTACACGCGGTGACCGAAGCCCATCAGCTTCACGCCCGAGTTCTTGTCCTTCACCTGCCTGATGAACTCAGGAATGTTGTCGACCGAGCCGATTTCTTCCAGCATGTTCAGTGCGGCTTCGTTCGCACCGCCGTGCGCCGGGCCCCACAGGCAGGCGATACCGGCAGCGATACAGGCGAACGGATTGGCACCCGACGAACCGGCCAGACGAACCGTCGAAGTCGACGCGTTCTGTTCGTGGTCGGCGTGCAGGATGAGAATACGGTCGAGCGCCCGCACCAGCACGTCGTTGATCTTGTACTCTTCGCACGGGTTCGAGAACATCATGTGCATGAAGTTCGCGCTGTACGACAGGTCGTTCTTCGGATACACGAACGGCTGGCCGATGCTGAACTTGTACGCCATGGCGACGAGCGTCGGCAGCTTCGCGATCATGCGGATCGCCGACACTTCACGGTGACGCGGGTCGTTGATGTTCAGCGAGTCGTGATAGAACGCCGACAGTGCGCCGACCGCTGCAACCAGCACCGCCATCGGGTGCGCGTCGCGGCGGAAGCCACGGAAGAAGAAGTGCATCTGCTCGTGCACCATCGTGTGCTTCGTGACGGTGTCGACGAATTCCTTCTTCTGCGCGACGGTCGGCAGTTCGCCCTTCAGCAGCAGAAAGCAGGTTTCGAGGAAGTCGGCGTTCTGCGCGAGATCGTCGATCGGGTAGCCGCGATACAGCAGTTCGCCCTTGTCGCCGTCGATGTACGTAATCGCCGAATTGCACGCTGCCGTCGACATGAAGCCCGGGTCGTACGTGAACTTGCCAGTCTGGCCGTACAGTTTGCGGATGTCGATTACATCCGGGCCCATCGTGCCCTTGTAAATCGGCATTTCAACGCTCGGCGAATTGTCGCTGAACGATAGCGTGGCTTTAACATCTGACGGGGTCATAGCACATCCTCAATCGAAGTATGGAAACAGGGTTTCGATAATTGCACGCCGGGACAAGACAGCTACGCATGCGCGCGTGATGCTCACGCTGTGCGCAGCAGCTCCAGCACCCGTTGGGTATCCGGGTCGGCAAGGTCGCCTTCTGGTTCCTTGCGCGAGAGAAGCAAGTCCATCAGGTCGTTATCGCTCAGCTCGAGCAGACGGGTAAGTGCCCCCACGTCGGCGTCGCTGAGGTCATGCTCATATCGGCTGAAAAAACGTTCGAAGATCAGATCGTTTTCCAGCAAACCGCGCCGCGCACGCCAGCGAAGGCGCGCGCGGCGAAGAGGGTCGGACTGATGCGGTGATCCGTCCATCTCAGACAGCGCGGCGAACCATCAATTCCTTGATCTTGCCAATCGCCTTCGTCGGATTGAGGCCCTTCGGGCACACATCGACGCAGTTCATGATCGAATGGCAACGGAACAGACGGTACGGATCTTCCAGGTTGTCGAGGCGTTCACCCGTCGCTTCGTCGCGGCTGTCCGCGATGAAACGATAGGCTTGCAACAGGCCCGCCGGACCCACGAACTTGTCCGGGTTCCACCAGAAGCTCGGGCACGACGTCGAACAGCTCGCGCACAGAATGCACTCGTACAGGCCGTCGAGCTCGTCGCGTTCTTCCGGCGACTGCAGGCGTTCCTTTTCCGGCGGCGGCGTATCGTTGATCAGATACGGCTTGATCGAGTGATACTGGTTGAAGAACTGCGTGAAGTCGCAGATCAGGTCGCGCACGACGGGCAGGCCCGGCAGCGGACGCAGCACGATCTTCTGCGGCAGGTCGTTCATGTTCTGCAGGCACGCCAGACCATTCTTGCCGTTGATGTTCATTGCGTCCGACCCGCACACGCCTTCACGGCACGAACGGCGGAACGACAGCGTTTCATCGACCGCTTTCAGCTTGAGCAGCGCGTCGAGCAGCATGCGCTCGTGCGAGTCGATTTCGATCTCGTACGTCTGCATGCGCGGTGCTGCGTCCTTGTCCGGATCGTAGCGGTAGATTTCAAATGTACGCTTTGCCATTTCTGAATTCCTTTGACTTGTGCCTTAGAAGGTCCGCGCTTTCGGCGGCACCGATTCGACGGTCAGCGGTTGCATGTGAACCGGCTTGTAGTCGAGGCGGTCGCCTTCGCTGAACCACAGCGTATGGCGCAGCCAGTTCTCGTCGTCGCGATGTTCGAAGTCGTCCTGTGCGTGCGCGCCGCGGCTTTCCTTGCGCGCCTCGGCGGAGACCATCGTGGCGCGGGCCACTTCGATCAGGTTCGCCAGTTCCAGCGCTTCGACGCGTGCGGTGTTGAACACCTTCGACTTGTCCTTCAGATGAATGCTGTCGACACGTTCAGCCACTTCGCGAATCCGCTCGACGCCTTCGGCCAGCAGCTTCGACGTGCGGAACACGCCGGCATGCGCCTGCATCGTGGCACGGATGTCGCTTGCGACGGCTTGCGTGTACTCACCCGACGACGACTTGTCGAGCTTGTCCAGACGCGACAGCGCGAAATCGGCAGCATCGGCGGGCAGCGGCTTGTGCTCCTTGATTTCCTTCACATGCTTGACGATGTGATTGCCGGCCGCACGGCCGAACACCACGAGGTCGAGCAGCGAGTTCGTGCCAAGACGGTTCGCGCCGTGGACCGACACGCACGAGCATTCGCCGACCGCGTAGAAACCGTTGACCGGATCTTCGTGACCCTTCGACGTGCCCACGACCTGACCGTGGATGTTCGTCGGAATGCCGCCCATCTGGTAGTGAATGGTCGGAACAACCGGAATCGGCTCCTTGATGCAGTCGACGTTCGCGAATTTCATCGCGATTTCGCGAATCGACGGCAAACGCTTCATGATCGTCTCGGCGCCGATGTGCGACAGGTCGAGCAGCACGTGATCCTTGTTCGGACCGACGCCACGGCCTTCCTTGATTTCCTGGTCCATCGAGCGCGAAACGAAGTCGCGCGGCGCCAGATCCTTCAGCGTCGGGGCGTAGCGTTCCATGAAACGCTCGCCGTTCGAGTTACGCAGAATGCCGCCTTCACCGCGCACGCCTTCGGTGATCAGCACGCCCGCGCCGGCCACGCCGGTCGGGTGGAACTGCCAGAATTCCATGTCCTGCAGCGCGATGCCCGAGCGCGCGGCCATGCCGAGGCCGTCGCCGGTGTTGATGAACGCATTGGTCGACGCCGCGAAGATCCGGCCTGCGCCGCCCGTGGCGAACAGCGTGGTCTTGCCTTCGAGGATATAGACGTCGCCGGTTTCCATTTCCAGCGCGGTCACGCCGAGCACGTCGCCGTCGGCGTCGCGGATCAGATCCAGCGCCATCCATTCGACGAAGAACTGCGTCTTCGCCGCGACGTTCTGCTGATACAGCGTGTGCAGCAGTGCGTGACCGGTACGGTCAGCCGCCGCGCAGGCACGCTGCACCGGCTTTTCGCCGTAGTTCGCCGTGTGGCCGCCGAACGGACGCTGGTAAATCGTGCCGTCGGCGTTACGGTCGAACGGCATGCCCATGTGTTCAAGTTCGTAGACTGCGTTCGGCGCTTCACGGCACATGAACTCGATCGCGTCCTGGTCGCCGAGCCAGTCGGAACCCTTGATCGTGTCGTAAAAGTGATAGTGCCAGTTGTCTTCGCTCATGTTGCCAAGCGATGCGCCGATACCGCCCTGGGCCGCCACCGTGTGCGAACGCGTCGGAAACACTTTCGACAGCACGCAGACCGACAGGCCCGCACGCGCGAGTTGCAGTGAAGCGCGCATCCCCGAGCCGCCCGCGCCGACGATGACCACGTCAAACTTGCGACGCGGCAGAGAATTTTTGATTGCAGCCATTCTTTTACACTCTCCAGAGAATCTGCGCAGCGTAGCCTGCACAACCGAGCAGCCAGACGATCGTCAGCGCCTGGAGGAACAAACGCAAACCCGCGGGCTTGATGTAATCCATCCAGATGTCACGGATGCCGACCCACGCGTGATAGAACAGCGACAGCAGCGTGACAAACGTGGCGAGCTTCATCCATTGCATCGCGAAGATCGATGCCCATCCGTCATACGAGAAATCGTGCGCGCCGAAGAAAAGCGCAAGCAGGATGACGGTGTAGACCGCCATGATGCAGGCGGTGATGCGTTGCGCGAGCCAGTCGCGCAGGCCGTAATGCGCGCCGACGACGAGGCGTTTCGAGCCGATCCGGTTATTGGCTGCCATTTTTCAGAATGCTCCAAACAGTTTTGCCGCAAACACAATCGTGAGCAGCGACGACACGACCAGCACGATGATCGACGTCTGCTTGCCACCTTCCTTCGACACTGCGTAATGCATGTCCATCACGAGGTGACGGATGCCGGCGCAGAAGTGAAACAGGAAGGCCCACGCAAGAACGAGCGTGATGAGCTTGACGATGATGTTGGAGAGGAAACCCTTGAAGACTTCGAAGCTGAGTTCTGAGGTGAGACTTTGATCGAAGAGGTACAGCAGGAACGGAAGAAATACAAAAAGCAGCCCACCGCTCAAACGATGGAGAATCGACACACGCCCCGCCAGAGGGAGACGGTATGCCGTCAAAATCTGCCCGATACCGATATTCCGGAATTCCGGTCTCGGTTTTTTTACGGCTTCAGCCATGCTAGACCCCTACTTGTAGTCACACTAATCCGCGATTTTAGCGCCTTTTCTTTTCGCGCTGCAGCGTAACAACGCTCAACACTGTTACGGCACACGCGATAAAGGCGTCTTCATACGGGCTGCGCGCCTGGCGCAGCGCCAT
Source organism: Paraburkholderia gardini (assembly GCF_907164545.1). Lineage (NCBI taxonomy): Bacteria > Pseudomonadati > Pseudomonadota > Betaproteobacteria > Burkholderiales > Burkholderiaceae > Paraburkholderia > Paraburkholderia gardini. Next base: position 3,772 of record NZ_CAJQZB010000017.1, on the reverse strand, counting down.
CATTCAGCTCAAGTCATTCTGATAGTAATACCCTGTTGTGACATACCATCCACGCCGCACTTCGACGGGACGATCGCCATAGGTATATGAAACGCGTTCGACGGAGAGTAGCGGAAAGCCAGCCGGTACGTGCAGCAGGTCCGCCACCGACGGCTCCGCGGCTACCGCGCGGATCTTTTCGGTCGCGCGGATCATGCGCGTGCCGAACTCCGTTTCGAACATCGCGTAGAGCGGCCCCTCGTACTCCTGGAGACGCTCGAGCGTCAGCCCGCGGAACACAACGCCGGGCAGCCAGATTTCATCGAGTACGGTGGTTTCGCCGTCGAACTGCAGCAGGCGCTTGATGAGCACGACCGGGTCGGCCGGCTTCAGGTCGAGCTGGCGGGCAATATCGGCCGAAGCACGCAGCCGCCTGCATTCGAGCAGCCGGCTGACGTGCGGATGTTCCACGCCGTCATCGGCCAGTAATCTGAGGAAGCGAAACTGGGCGCGGTCTTCGTTGTGCGTTGCAACAAACGTACCCTTGCCCTGACGGCGCACCAGCAGGTTGTCGGCGGCGAGCTCGTCGATCGCCTTGCGCACGGTGCCCTGACTGACCTTGTAGCGCGACGCCAGTTCGACTTCACTCGGAATGATCTCGCCCGGCTTCCATTCGCCGGACTCGAGGCTCTGCGTAATGAGCCCCTTGATCTGCTGGTAAAGCGGACTGAACGTGGGCGACATGGCAGGCACGGCAGCGGGCACTGCCTCGCCGCTGGCAGCCGGGCCGATCGGGTTCGCGGTGCTCGCCGGGTTCGAAGTCATCCGCGCATTTCATCATAAAGGGCCGTCCGCCGTCCAGAGTTTTCCCCTTTACACTTATGTCTTATATAAGACATAAGATAATGTTGACTTTGCGCTGCCTGACTTCTACACTCCTTGTCGAGCAAGGGTTTGCGGGTGGTCAGGCATTGCATTTTCTGCATGATCGCCGCGCCGCGAAAGCCGCCCTGCACCACGCCGCACCCTCCCGCAGTTCAGGTTTCGATTCGCCCGTCAGTGCTTCGTCAGACGCTTCCGGAACACGCTGTTGCAGGGCCCGCGTCATGCAGTGGCCAGATGCAGCGCTCGCCGCTCCCTGTTTTACCCGCTCAGCCGTACAGGCACAGGTTTTCCGGCATGGCGGCCTCGCCGCAGCACGCCTTCCAGCTTCATTACAGGCTGTCCGCGCGCTGCGAATTCCGCTGTGTTTAACCGACGCTTCGAGCAACGCGCATATAGAATGGCGTTTTCCCTTAGCGTCTAACGCATCGTCCTGGAGATTTCTCAATGGCTAAGCCCGCAAAGCGCGTTGCCGTCACCGGCGCCGCAGGTCAAATCGCTTACTCCCTGCTGTTCCGCATCGCCAATGGCGACCTGCTCGGCAAGGACCAGCCGGTCGTCCTGCAGTTGCTGGATCTGCCGCAGGCGCAAGCCGCCGTTAAAGGCGTCGTGATGGAACTGGATGATTGCGCATTCCCGCTGCTGTCGGGCGTCGTGATCACTGACGATCCGAAGGTCGCATTCAAGGATGCCGACGTCGCCCTGCTGGTTGGCGCGCGTCCGCGTTCGAAAGGCATGGAACGCAAGGACCTGCTGTCGGCGAACGCCGAAATCTTCACGGTTCAGGGCAAGGCGCTGAACGAAGTCGCAAGCCGCGACGTGAAGGTGCTCGTGGTCGGCAACCCGGCCAACACGAACGCCTATATCGCGATGAAGTCGGCGCCGGATCTGCCGAAGAAGAACTTCACCGCCATGCTGCGTCTCGACCACAACCGCGCGCTGTCGCAGCTGGCCGCGAAGTCGGGCAAGCCGGTCGCCTCGATCGAAAAGCTCGCCGTGTGGGGCAACCATTCGCCGACGATGTACCCGGATTTCCGCGTTGCAACGGCTGAAGGTCAGGACCTGACGAAGCTGATCAACGACGACGAGTGGAACCGCAACACGTTCATCCCGACCGTCGGCAAGCGCGGCGCGGCGATCATCGAAGCGCGCGGCCTGTCGTCGGCAGCATCGGCGGCGAACGCAGCGATCGATCATGTGCATGACTGGGTGCTCGGCACGAACGGCAAGTGGGTCACGATGGGCATTCCGTCGGACGGTTCGTATGGCATTCCGGAAGACATCATCTACGGTGTGCCTGTAACGTGCGAAAACGGCGAGTACAAGCGTGTCGAAGGCCTCGCGATCGACGCTTTCTCGCGTGAAAAGATGGACGGCACGCTGAACGAGCTGCTCGAAGAGCGCGACGGCGTGCAGCATCTGCTTGGCTAATCGCTGATGCAAATGAACCGGAGCTCCGTTGCAGCGCGGCGGGTTCCGGTTTTTTCACGTGCGGATGCGTGCGTGGCGCCTCGTTCGAACGCAACCTGAACGAAGCGTCGCCCACGTTTTCCTCACCTGATCCGGACGCGTTTTGCCAGCCTGCCGCCCCGCAGAGCGCGCCCGAATCGGTTTGATCAACAGACACCCACGCCCCTGACGTCGACGATGCGCGCCCTTTCCCCCGCCGAAGTGTTGTTCGAAGGCGAAGCGCCACCCGCTGTTCTGCCTGCCTGCGATCACTACGCCGGCAGCGAAAAGCTGATGCTGAAATCGCTTGCCTTGCAGCAGGCGCTCGGGCCCGTATTCGACGTCACGCTCGATTGCGAAGATGGCGCGCAGGTCGGCCGCGAGGCGGAGCACGCGGAACTCGTCGCTTCGCTGCTGGGCAGCGAGCATGACCGCTTTGGCCGCGTCGGCGTGCGGATTCACGATTTCCAGCATCCTCACTGGCGCGACGACGTGCGCCTGATCCTGCGCGCCGCGAAGCGCGCGCCGGCGTACATCACCCTCCCGAAGATCCGCAACGTGCCCGATGCCGCCGAAATGTGCGCGTTCGTCGAGGCCACGCGTCGCGAACTCTCGATTGCGCAGCCGGTTCCGGTGCAGTTGCTGGTCGAGACGCACGGCGCGCTCGCGCGCGTGTTCGATCTTGCCGCGTTGCCGGGCGTCGAGGCGCTCAGCTTCGGCCTGATGGATTTCGTTTCGACGCATGACGGCGCGATTCCCGATAGCGCGATGCGCTCGCCAGGCCAGTTCGACCATCCGCTCGTACGGCGCGCCAAGCTCGAGATTTCGGCGGCCTGCCATGCGTACGGCAAGGTGCCGTCGCACAATGTCAGCACTGAAGTGCGCGACATGAGCGTCGTCGCGAACGACGCGAGCCGCGCCCGCAACGAATTCGGCTACACGCGCATGTGGAGCATTCACCCCGCGCAGATCGAAGCGATCGTCGCGGCGTTCGCACCGCGCGACGCGGAGATCACCACCGCTGCCGAGATCCTGCTTGCCGCGCAATCGGCGCAATGGGGCCCCACGCGTCACCACGACACGCTCCACGACCGCGCGAGCTATCGCTACTACTGGTCGGTGCTGCGCCGCGCGCGTTCGACCGGCCGCGCCGTGCCCGACGAAGCCGCGCCGCTGTTCGCAACCCAGGTTGCAACCGGGAGCGCCGTCTCGTGACCGATCGACGCAATGCATTCATCCAGAAGCGCGACTTTTCGCTGGAAAGCCGCGACTGTCAGGCCGCAGGTAATCGACATACCGCCGCCACGAAAATGAGCGGATATACAGGAGATTGCTGGAGATGAGCGAGACGACACAAGCCGCGGCACCGGTCGGAAGCGGCGCATTCAAACCGAAGAAATCCGTCGCCCTGTCGGGCGTGACGGCGGGCAACACGGCGTTGTGCACGGTCGGCAAGACCGGC